>JAJECW010000036.1 GCA_022821865.1 Pseudomonadales bacterium
TTCCAAATGAGCGAGTCGCAACGCCGGGTGGCGACGTGACAGACACAACCCGAAGGGCCGGTTCTCTTTTTCCTCCGGGCGGCGTTGCCGCTCGCTCATGTGGATCAACCACACGGCGCTCGCGGCGTCTTGCCGGACGAAAAAAGAGATCCGGCAGAGCGACAGCGCATAGTGTGAACAGGTCCTAGCTCGCTTTCCTGAGCTTGGCCCGGGGCTTGTCGTCGATCAGACTGCCTGAACTGATGGGGATGGTCCGGGGCTTCATGGCCTCGGGGATTTCCCGGACGAGTTCGATATGCAGCAGACCATTCTCAAGCCGGGCATCGTGGACCCGGACATGGTCGGCAAGCCGGAAGCGCCGCTCGAAATTGCGGGCGCCGATGCCCTGGTGCAGGAACTTGCGTTCTTCCTTTTCCTCGGGCTTGCGGCCGCGGACGGTCAACTCATCGGACTCCACCTGAACATCCAGATCCGCTTCGCTGAAGCCGGCTACCGCCATGGAGATACGGTAGCTGTCCCTGTCCAGCAATTCGATGTTGTAGGGTGGGTAGCCCGAACCGGCATTGTCGTTCCGGGTCACCGCATCGAGCAGGGATGACAGGTGGTCGAAACCGACGGTGGTGCGGTACAGGGGCGAAAAATCAAATCGTGTCATGGTCATATCCTCTCAATCAAGCAATATGGTTGGGACTGTCGTTGCCGACAGGGCGGACCTCATGATGAGCATCCACTGGCAAGGGTAATGTGGGCAGCGTTGAGGAAATTCAAGAGTGTCTGGATCAAATATCTCGCTGGCCGGAAAGGGGTATGCGGCGGGCGACGCAAATGCGTCCATGCAGGCTTTGCTCGCCCTCCATCGGCTGCGCCGAGCGGGAACGCGTATTCTGTTCAGTTGTACCTGCCGTCCCTGGCGCGGAATCCCGGGCTCCGCCAAACCCCGGTCTTGCCATCCATGGCAAGCCGTTCGTCCGGCCACCGAGCATAGCTCGGTGTCGCTCGGTCTACGCGCGAAGCTGCGCTTCGTAAACGCTTGCCCTCGCCCCTCGAAAAGCATGCTTTTCGTCGGCTGCGCCGACCGGGTGACTGCCCTGGGATTGGGGGGTGCTTGCCGTCCCTGGCGGGACCTTTGTGGCTTCGCTACACCCCGGTCTTGCCATCCCTGGCAAGCCGTTCGGCCCTAAAAGAGCTTTGCTCTTTTTCGGCTGCGCCGACCGGGCCTCACCCTCAAGTGTGGGGCGGGAATGACGATAATTGTCATTGATTCCACGGATATTGCGGATAGCCACTGTGATGCGGATCGTACTTCCCCATGACGCCGGGCGAATGCTGTTGCTGGCAAGCCTCGGCTTCGTCATGCTTTCGGCTTGCAGTTCGTCTTCCCGGGCGCCGATTCGCGATCAGGGGCGGGAATTTCCGAACCCGGATCCGGAAATCGTTGGCAGCAGCGGACCCATCGAATTCCAGCCCGTCGCCGACCCGGAATCTCCATCGCCGCCGGGGACCTACCGGGTTCGGGAAGGCGACACGCTCTACGCCATAGCCTTCATGTACAGCATCGATTACCGGGAGTTGGCCGCGGCCAATGAACTGACGCCGCCGTACACGATCTACATCGATCAGGAACTCGTCCTCGGCGAGGGTAGTCCGACCGGGAATGGAGGCGCGCAATCCGCCGCCGCACCGGTTCCCGTCCCACCCGGCCGCGGCGCCGGGCGGCGGCCCATCGAGCGGGCGGATCTTCCGGGTGAAACCGCGGACGACGGCGGCTGGCAGTGGCCCCTCGCCGAGCGGGGAGGCGCCGAACATCGCCCGGACATCAACAATCGACTCGATATCGAGGGCAGGGCAGGGGATGCGGTGCTTGCGGCGAGGAATGGTGAAGTCGTCTATGCCAGACCTTTCGGCGACGATCAGGGCAGCCTGCTCATTATTCGCCATGATGACCGCTATCTCAGCGCCTATACCCAGACGGGCAGGGTGCTCGTGGATACCGGTGAGCGGGTTGCCGCGGGCCAGCCCATCGTCGAGCTTGCCGCCGCCGACCCGAACCCGCCCATGCTGTATTTCAATGTGCAACGAGACGGAGCCTTCGTCGACCCCACTTCGCTGCTGCCTTGATTTCCTGAAACCCTGGGACGGGATGCGGTGTTTTGGCGCCGATTCGGCACCGGTGGAGCACGGAGCTTCAGCGCTGGAGATGCGGCAGCTTGTCCTTTACGTCGGTCCATTCTTCCGCGTCGGGCAGGGGGTCCTTCTTTTCCGTGATGTTGGGCCACTGTTCCGCGAGTTCCGCGTTCAATTCCAGAAACTGGAGCTGGTCTTCGGGTAACTCGTCTTCAGCGTAAATCGCATCCACCGGACATTCCGGCTCGCACAGGGCGCAGTCGATGCACTCGTCCGGATGAATCACCAGAAAATTGGGGCCTTCGTAGAAGCAGTCCACGGGACAGACTTCCACACAGTCGGTGTGTTTGCAGCGGATGCAATTGTCGCCTACAACAAATGTCATGGATTCAATTTCCTTGCTGTATTTTTGTCAGTTTCGCTTTCAACTCGTAGAGAATGCCCAAGGCGTCCCGGGCGCTAACCGTATCCGGGTCCAGTTCGGTCAGCAACTCGAATACCGGATTGGCGGCGGGCACGGCCAGCCTGTCCCCTTCAACGGGTGATTCTAATGCAGAATGCCCTTCAACTGGAAGCACACTGCCGTCTTGCGATTCGAGTTCCCGCAGTTTGCCCCTGGCCCGGGCGATGACCGGAGCGGGAATGCCGGCGAGCTGGGCCACTTGCAGGCCATAGCTGCGGCTGGCGGGGCCCGGCTTGACCGAATGCAGCAGCACGATGCCTGTCTCGTGCTCGGCGGCATCGAGATGCACGTTGATAATGCCGGGGTACTGGCTCTCCAGCGCGGTCAGCTCAAAATAGTGGGTGGCGAACAGGGTGAATGCGGCAATGTGCTCGGCGATGTATACCGCCGCCGCCCAGGCCAGGGACAGGCCGTCGAAAGTACTGGTGCCGCGGCCGATTTCATCCATCAGCACCAGGCTTTCCCCGGTGGCGTTGTGGAGGATGTTGGCGGTTTCAATCATTTCCACCATGAAGGTGGAGCGGCCCCCGGCGAGATCGTCGGCGGAACCGATGCGGGTGAAAATGCGGTCAATGGGGCCGATTGCGGCTTCCCGGGCGGGCACGCAACTGCCGCAGAGCGCAAGCAGCGCGATCAGGGCGGTTTGCCGCATATAGGTGGACTTGCCCCCCATATTGGGCCCGGTAATGACGAGCATCCTGCTGTCGCCGTCCATGAACAGGTCATTGGCGACGAATTCCTTTTCCGCCGCCTGTTCCACCACGGGATGGCGCCCGCCGCGGATTTCAATTCCCGGCGTGTCGCGCAACAGGGGGCGGCTGTATTCCAGGCTCGTGGCGCGCTCGGCGAAATTGTCGAGCACATCGAGTTCCGCCAGGGCGCCGGCGCAGGCGAGCAGGGCGGGCAGGTCTTCCGCGAGTCTGTCGAGCAGGGCGTCGTAGAGTTCCCGCTCCCGGGCGAGCGCCTTGCTGCGGGCGCTGAGCGCCTGATCCTCGAATTCCTTCAATTCCGGCGTGATGAAGCGCTCGGCGTTTTTCAGGGTCTGCCGGCGCATGTACTCCGCCGGCAGTTCCGCGGTGGACTGGATCTTGCTGATTTCTATGTAGTAGCCATGGACCCGGTTATAGCCGACTTTCAGGGTATTGAGGCCGGTTCGCTGTCTCTCGCGCTGTTCCAGTTCCACCAGAAACTCGCCGGCGTTGCCGCTCAGCTTGCGCAGGCGGTCGAGTTCGGCATCATAACCCGCGGCGATCACGCCGCCTTCCCGGATTACCTGGGCCGGCTCTTCCCGCACGGCGCGGCCCAGCAATTCAGCCTGGGCGGGAAATTCCCCGATACTCCGGGCCAGTTCCCGCAAGTATGCGGCATCGAGATGCGCAAGTTGCTCCTGGAGCGCGGGCAGGCTCTCCAGGGCGGTTTGCAGCCGCGTCAGATCCCGGGGCCGGGCCGAACGCAGGCCGATTCGCGCGAGAATCCGCTCTATGTCCCCGACTTCCCGCAGCAGCTTGTCCAGAGCTTCAAACCGGTAGTTCTCCCGCAGTGTGCTTACCGTGTCCTGCCGCTTGCGCAGTTCATCCCGATTGCGCAGGGGGCGGCTGACCCAGCGGGCGAGCAGCCGGGAGCCCATGGGCGTGGCGCAGCGGTCGATAACCGACAGCAGGGTGTGGGTTCTGCCGCCGGCAAGATTGACGTCGATTTCCAGATTGCGGCGGCTGACGGCGTCCAGCATGACGCTGTCCCCCTGCCGCTCGACCCGCAGGCCCCGGATATGGGGCAATTCTCCTCGCTGGGTGTCCCGCAGGTACTGCAACAGGCAGCCCGCAGCGCACAGGGCGGCTTCCATGCCCTGGCAATCAAAGGCCGACAAGTCGCGGACACCAAACTGGCGGCCGAGTTCGCGCACCGCGCCTTCGTATTCGAATTCCCAATCCGGCCGGGGGCGCATGGCTGGGTGTCCCAGGGATTCATTCAGGCCCGCCAGGGTTTCCGGCAGCAGGATTTCAGCCGGGCGCAGGCGCTCCAGTTCGTTGACCAGGGCTTCCCGGCCATGGGCTTCCGACAGCACGAAGCGGCCGCTGCTGACATCGATGCCGGCGAGGCCATAGGTATCGCCGCTACCACTCAGGGCGAGCAGGGTATTGTCCCGCCGTGCATCGAGCAGGGCCTCGTCGCTGATGGTTCCCGGAGTGATGATTCGCACCACTTCGCGCCGCACCGGGCCCTTGCTTGCCGCCGGGTCGCCGAGTTGTTCGCAGATCGCCACGGATTTGCCCGCCCCGACAAGCCGGGCGAGATGGCGATCCACCGAGTGATAGGGGATGCCGCACATGGGAATCGGCGTTCCGGCGGATTCGCCCCGGGCGGTAAGAGTAATGTCGAGCAGTTGGGCTGCCTCGCTGGCGTCGCCGTAAAACAACTCGTAGAAATCCCCCATGCGGTAGAACAGCAGGCTGCCGGGGTGCCGGGCCTTGATGCGCAGATACTGCCGCATCATGGGAGTATGCGCCGCGGCGATAAACTCTTCGCTGCTGTCAAGCCCCAGGCTGAACTGGGCTGGCGGAGCGCGATCGGGCATTTGGCGCAGAAATCCTCACTGTGTCGGATTCCGAACAGGCTCCGCTCACTTTTCCGCCACCGGTCAGGCTCGGTGGCGTTCGGCCCGCGCGCGAAGCCGCGCTTCGTAAACGCTTGTCCTCAGTCCGGCCCCGAGCATAGCTCGGGGCGTTCGGCCCGCGCACGAAGCTGCGCTTCGTAAACGCTTGTCCTCACCCATCGGTAACGGAAACTGTTCCTGGCTTGCGATTTACTGGATTGATTCGTCTTCATCCAGGTAGTCGTAGCCGTACTCCATTTCGATGCGCTTGCTGTCCAGCCTTTCCTCGTAACGGCGGCGCAGTTCGAGGATATGCACCTTTTCCCGGGTCGCCTTGTCGGTGCTTGCCGTGGCTGGCGCCCTGGCGGCGGCATCGGCGAGATCGAGGCTGTCGTTTTCTTCCCATTCCGGAGTTTGCATGACCTGTCCCCCAACATTCGTCAAAACCTCTCCATTATTCCCCTATATCGTGCCTTCCACGAAAAAGTTCAATAGTTTTCCATCGCAAAACCGTCAATTTTCCTGACAAGCGCGCTGACGGAGTTGGCGTTTGGCGATTTTGCCGGTGCCGGTGCGGGGCAGTTGTTCGTACTGGCAGGAGATCTTGCGGGGGATCTTGAACGCCGCGAGCCGTTCGGACAGAAAGGTGGCGAGTTCTTCCGTATCGAGTTGCCTGCCCGGCTTGAGCATGATGCTGGCGGCTGGCACTTCGCCGAGACGATCATCGGGAATGCCGTATACCGAAACTTCATTTACCGCGGGATGTTCGCTGATGGCGTATTCGACTTCCATGCAGGCGATGTTTTCGCCGCCGCGGATGACGATATCCTTGGCGCGGTCGAGTATGACCAGAAAGCCCAATGGGTCGAGCTTGCCGATATCGCCGGTGCGGAACCAGCCATCCCGCAGCACTTCCGCGGTGGCTTCAGGCTGTCGCCAGTAGCCTTTCATCACCGTGGGGCCCTTGATGCAGATTTCGCCGATTTCTCCCGCGCCGAGTTCCCGGCCTGCTTCATCCACGATGCGGAGATCGGTGACCGGAGGCGTTGGGCGGCCGGTGCTGTGGGGCCTTGCAGCGTAGAACCTGTAGCTGATGACCGCGCCGATGGCATTGGTTTCCGTAAGCCCGTAGCCAAGCCCGGGAATCGCCGCGGGAGGGAATTTTTCCAGCATCAGCCCCAGATGCTCGGGCGGCCGCGGCGCGCCGCCGCTTTGCACGGCGCGCAGGCTGCCGAGATCGGCGCCGGCAAAACGGGGCGACTGCATGATTTCCCAAGTCATGGTGGGAACGCCGTGGAAAAACGAGATGCGCTCCCGCTCGATCAGATCCAGGGCGACTTCCGGGTCCCACTTGTACATCATCACGAACTTGCGCTGCGGGGCGAGAAAGCTGATCAGGAACTGGGCATGGCTGCCGGTCACATGGAAAAGGGGTACATTGGCGAGAATGGCGGGCTGCCAGGGCGGGTCCTCTTCCACGAGTTCGGGATAGACCCGCTCATTGACCCTGCGCACGAAGGCCCAGGTGAACAGGGCGTTGATAACGGCGCGGTGGCTGGAAAGCACACCCTTGGGATTGCCGGTGGAGCCCGAGGTGTACATCAGCGTGGCGTCGTCGTCGGCTGCCACGCCGCAATCGCGCAATTCGGCATCGCTCAGGGGTTCGCGGGCGGCAAGCAGGCTGTAAACCTCGGGTAGGTCACCGGCTGCTTCCGGCTTGATGGTCACCACGGCAAGTTTGCCGGCCTTGTCGCCGAGCAGCTTGAGCCGCGGCGAATCGACGAAGATCAGCCTGCTGCCGCTGTCGACCACCATGTATTCGAGTTCCCTCGCCGTGGACCAGGAATTGAGCGGCGCCGCAATCGCGCCGATCATGGTGGTGGCCATATAGGCCAGGCACCACTCTGGAGAATTGCGCGCACAAATGGCTACCCGGTCGCCTTTGCGCACCTGGTATTTTTCCCGCAGCGCCCGGGCGAGCCGGCGCGCCATGGTGATGGTTTCGGCGAAGCTGAAGCGTTCATCGAGATAGACGAGAAAAGTGTCGTCGGCGGCCGCCATGCCGAACTCGTACCACTCGCCGAGATTGGCCGGCGCCTTGCTGAAAACCCGGTACTCCTGGCCGCCGATCATCGTTGTGGTGATGGCGAATGGGGAATCGGCGGCGAGCAACTCTCCGGCCGCGGCTTTCAATTTTTCCAGGTCGGCCGCGATTTCCCGATCCGTCAGCATGATGAATCACCCGGTTTTCATTTCCAGTACGACCTTGCCCAGGGCGCGGCGCTCGGTAAAGACATTGAACGCCGCCGCATATTCCTTGAGCGGGAATGTCCGGGTGATGAGCGGTTTGATCTTTTCCGCCTGGTACAGTTCGAACAATTCCCGAAAATTCTGCTCGTAGGCAGCGGGCTCCTGCTGGCGGAAGCGGCCAAGAAACACGCCCACCATGGAGGAACCCTTGAGCAGGGCGAGATTGGCCTTGCAGGCGGGTATCCGACCGCTGGCGAAGCCGATCACGAGCAGGCGGCCATTCCAGTTGATACAGCGGCAGCACTGGTCAAACAGGTCGCCTCCCACTGGATCGTAAATCACGTCGGCGCCAGCGCCGCCGGTGAGTTCTTTTACTTTTTCCTTGAGTTCGCCGTCGCTGTAATCCACGAGTTCATCGGCGCCGAGTTTTTTGGCAAAGGCGAGTTTTTCCGCCGAACCGGCCGCGGCGATCACCCGGGCGCCCATGATCTTGCCGAGTTCCACCGCGGCCATGCCCACGCCGCCGCCGGCGCCAAGCACGAGCAGGGTTTCGTTGGCCTGTAGCTGGCCGCGCTGCTTGAGGGCGTAGTAGGAGGTGGTGTAGACCATGGGGAAGGCGGCAGCGGCGGGGAAGTCCATGTTGTCGGGAATCCTGCGAATACTGGCGGCTGGCGCCGTGACGAATTCGGCGAATGCCCCGAGCCCCGGGGCCGCCATGACCCGGTCGCCTTCCTTGATGCCTTCAACGCCGGGCCCGGTGGCGCGGACTATGCCGGCGGCTTCGGAACCGGGTATGAAAGGCATATCCGGCTGGAACTGGTACTTGCCGCGAATCTGCAGTCCGTCGGGAAAATTCAGCGAAGCGGCGTGAATCTCGATCAAGGCTTCAGTTTGTCCCGGTGTGGGGGGAGCGATTTCGTCAAGGCTGAGATTTTCCGGCGGCCCGTGGGAGTGGCAGCGAACAGCAAGCATGGAGGCATCCTGGTAAAAATCCGTGCGGATTCAAGCATGATTGCCAGAGGACTGCAATCTTTCGATATGCCACCCGATATGGGACACCCACCGGCCTTATCTCGATATGGGACGGCCTCGATATCGATATGCGATATGGGACACCCACCCGGGTCGATATGGCGGGTCGATATGGGACGGGTCGATATGGCAAGGCGATATGGGACACATCCCGGCCGGGATATCTATGGGACACCCATCCATCCAGTCAAGGTTTCTATCCGACCCAGCCTCAGTCTCAGCCTCAGCCCTGACTGTCAGCCCCTCCCGGTTAATTTCCCCCAAAACTTGGCATTCCGAACCATTCTCGCCTATACCTTCCCCACAGGAACCCACGGTCGGCGGAAACTCCATGACCCAACCCCGCTCACAAATCGTCCAGCCAGAACGCACCCGCTACTACCACTGCGTCGCCCGCTGCGTGCGCCGCGCCTGGCTCTGCGGCGAGGACGAATACACCGGCAAAAACTTCGACCACCGCAAACCCTGGCTCCTGGCGCGGATGAAAATGCTGGAGGAAGTCTTCGCGATCCGCATCGCCGCCTACGCGGTGATGAGCAACCACTACCATGTGGTGCTGTATCTGGATATCGAGCAGGGCCGGGCCTGGGACCGGGACGAGGTCATCGGGCGCTGGACGCGGCTGTTTTCCGGCGATCCGCTGGCGCGGGCGTATCTCCAGGGCGGATTGGACGGGGCGGCGCTGGGGGAGTTGTGTCTGGACGCGGCGCAGTGGCGGGTGTTGACGCTGGAGATCCAGAAACGGGCGATTGTGCTGTTCCACGGACTGGAGCGGGTGGAGGCGTGGGAGAGGCGTCGTTTGAAGAAGGCGGCGTAGGCAAGGAAACCAGGGTAGAGGGATTTGGGAAATGCGTCTGACTCGACTGGAAATAGAAAACTTCAAGGGCATCGGCGAACGCCAGGTCATCGAAATCAGCCCCATCACCCTGTTGTTCGGCCCAAACAGCGCGGGCAAGAGCAGCATTCTCCAGGCCGTGCGGTATTTCCATCAGGTATTGGAAGGAAAATTGAGCGGGCGAAACGACGGTGCCGATCCTCAAAACGAATCAGGTATGGAAAATTTCGCATCGCTGGTGCATTGTCAAGATTTGACGAAAACGATCAAAATCAAGGCATCCGCAAGTTTGAATGAAAATTTCCATAGCGAAAATTTTCCAATCAATCATGGAGCAATTGTTGAATCGGAACCAGATAAGATTTTGCCGAAAACTCTTTCAAGTCTACTTGGAGATAGCAAGTTTAGCGAGTTGGCAGTAAGTTATTTGAACGGAAGTGAGGAACATTGCAAGGTAACAGATGTCGCGGTGTCGATTGAGGTGGCATGGGAGGAAAATCCTAGTCTATTTGTTAGCACAGATTATCTCAAAAGCCTGGAAATTGATATAAACAACCAAAATATGATGGAAATCTGCTTGCAAAATCCTTCTGCAAGAGCAGCAGGACTTCCAATTAGTTGTGAAGCGAAGTTTGAAATCAACCGCGATTATTATTTGCTCAAGAGTTTTTCCGATATCAATAAGACAGATTACGAACTGGCGAATAAAACTGAATCCAACGTATATGAATTGCGGGAAAAAGAAAAGAGCTGGAACACCGAAGAGGTCAATGAGAACGAATCAGAGCGGGAAGAGGTGGGTGAAGGAAAAGCCGGCTTCGAGGAAAATGCTCATCTCTCTCCGTTTGAAAAAGAGTTGCTTGGTCTAGTCTATGGAAGCGTCGAAAACGCAAGTTTGTCTGAAATCGGAGATTCTATAGTACTTGATGCCGCCAAATTCGATTTAACGCAAATCGAAGATTATTCGATCCATCGACAAAATCAAAGCAATGGAGATATTGTTTTACCGGTTGACCTTGTCTCGCAAGAAAAGGATTTTGATAGAACAAAAAAATATGCGAGCGGCGATGGGGGCAGATGGTTACGCATTGAATTACTTTTATCCGAGCTGATTTTTGGAACCATGCAGTCTGTGTTAGGCGCAACGGAAGTTTCTTCCAAATCGGCATTTTCCCCATCGTCGAGAATAGGCCCGTTACGCCCGATTCCTTCCAGGGGAAAGAGCGGCACCATACTCGATACAACGGATGATACGGAATTTGTGCGCAAGGTGAACGATTGGCTTGAGCAACGACTTGGCCTTGATTATGCAATCAAACGATTCAAGCTGAAAGTACTGCCGGAAAATCAACTCATTGATTTTGACAGTGGAAAAACCAAGGCCAGGATAGCAGGAAAACATATGGAGGATCCGGCGACCTTTTTCCCGCAAATGCCCAAGGATTGCCATATGGTCGTCAAGCTTCATGACAAAAGGAGACAGATCGATCTTGATTTTGTCGACGTTGGTGTTGGCATACCCCAACTTGTTCCCGTTTTGGCGGCAGCATTGTATGAACATAACTATGGCATAGTGATGCTGGAGCAGCCGGAGTTGCATCTGCATCCGGCAATTCAGGTTGAATTGGGCGATTTATTTATTGAATCGACTTACGAACATAGTGGAATGGAAAGAGTATTCCTTATAGAAACACACAGCGAACATTTGCTCCTCAGGTTACTACGTCGTATTGAGCAAACCACAGAAAATGAACTTCCGTCCAATATCGTCGGGTTGCATGCAAAGGATGTATCCATTATCTATGTCGAACCACTTCGCACAAAAAAGAGTATAAAAACACGGATAAAGCGACTGAGAATAGACAATACCGGCGAATTTGTAGACCGCTGGCCAAATGGATTTTTCGATGAACGTGCAGGGGAGCTCTTTTAATGGATTATGAGTACGCTGTAGACCCAGGAGCGATTGCTATAAGTTGGCATAATTTCCGATTCGTGATCGGTATGTTCGGGTTCGATAAAGGTAGATTGATTGCCAGATTTCCAAACAAATGGTATGAAGAAGTACATGAGTCTGCCAAGAAACTTCGAGAAAGAGATAAGCAAAGGATTATAGAAGCACTGTATCAAGCGAAAGATGCGCGAAAAGTCATGCGGTTTGGTCGTGAATATGACCCCAGTCTTCGCGATTGGTTCGCGAATGCAAAACTTCAAAATGAAGCCGATCCGTTTGGGGCAATTATTACAGCTCAATCTGAGCCTGAAAGCTCTAACGTTCTTTCGATGGAGGAGTTTGATGAATCTGATTTGATTAATCGAACCCAAGTTGTTAGAGAGATTGATGAATTAGTGGCAGCCTTCCATCATTTGCTGCGATTTGGCGAGAGAATCGCGTTTGTCGATCCTTATATCCGAATTGATAGAGAAAATAAGGATAGAAATACGCGGCTGCTCTTGGCTGAGTGTTTGAAAATCGTCAATAGACTGAATCCCAGAGCAACTTGTGAACTACATTACCGCGATAAATACAGGGGCGGAATGCCAGACATATCGTATATACAGGAGAAGCTCGGCGGACTGCCGGGTTTTATACCGGACGGCATGAAAATTTCGATAGGATGCTGGCGAAAGCGCGAAAACCCGAAGATTGAGTTTCACGATCGTTACCTGTTGACCGAAAAGGGCGGCCTGGCTCTCGGGGCAGGGTTTTGCCCGCGCCCGGCTGAAACGACATCTTTAACCTATCTGGGACCAAGTGATGCACGAGAAATACTGCGGCGTTTCGATCAGGATGGAACAGGTCATGAACTAGTCGAGCCGATGCTCAGGGTATATTCCGATGGTACGACAGAGCGAATCAAGGGAAAATCCGATTAAGTTCCCATTTGCACCTATCCCCCGGAGTAAACGATGAGCGATAACTCGCAGGAATTTTCCACCGAACCGGTGCCGGAAGCACATCGGGTGGGCTGGATTCGGGTCGGGCTGATCAGCGCCATGGTCGGATTTTCGCTGCCGACTTTCGTGGCCGGGGTTGAAGTATTCCAGGTTACGCCGAATGACCGGGCGACCCTGGCGGTGCTGATGGGCTGCGCGATGCTGGCCTTCATCGGCGCGTTGACCGGCTTGATCGGCGCGCGCACACATCTGAGTTCCTACATGCTTGCGCGCATCGCCTTCGGCGTGAAAGGCGTGAACCCACGGGACATGAACCCACGGGACACCCATCCATCCAGAGAGGAACCCACGGGAACCCCGGGAACCCACGGGACACCCATCCATCCAGTCAAGGTTTGTATCCGTCCCAGCCATTGTTTCGGCCCCGACTGTCAGCCCCTCCCGGTTAATTTCCCCAAAAACTTGGCATTCGGAACCATTCCCGCCTATACCTTCCCCATCGGAACCCACGGCCGGCGGAAGCCCCATGACCCAGCCCCGTTCACAAATCGTCCAGCCCGAACGCACCCGCTACTACCACTGCGTCGCCCGCTGCGTGCGCCGCGCCTGGCTCTGCGGC
>JAJECW010000088.1 GCA_022821865.1 Pseudomonadales bacterium
GACGTCACCCGGGCGGGAAGCCTGACGCTGGCCACCACCGGATCCACGGACACTTACGGGATTCTCTACGACAATAGCGGAGCCCAACTGCGTTCCAACGACGACGGCGGCCAGGGGCGCAACTTCCGCATCGCCATGGGAACGATTGCCACCGGCGCCTACTACGTGATGGTGCGCGGCTACCGCGGATCGACCCGGGGCGACTACAGCCTGTCGGTGACGGGAAGCGCCCTGAGCGGAACCCCGCCGACGAACGCGCCAACGCTGACGATCGACCCGGTGGCGGCGGGCGATGAGGGCGGTTCCGTGCAACTCGGCGCGACGCTCAGCGGTGGAACCTACGATGGATCGCCCGAATACGTCTGGAGCGTGACCGGCGGCGCGCTGAACGACCCGACCTCCGCCACGCCCACCTGGACACGCCCGGCGGTGAACAACGATACCAACCATACCGTGAGCCTCACCGTCACGGTGCATGGCGCAGGCGCCAACGCCCGCAGCGACACAAGCGACACCGTGGCCGCGAGCCGCGCGGCGCTCGTGCGCAACGCCTCACTGTCGCTGCCCGCGGCATCCGCGCCGACGGTATCGATCAACACCATACCCTATGGACTGGAAGGCACCAGCGTCAAATTCGGCGCCAGGCTGACGGGCGGCGCCTACGACGGCGCGGTGGAATACGCCTGGAGCGTGAGCGGCGGCAAGCTCGACGATTCGGCTTCGGCGACGCCGATCTGGACGCGCCCGACGGTCGAGAGGAACACCGATTACACCGCGAGCCTTATCGTCACGGTGCGCGGCGCCGGCGTAATCGCCCGTGACGGGAGCAGCGACACGGCGCACACGAGCAGGACTTCTCGCGTGCGCGGCAGCAAGGGTGACGACGGCGGCGACATTGCCTCAGCGACCCAGGTCGCGATTCCGTCGATCACGCTGAGCCGATTGGATTCAGCCTCGGATAATGATTTCTACCGCATTGACATCAAAGTGGCCGGGACGCTGACTCTTGAGACCACCGGAGACTCGGACACCTACGGCACACTGACCGACAGCGTCGGGAGCGTGCTTTATGTCAACGAGGATCATGGCAAAAAGCAGAACTTCCGCATTGCAGCGAACACCCTCAACCCCGGCACCTATTATCTCAGGGTGCGAGCCTCCCCGTATAACCGCAGTCAGACATTCAGCAGGGCGCCCTACAGCCTGTTGGTGTGGGGTACGGCTAATGACGACGAGAACATCGATGCGCCGCTGGTGTCAGTCAATCCCATTCCGACAGGAACCGGGAGCACGTCAGTCGTTCTCGGCGCGACCTTGACGGGTGGCGCGTATGACGGAACGCCGGAGTACGCGTGGAGCGTGGACGGCGGTGCGCTCGACGATCCGGGTTCCGCCACTCCGATCTGGACGCGTCCCGCGGTTTCCGCGAATGCTTTCCATGCGGCAAATCTGACAGTTTCGGTGCGCGGCACCGGTGCCAAGGCGCCGAACGGCAGTAGGGGCGCCAGGTCAGCAAGCCGAAGAGCGTTGGTGCGCGTCGCGGGAGGAGACCACCCGGACTCGCAAGAGTTTGCCATGCCGGTTCCCTTCCCGGGGAGGATCTCCGGTACCCTCACCAAGGGAGACAACGACTACTTCCAGTTCCGGCTCGCTTCCGCGATGCGTGTGTCGATCAAGACGACCGGAACCACTGACACCTTGGGCAACTTGTCTGATCGCGACGGTCGCCCGATCGCGAGAAATCAGGGCGGAGGAGAAGACAAAAACTTCATGATTGAACATAACCTTGGAGCTGGAACCTATTTTCTTAACGTGCGGGGTCGACAAAACTCGCAAGGGGGCGCCTATGAGCTTGTGCTCGAACCTTATGTCAATCGCCCCCCCACGCTCATCCCGCGAAAATTGCCCTCCGACCAGCAAACGATCGCGGGCGGCGCCCCCTTCGTCTGGTCCCATCCCACGGAGGCGTTCAGGGACGCAGATAAGGAGCATGTTTGGTTGACGCCATCTTCGAGCGACGAATCGGTCGCCATCGCGGTCCTTGAGGGGGCTTCCCTGATTGTGTATCCCCATTCGGCTGGCATGGCGACCATTACGGCGACGGCTCGCGACCCGTCGGGGGATTCTGCCGCGGGCTCGTTCACCGTCACCGTCAACGCGCCTGCCACTGCCACGCCGACCGCTGGGTTCAATAGCGCGGGAGATACGCTTACGCTGTCGTTCTCCGATCGGTTCGCGGCCGGGGAAACACGCGCCTACCAAGCCTGGGCGCGTCCAAAGGCGTACCGGGACGGCTGGCGCAAGTTCTGCCTGACCGCGACCAGCACCAGCGGCACGGCGCAGGCGCGGAACGTCTCGCTCGATCTGCCGCTCACCAAATTCGCGGAGCCGGGCGCCGAGTGGGAAGCAGTTTATCGATACATCGGCGGTTCGTGTTCGGACACGCGGTACGGGCAATTTTCCACGGTTGCCGATGCGACCACGCCGGGCAGCGCGTCGTTCGACATAGATGTGGTGTATATGGGCACGGTGAGCGCGGCCCACCGCGCCATCGTGGAACAGGCGGTGGCGATGTGGGAGCGGGTGATCACCATGGATGTCCCGAATGTGGACTACTCCGGCAACCCCAGGGCGGCGGATTACTGCGAGACAGGCATTCCGGCAGTGAATGATGTCGTTGACGACCTGCGCCTGTTCGTGAACGTGGGATTCCTGGACGGGTCGGGGGGAGTCTTGGGGTCCGCTTCGCAGTGTGACTACCGCGACGCCTCGGGTCTGCCCGTCACCGGCATGATCAGTCTCGATTCGGCAGATCTGGACAGATTGAACACCTCAAAGGCGCGCGGGCTCGCCATGCACGAAATCGCGCACACGCTGGGCTTCACACGCTCCTTCTTCAACCGGGCCAGCCTGTTGCGCGAGCAATCCTTGCTCAGCGATAAACAGAACACGTTCAAGGCGCGTGACACCCACTTCGCCGGCCCCCTGGCCCGGGCCGCCTTCAACGCTGCGGGCGGTTCGGGTTATCCCGACGGCAAAGTGCCCGTGCAGGACACAGGCGGCCCCGGCAGCGCGGACAGCCATTGGCGCGAGAGCGAACTCGGCTCGGAACTCATGTCCGCCTTCGCGGACAGCTCCCCCAGTTCCCCGCTGAGCGCCATCACAATCCAGGCCATGGCGGACCTGGGCTACCAGGTTGATGTGGGTCAGGCGGAATCCTATCGACTGCCGGGCGCCGGCCATGGCAGTTCGCGAGGGGATTCCGCGCGGCAGGAAAGCGCCGATACGCACGATCACGCCGGCCACGAACACGCGGATGAGCAAGCTTCGGATATCGTGCTGGATAACGCGGAAGTATATGAGGAAGCGCGGGAAATCACCGTACTGCCCCCGGGCGCGGCGCGAACGAGTCCGGCGGGAGCCCAATGATGCCTGTGCTGACGGCGCTTTTTCCGGCTGCCGATCTCCCGCCTGTCATATCCACCATGAGCCCAAATCGGCAGCTCCGCGCCGCATTCGCAATTTTGCCGGCCGCATGATAGCTTGACGACAATCACCCATGGACAGGGATTTATCATTGAACTGAAGAAGCCTGGCCGCAATGAACGCGTTTCGATACTTCCTTGGGACATTCCTCGCCGTACTGCTGACCTACACCGCCATTGTTGTCCTCAATCACGGCGCCAACCTGTTTCCGGTGTTTTTCGGCGATATGGCGCGGATGGCCTGGGCCGGCCAGTTCAATCTGGATTTCGCCGGTTTTCTCCTGCTTTCGGGCACGTGGACGGTATGGCGCAACGGCTTCACTCCGATTGCCTGGGGGCTGGGCGTTCTGGCGCTCTTCTTCGGCATGCTGTTCCTGACGATCTATCTGCTGTTCCTGATCTCGCGGGAGCGGGGCGACCTGAAGCGGATATTGCTTGGGCCTGCGCGCGCAGCACGCTAAAGCCGGTTTGCGATAGAATCCACCGGCGATGGAGCCGGACGAATCCGCCATGCTCGAAGTCAGCAGCCAACTCAACAAACTCAAGGAAATCTCCGAGCGAACCGAAGGCCTCAGGGGGTATCTTTGACTATGCCGCCAAACGCGAACGCCTGACCGAGGTCGAGTTCGAGCTTGCCGAGCCCTCGGTGTGGGAAAAGCCCGAGCGCGCCCAGGCTTTGGGCCGGGAGCAATCCGGGCTAGCCGGGGCAATCGACGCAATCGACGAACTGGAATCCGGCGCCGCGGAATTGCGCGAGTGGTTTGCGCTCGCCCGGGAAGCCGATGACGGCGAACTGCTGCGGGAAGCCGACGCCGAACTGGAGGAGTTGCTGGGCAAGCTGGAGGCGCTGGAATTCCGCCGCATGTTCGCCGGAGAAAGGGATCCGGCCAATGCCTGGCTCGAGATTCAGGCCGGCTCCGGCGGAACCGAAGCCCAGGACTGGGCGGAAATGATGTTGCGGATGTACCTGCGCTGGGCGGAAGACAAGGGTTTCGACACCGAACTCACCGAGGCATCCGGCGGCGATGTGGCGGGAATCAAGAGCGCCACGGTGCATGTCCGGGGGGACTACGCCTTCGGCTGGCTGCGCACCGAGACCGGTGTACACCGGCTGGTGCGAAAATCGCCTTTCGATTCCGGCAACCGGCGCCATACTTCCTTTGCCGCGGTATTCGTCTCACCGGAGATCGAGGACGATATCGAGGTGAATCTCGATATGAGCGAAGTCCGGGTGGACACCTATCGCTCCAGCGGCGCCGGCGGCCAGCATGTCAACAAGACCGATTCCGCGGTGCGGCTGACCCATGAACCCTCGGGTATCGTGGTGCAATGCCAGAACCAGCGCTCCCAGCACAAGAACAGGGAAATGGCCATCAGGCAACTCAAGGCGAAACTCCACGAAATGGAGGAACTGCGCCGCAAGGAGCAGTCCCGGAATATCGAGGAATCCAAGGACGATATCGGCTGGGGCAGCCAGATTCGTTCCTATGTGCTCGATTCCTCCCGCATCAAGGATTTGCGCACCGGCGCCGAGACCAGCAATACCGGCGCCGTACTCGACGGCAAGCTCGACCCATTCAT
Source organism: Pseudomonadales bacterium (assembly GCA_022821865.1). GTDB lineage: Bacteria > Pseudomonadota > Gammaproteobacteria > Pseudomonadales > Pseudohongiellaceae > UBA9145. The sequence goes on from JAJECW010000088.1 coordinate 5,067, forward strand.
CGAAGCCAGCCTCAAGTCGGGGCTGTAGGGACACCCCATGTCGGCACAGGACGGCGATTTCGAACACCGGCTCACCGCCGAGCGGCGGCGCAAGCTCGCGCTGCTGCGGGAGCGGGGCAGGGCGTATCCCAATGATTTCCGGCCGTCAGGCGGCACGGGCGAAGTCGGCGAAAATTATGCCGAACACGACGCCGCCTCGCTCGGGACGAAGGTGCGACAGGTCAGTCTCGCCGGGCGCATCATCCGCATGCGCGGGCCTTTTGTGGTGATCGACGACGGCAGCGGCCCGATACAGCTGTATCTCAACAAGCGGCAATTGCCGCCGGAGTTGGCGGCATTGCACAAGCTGCTCGATCTTGGCGACATCATCGGCGCCACCGGGGAGCTGTTCCGCACCGGCAAGGGCGAATTGACCCTGCGGGTGGCGGAATTCAGCCTGCTGGGCAAATCCCTGCGGCCATTGCCCGACAAGTACCGCGGCCTTACCGATACCGAACTGCGCTACCGGCGACGCTATGTGGACCTGATCGCCAACCCGGAAACCAGACAGCGTTTCGCCCTGCGTTCGCGCATCCTGCGCGCCATCCGCGGCTATTTCGAGGACCGGGGTTTCATGGAAGTGGAAACGCCGATGCTGCAGCTCATTCCGGGCGGCGCCGCGGCGCGCCCATTCGCCACCCACCACAACTCCCTGGACCTGCCCATGTATCTGCGGGTGGCGCCGGAACTCTATCTCAAGCGCCTGCTGGTGGGCGGCTACGGCAAGGTGTTCGAACTCAATCGCAATTTCCGCAACGAAGGGCTTTCCCCCCGCCATAATCCCGAATTCACCATGCTGGAGTTTTATCAGGCCTATGCGACGTACAGCGATTTCATGGATCTCACCGAAGACCTGCTGCGAACCGTGGCCAGGGAAGCCCTGGAGCGGACCCGCATCCACTGGCAGGGCAGCGAGATTGATCTGGCCGGAGAATTTCGCCGTCTGAGCCTGCGCGAGTCCGTTCTGGAGTATTGCGCCATTTCCGATCCGTCGCAGCTTGCCGGGCTGGCCAATTTGCGGTCCGCAGCCACCGCACTTGAAGTTTCCTTCGACCCGGCCTGGGGCGAAGGCAAGCTGCTGCTGGAGATTTTCGAGCAAAAGGTGGAGCCGAAACTTTTCGAACCGACATTCATCACCGGATACCCCACCGAAGTATCGCCCCTGTCCCGGCGCAACGACGAGAATCCGGAGATCGCCGACCGCTTCGAGTTGTTCATCGCCGGCCAGGAACTCGCCAACGGTTTTTCCGAACTCAACGACCCGGAAGACCAGGCGGAACGTTTCCGGACCCAGGTCGCCAAACGCGAATCCGGCGACATGGAAGCCATGTATTTTGACGAGGACTACATCACCGCCCTGGAATACGGCATGCCGCCCGCCGCCGGCGAGGGGCTTGGCATCGACCGCCTGGTCATGCTGCTCTCCGACTCGCCCTCCATCAAGGATGTGCTGCTGTTTCCCCATATGCGGCCGGAACATGCCGGCTGAGCCGGCCCGCCGGGTCAGGCTCGAAGCCTCCTGGCTGGAACAGCTCGGCGGCGAGTTCGAGCAATCCCACATGCGCGAGCTCAGCGCCTTCCTGCGGCGGGAGAAAGCCGCCGGCAAGAGGATTTTCCCGCCGGGGGACAGGATCTTTCATGCCCTGGATGCAACGCCATTCCATGCGGTCAAGGCGGTGATTCTTGGCCAGGACCCGTACCACGGCCCGGGTCAGGCCCACGGTCTGTGTTTTTCGGTGCCGCCGGGTGTGCCGCCGCCGCCATCGCTCAAGAACATCTTCCGGGAATTGCGCAATGACCTGGGTTTCGAGGCGCCGCCCCACGGCTGCCTGGAACACTGGGCGCGGCAGGGCGTGCTCCTGCTCAATGCCGTGCTCACGGTGGAAGCGCGCAAGGCGGCGTCCCACCAGGGCAAGGGCTGGGAGCGGTTCACCGACCGTATCGTGGAAGCGCTCAATACCAGGCGCGAAGGACTGGTGTTTCTGCTTTGGGGCGCCCATGCCCAGCGCAAGGGGGCGATTATCGACCAGGCGAGACACCAGGTATTGAGCGCCCCCCATCCCTCGCCTTTCTCCGCCGATCGGGGCTTCTTCGGTTGCCGGCATTTTTCCCTGGCCAACGAGTATCTGCGGGCCAGGGGAATCGGGGGCATTGACTGGCAATTACCCTCGCAGCCTTGATTGTACCGGCAGGGTTTCGGCAACCCCTGCGGCGCAGGGATGTGTCGCCGAAGGCGCAGGCTCCTAGGAGGCTGCGCCGTAGGAATTCGCGAAAGCTAAAATTCGCTATCGCCGCGCCCCTGGCCGATCGATTGAGGCGAATATTGGTGAATATGCAACGAAATCGAGCGGCCGGGGGCGTGGATGAGAGCGGATTTGTAGCCGTGAATTCCTACGGTGCAGGCTCCTAGCCGCATGAAACTCACCGACAATGCCGACTTGCGGCCATACAACTCCTTTGGCGTCGCGGCCCGGGCCGCCTGCCTGGCGGAAATCGAACACGGTGATGAACTCGAGACTGCCGTGGCCATGGCGGAGCAGCGAGGCTTGCCGATGCTCCTGCTCGGCGGCGGCACCAATGTGCTGTTCGCCGGCGATTTTCCCGGCCTCGTGTTGCTCATGCGCAACCGCGGCATCGAAATCGACCGGGAAAGCGGCCTGGTCAAGGCGGCGGCGGGAGAAAACTGGCATGAACTGGTGCGAACCTGTCTGGAGGGCGGCCTGTACGGCCTGGAAAACCTCGCGCTGATCCCCGGCAGCGCCGGCGCCGCGCCAGTGCAGAACATCGGCGCCTACGGCGTGGAGTTGGAAGGTTTTTTCGTCGAACTGGATCTGTTCGACTGCGCCGATGGCGCCGGACGCAAGCTGAGCCGCGCCGATTGTGGCTTCGCCTATCGCGATAGCGTGTTGAAGCGACCCCGCGCCAAACCCCGGGTCGTCACCGCGCTGCGCTTGCAACTGTCCCCGGAGCCCGCGCCGCAATTCGCCTATCCGGCGCTGGAAAGGGAACTTGCCGGCGCCGGGGAAGTCACTCCAGAGAACGTATTCGACGCTGTCTGCCGCATCCGGCGCCGCAAGCTGCCCGATCCCGCGGTGCTGGGCAATGCCGGCAGTTTCTTCAAGAACCCGGTCATCAGCGAAGCCGCCTGGGAGGAACTGTGCCGGCGCCATGACTCACCGCCGCACTTTCCGGTGAGCCAGGGGGTCAAGCTGCCGGCGGGCTGGCTGCTGGAACGATGTGGCTTTCGTGGCCACACCCGGGGCGATGCGGCGGTTCACAGCGAGCACGCCCTGGTGCTGGTGAACCGGGGGCAGACCACCGGTCGAGAACTTTATGAGCTTGCCTGGGAAATGCGCCGGCGAGTACTCGACGATTTCGGCATCGAACTCGAGCCGGAAGTGCGTATCATCGGCGCGGAAGAACCGGCGGGCCGAGGCGGCGGTTGAGCGCGGAGCCGAGGCCGCGAATTTCCCCGGCGCAGACGTTATTGCCATGACAGAACCAGCCGAATTCGATCACGAGAATTTCATCGCCGATCTCAGCGGCGGCCCGAAGTCGCAGGACCCGAAGTCGCCGCGAAGTCGCAGGACACCCATTCCAGCAAGGCGAAAATCGCCAGCGAAACATACGCTGGTTGAGCAACTGCCCGCTGTCCGCTAAGCTTTTCAACCCGCGTGTATGGACATTCGCAACCCCTTCACATGGCTACAAAAAACGCCTTCGATCACGAGAGTTACATCGCCGGCCTCACGCGCAGGCCCGGGGTGTACCAGATGCGGGACGGCGCCGGCAAGGTCATTTACATCGGCAAGGCCGCCAACCTGCGCAACCGCGTGCGCAGCTATTTCCGCGGCTCGGCCCTGAACGCAAGAAGCCTCGCCATGCTGAACAAGGTGGCCGGCATCGAAGTCACCGTCACCGACAGCGAAACCGAGGCGCTGCTGCTCGAACAGTCGCTGATCAAGCGGCACCGGCCCACCTACAACATCCAGTTGCGCGACGACAAGTCCTACCCCTACATCCTGCTCACCGAACACCAGGACTTCCCCAGGCTCGCCTTCTACCGCGGCAGCCGCCGCGGCAAGGGCGCCTTCTACGGCCCGTACCCCAGCGCCCATTCGACCAGGGACAGCCTCAACATGCTGCAAAAGGTCTTCCAGGTACGCCAATGCGAGGACAGCTATTACAGCAACCGCACCCGGCCCTGCCTGCAACACCAGATCAAGCGCTGCACCGCGCCCTGCGTCGGCCTCGTCTCGCAAGAGGAATACGCCGAACAGGTGCGCTACTCGAAACTCTTCCTCGAAGGCAAGAGCGACCGGCTGTTCACCGAGCTGGCGAAAGACATGGAAGCCGCCGCCGCCCGCGAACAATTCGAGAAGGCTGCCGTCATCCGCGACCGCGTCGCCGCCCTGCGCCGCATCCAGGACAAGCAGGTCGTCGCCAACAAGGGCGGCAACTCCGACATCATCGCGGCCGAACTCGACCAGCCTTACGCCTGCGTCCACGTCATCCACGTGCGGGCAGGGCGCATCATCGATTCGAAAAGCCATTTCCCCCAGTTCCGGCTCGCGCAAGATGCCACGGAGGTCGTCGCGGCCTTCATCTCCCAGGTCTACCTCTCCGGCGGCAAGGCCAGCCTCATGCCGAGCGAGGTGATCGTGCCCGAATTGCCCGAGGAAGCGGAAAAGATCGCAGCCGCGCTGAGTTACGTCGCCGAACGCAAGGTGAAACTGTCCGCCCGGGTGCGCAGCCATCGCGCCCGCTGGCTGGAAATGGCCGGCGCCAACGCGCGCCAGTCTCTCGAAACCCTGCTCGCCAGCCGGCAGAACATCCGCCGCCGCCTGCTGTTCCTGCAACGCGCGCTGAAACTGGAAAAAGTCCCCGCGCGGCTCGAATGCTACGACATCAGCCACACCGCCGGCCGGGAAACCGTCGCCTCGGCCGTCGTTTTCGACGAAAACGGCCCGGCCAAAAGCGATTACCGGCGCTTCAACATCAAGGCCGTCACAGCGGGAGACGATTACGCCGCCATGGAACAGGCGTTGAAGCGGCGCTTCACGCGCCTGCTCGCCGGCGAAGGCAAAATGCCCGACCTGGCGCTCATCGACGGCGGCGAAGGCCAACTCGGCCGCGCCGCGAAAGTGTTCGAGGAACTCGAGGTTGAAAACGTCCCGCTGCTCGCCATCGCCAAGGGCGTCAGCCGCCGCCCCGGCCAGGAAACCCTGATCCTGCGCCACGGCGGCAAGAGCAAGGAACTGAGCCTGGATTCGATCTCCCCGGCCTTGCACCTGCTGCAACAGGTGCGCGACGAAGCCCACCGCTTCGCCATCGCCGGCCACCGCCGCAGGCGCGCCAGGGCCGGCAAGGCCTCGTTCCTGGAAAGCATTCCCGGCGTCGGCCCGGCCCGGCGGCGCGAACTGCTGCGCCATTTCGGCGGCCGCCAGCAACTGTTCCGCGCCAGCGAAACGCAACTCGCCAAGGTCAACGGCATCAGCCGGCAGATGGCCGAAGTAATATACAAGCACCTGCACGGCACTTTTTGATGGTTGATCTATACTCCGGGTTGCGCGGCACCGGACTCGACGAGGGGTGCGCCGCTGATCGTCGCGTTTCGGCAATTGAGCCATTTTCCCGATTGAGCGAGTAGAAGAAGCGAGCATGAATTACGCAAATCTGACGACCATCCTGCGTGTGCTGCTGATTCCGCTGATCCTGGGTTTCTACTACTCGAACACCCCCCAGGCCCACCTGCTCGCCGCCGCGGTCTTCGCCGTCGCCAGCCTGACCGACTGGCTCGACGGCTATCTCGCCCGCAAGCTCGACCAGGCGACCGAACTCGGCGCCTTCCTCGACCCGGTGGCCGACAAACTGCTCGTCGTCGTGGTTTCGCTGGTGCTGCTGGCGGCGTATCCGGCGCTGCTGCTGCCGGTCTCCGTCATCGTCGTGCGCGAACTGGCGATCTCCGCCTTGCGCGAATGGACCGCGGCCAGGGGCAAACGCGTCGCCGTGGCCTTCTCCGGCAAGCTGAAGGCGACGATCCAGATGATCGCCATCATCGCCCTGCTGCTGCCCGAAGACGGCGAACCGCGCCTGCTCTGGCTGCTCGGCGCGGGCCTGATCTACCTCTCCGCGGTCCTGGCGCTATGGTCGATGGCCCAATACTTCCACCGCGCCCGGCAAAGCCTGCGCGAAGGCGGGGAGGGCTGAGGGCGCGGCTGAGGGCGCGGCTTGACTCGAAACCGATTGCGTTTAGAATATGCCGCCTGCCTGATGCGGGAATAGCTCAGTTGGTAGAGCACGACCTTGCCAAGGTCGGGGTCGCGAGTTCGAGTCTCGTTTCCCGCTCCAATTCCTCAACCAGCAAAATCCGCCGAGACGCGCCACCGGCGCGGGAATCCGCATCGGCGATTTGCTATAGTGCCCCGAACGAAGGCTGGGTGGCAGAGTGGCCATGCAGCGGACTGCAACTCCGCGTACGCCGGTTCGATTCCGACCCCAGCCTCCAATTTGAGTTTCATTTGTTGGGTTCCAGCAATTTGTTTTAAGGAACGGTTTCGGGCTCAGCGTGAATACGAGTAGTGCTTAAACCACTGGAGCAGGAACGCGACAAGTGCTGTACAAACTCAATATGACGAACAAACAGTTCGATAGTATCGAACCAGTTGCTTATAAAGACTTCGCAAGTTTTGGCAGTCTTGAAAAGGATTTGGAGCACCTCATTGCCCAAAATATTCTAGGAATCCTTTTTGAAGATGCGGGGCTTATGCCAATACACCAAGAGCATCAAGGCCAACCTATGGCCGATATCTATGCGCTAAACGAAGCTGTCGACCTTATCATCTTCGAGTTAAAACGGAGTGACGCTGGAGAAGGGGCCGTGCATCAGGTGTTGCTCTATGCTCAGAATGCAGGCCAGTGGAGATACGCACAACTTCAGGAAATGTACCAGAAGTACTCAAAAGGCGTTGAAGAGCTAAATGAAGCGCATAAAGAGGCTTTTGATCTAGAGCAATCTCTTAGAGTAGAGAACTTTAATCGTCAGCAACACTTGGTGGTTATCGGTAGTGCCGCCGACGATAGCTTGATCAGTGCGGCTAATTATTGGAAGTCGCAAGGGATATCCATTGATTTCCTACCTTATAGGATCTACGAATTGGCTAGCGAGAGGTACTTGGAATTTTTCGCTCTACCATATGACAAACACAGAAACCCCGCAGATGAGAAGGGTGTATTATTCGATACGAACAGGACTTATATCGAAGACTCTATCTGGTACATGATGGAACATGAGCGGGTAGCTGCATTCGGTGATGCCAAACGCTTTGTGGAACACATCAATGTTGGCGATATTGTGTTCTTCTCGCATAGATGGTCAGGAGTAGTTGCAGCGGCTAAGGTTCGACTTGGCCGGGTTCGTGCCGACGATGCTGAAGATGCACTGTATCGAGATGTCGAATTCATCACGCCAATTCCTCATCGCGGGACTGATCCGAAAGCGATGCCATTTAAAAGCGTTAAGGAGATCACGGGGAAAAGTTTCTATTGGGCTCGAACAATTAAGGTGCCATACTTATCCATTTCAGAGGCACAAAAACTTGTTGATAAATTACAACTTTTTTTAGAATAGTAGATGTATAAGAATTCTCTCAATGATTTTAGTCAAGATTATGTGCCCATTGATCGAGGAGTTTCTAGTTTATGATCTTAATCAAACAAGAATTTTGTATAACTTACAATTTTGAATTGGAGAAATTGGAATGATGAAATCTAAAATTTCTGATCTACTGAAAGAGGTAAGAGAAGTAACTGTGCATTATGAAAAACTAATCGGTGCGCCAGCAACTCGAACCAGACAAATGATTGAAAGGTATGGCGCGGTTGATGCGTTGTCAAGAATGGCAATCAATTCCGAAATACAATCTGGTTTCAAAAAACTCAGGGATTCGAATCAGTTGCACTTAACATTTGAAGCAGTCATATTGCGACACAGCGACTTGTTCAGCGAAAGTGCATTAAAAGCGGCAGAATTCAAACTCAAAAATTCGAAGGATATGGAGCAATGAAAATTTATCAGTTGTAAATTTTGTATTGGACCAAGCATATTTTATGTCAGTGAGGCCTTGGATGTATTCAATTTGAGCCTACTGTCTGTATTGAGATGGTAATCATCTGATACATTACCGCCAGCGCGTCTTCCTGATTACCTGACGCACTGGTGGTGGCCACGTCCTTGACCATGTACTCAGCTGCTCTCCAGTTCCTGTCCCCACCAGGAACTGTTCCATACCGCCGCGGCCAGGCAGCAACCCGGATAAACCCGTCGGCAAACCCGCTTTCCACTCGGGCGACTCTTGCCCGGGAACACGCTCGCCCCGTATCCGGAGGTCGCGCCCGCGGAGAGAAAATATTGCCCGAAAATCGCGGTGAACATCCCAAAAACGGGCTACAACGGTTCGGTTGCCGCCAAACCGGAACCGTCACGCAATGACAGGCCGCGAAAAACACGGATTCACGGCAATTTCAATCCACTCATGCAATATTCTGGCTATAGCGCTGAATCCATTCACGTGCCTGTTCAATATGAACTTTCAATAGCCTTTTGGCATTATCATTTAGGCGAGCAATTTCTTAAGATTTTGCCAACTCCAAGAATAGGTGCGTCCGCCACCAGGTACGGACCAATCTGAACTTCCATTAGAGTACCCTATAATTTGGAATCTATGTTTTCCTAATTCATTGGCCATTCGTACTTCCTTTAACACTCCTGAGGATCGCTTTGTAGATGGTCCCAGCATAACTATAAAGATTTCTGCGCGACTTATTGCTGCTCGAGCTTTTTGCTCCCAGTATCTTTCTGGTTGGGACTCCTTTAATGAGTGATCCGCGACCTCAAAGGGTGAGTCCGGAAGGCGAGCCTGACCAATAATAAAATCTTTTAGAGCTTTGTCATTGTCGAAATCAAAACTTACAAATACACGTTTTTTTGTCATGACTTTTCTCCTAACTCCTTACTAATAGTGAAATCGCCAACAATCTATGGGGTCCAATCTGCACATAACCATATTGCAATAAGGAGTATGATCAGCGGGCCATATAATACTACGGTTGACCAACTACATAGTTCACTTAAAGGTAAAGCTTTGCTTATAGGTGGAGTCAAATCGAATGAAGTTGGTTCGGTGTAAGGCAATGCCCTTACTTGATTATAAAGTGCCCTGTATGCACGCTCCACTTGGAGATACTTGGAGTCGAGCGTCCAAATGGCGGCAATCACTGCGACCGTTAATCCTATAGTGGTTACATCCTGAAGGTACCTTGCCAAAGAGCCTCCCAAAGCAAATGCCAAAATTGCGAGGCGCTTCATGGATGTCGATGCCTCATGCATTCGGGCGATGTTTGCTTGTAGAAACTCAAGGTGTTTCAGTCGCTCTGTTGTGCGATCAGTCATGCTTGAATCATACCATTTTTCTCTTTCCAGTAACGCATCTTCTTGAACCATACCAAAATGCTAACCCGAATATTGCATGAACAGGCGGGCGGGGCGCCCTGTATTTCGATATAATTCAGTTACTTAAGCCGATATCGAAGGACTGCGCCCATGACGGATTGTAAATCGGAATCCATTCGTTTTCCAAGCTGCAAGGGCCGCCTCGTGGAGACCTCTTTTTCCGGGGGCGCGATCACCTCCGACGGCGGCGCGGTGCTGTTGCGGCAGGCCGACCGGATGCTGGGATTGACCGACCGGGCCGCGCGGTCGCTGACCGATACGCGCCGCCAGGCCAGTTGCCGGCACTCGCTTTTGACGATGGTCCGGCAGCGGGTGTACGCGCTGGCGCTGGGATACGAGGATTTGAACGACCATGACGAGTTGCGCTCGGACCCGGCGCTGCAAACGGCGGTGGACGCCGACGGGCCGCTCGCCGGGGCTTCCACCCTGTGCCGCCTCGAGCGGGGCATGGGCCGGGAAGACGCGGTGCGCCCGCACGAGGCGCTGGTGGACCGGTTCATCGCATCCTTCCCGCGCCCGCCCCGCCGCCTGGTGCTGGACTTCGACGCCACCGACGATCCGGTACACGGCATGCGGGAAGGTCGTTTCTTCCACGGCTACTACGACCGCTACTGCTTTCTGCCCCTGTAAGTGTTCTGTGGCGACCGGCCGCTGGCGGCCTGGCTGCGTCCGGGCAACAGCGACGGCGCCCGGCACGCTTGGGCGATTCCCGCCCTGCTGGTGAAACGGCTGCGCCGGGCCTGGCCGGACGTGAAGATCGTTTTCCGCGGCGACGGCGGATTTTGTCGTCCGCGGATACTCTCGTGGTGCGAGCGCAATCGCGTGGATTACATCGTCGGCATCGCCCGCAACGCGGCGCTGGCCAAAAAGGCGGAATCCATCATGGAACCAGCGGCCACGGGGCACGAAGCCAACGGTAAAAAGGTGCGCGTGTTCGACGAGTTCCCCTATGCCGCCAGGTCCTGGCGGCGGCGCTCCCGGCGGGTGATCGTCAAGGTCGAACATGCCGGGCGCGGCGCCAACCCGCGTTACATCGTCACCAGCCCGGACGGCGCCCCGCAATGGCTGTACGACCGGGTGTATTGCGCCCGCGGCGACATGGAGAACCGGATCAAGGAACAGCAACTCGACCTGTTCGCCGACCGCACCAGTTGCCACGCCTGGTGGCCGAACCAGTACCGGCTGCCGCTTTCCACCCTGGCCTATGTGTTGCTCGAAGCCATCCGCCGCGTCGCCCTCGCCAGCGGCGAACTCGCCAACGCCTACGTCGGCACGATCCGGGGTCGCGTTCGTCCCCAATCCGCCGATCGCTCCCGCGCGCGGGAAAAACCGCCCGAAAATCGTGGCCCAGTCTCTGGAAGCCGTATCGGACAGTCCGGTTTCCGGCCGGGTGGAACCATCAAGCCCGAACAGGTTTCGAAAATCGCGGATTCGGGGCGAATCAACCCACTCATGCAATATCCGGGCTAGCCGGAATTGCCGGTGGCGGATTGTGGCGCCATGGGATGAACGGGCCAAAAAATCAAGTTAAATCAACGCACTGCCGACGGCTGCGGCCAAAAGTATCCCGTATAGTGCAAGCAAGCCGGTCAATAAATAATTTTTCGTAGACTCCACTTCTTTCTTGGTCGCCAGATGTTCCGTCAAAAATTCCA
>JAJECW010000018.1 GCA_022821865.1 Pseudomonadales bacterium
GCAAACACGCTGTTCGAAGCCCGCCTCCGTTGCGTGATTGACGCTGGCCAGGTCGGTGTGTATCCCCGGGTTGACCGGAGCCTGCTGGATGACGAAGAGCAGGAAATCGAACTCCAGTATGCCCACCGCCAAATCTACGCCGTCGGGCATGGCTGCGCCGCTGATTGGGAAGTGAAGGACGGCAGAGTGATCGAGTTGCGCTCAGAAACCGTGCCCACTGTCGAACGGCCACAAATGACCGCGGATACCGGGACCGCAGGTGGTCCCGTACTTTCACTTGCCCGATTGGCCAGCATTGATAAGCATTGCACAGAACTTGTTCCGGAACTCCATAAATTCATAGAGGGCTATGCGAACTGGGTTAATAAGCAACGGGGAGAAATCCCTGGACTTCCATCTGACGACCGGACAACCGCGAACAGCATGGTAAAGCGCATGAGTATCGCCGTTTCGCGTATGCGGGCTGGGCTGAGTCTGCTGCGGCAGAATGCACAGGCAAGGCTTGCCTTCGCATTGGCCAATCGCGCCATGCTGGACCAGATGCGCCAACACGACCGCCAACTAGGCAAGGTTCGCGACGACAGTAAGTATCGCTGGCGTCCGTTCCAGTTGGCCTTCCTGTTGACCACTTTGGAATCCACGGAGAACGAGGACAGCGATTTCCGCGACACGGTTGACTTGATCTGGTTCCCGACCGGCGGAGGCAAGACAGAAGCATACCTCGGGCTGATAGCTTTCCTGATAACGTTGCGACGTCTTCGTTATTCGGATATGGGGGGTGGAACCGCGGTCGTGATGCGTTACACACTGCGCCTGCTGACCCGGGACCAGTTCATCCGCGCCACCCGCCTGATTTTCGCATTGGAACTGATCCGGCGGGCGCGTGATGATCTCGGTTCCGCGCCAATCACTATAGGCATGTGGGTGGGAGACGCAATTAGCCCGAACAGCTTCCCAAACGCTGCCCAGTCAGTTGCGGAAGCGCGGGAGAAAGGCAGGAATCCCGCGCTGGTGCTTGAACACTGTCCTTGGTGCGACCAAGGTTTTGAACCCAACCGCAACTACGACAGCACCGCGCGGCGTTTCCATTTTCTTTGCCGGAACACGGACTGTGATTTCGGCGCGTCAACGGATGGGGCGCTGCCCTGCAATGTCGTTGACGAAGCCTTGTATGAAGAACCGCCAACCATGTTGGTCGCCACGGTGGATAAATTCGCCAGGCTCGCTTGGGAAGAGCGCGCCAATGCTTTTTTCGGCGGTGTCCGGCATCATCGCCCGCCGGAACTTATTGTCCAAGATGAACTGCACTTGATCGCCAGCGAACTCGGTTCGGTGGCCGGGCTGTACGAAGCCGCTATCGACACCGTTCTGCAACTGCGCGGCGTGTATCCAAAATACATCGCATCCACCGCCACCATCCGCATGGCGGACCAACAGGTGAAACGGCTGTACGGACGCAAAACCGCCGTATTTCCGCCGCCGGGATTGAACCGTGACGATTCCTATTTCGCCCGTACCGTGCCCTTGGAGGAACGTCCAGGCCGAATCTATGTCGGCTATCTGGCGCCCCTGCTGAACCGTCAGCAGTGTCTGGCGCCGCTGGCGGCGGCTTTGTTATTGGCTCCACTCAAACTGTTCAAGAATGAACAGGATGAACGGGAATTGCTGGACGCTTGGTGGACCCTGGTGGTGTATCACGGCAGCCTCAAGGGGGTCGGGAACAGTCACACGGCTTTTGCCAGCGATGTGCGGGATTTCATGCAGTTGCTGTCGGGCACAGCAAGCGGGCGGGAGAGCGAAAAAGCGAGGCAGCCGGATCGGGCGACACCGAGTATCGCCCAACTCACTAGTTCACAAACTGCGGCGCAGAATGCGGAAACCTTTGCCCGCCTGAGCTTGGCGCGTGAAGATGATGGCTGCCTTGACGCGGTTCTGGCCACCAATATGATTTCGGTCGGTCTGGATGTGGCGCGATTGGCGCTGATGGTCGTAAACGGCCAGCCCTTGACGACCGCGGAGTATATTCAGGCCAGCAGCCGCGTAGGGCGTAGCGAAGCGCCCGGCGTGGTGTTCGCCAACTACTACCGTGATCAAGCGCGCAGCCTGTCGCACTACGAGAGCTTCCGCCCTTACCACGAAGCCTTCTATCGCTTCGTCGAACCCACCAGCGTCACCCCGTACGCCTATCAGGCCCGGTTACGCGCCCTACACGCGGCGCTGGTCATCGTGATGCGCCACGCTGGAGTGGGGCTATTGCACAACGACGCAGCCGCGAGTTTCGATGCGAGCAATTCGCAGGTTGCCAAAGCCATTGGACAACTCAAACGGCGGTGCGAGCAGTCAGCTCTTGATCAGGCTGATGAGGTGAACCAGCATATTGACAGCCTGATTGCAGCTTGGCGGAACGAGGTCGAACTCTGCAGACAGGGCCGGAGACAATTGGATTATCGCGTTCCCGGAAAAGACAAGGGACGAGACCGACTCCTATACAATCATGACGACCTCTTTCATGGCCTTTGGCAGACTTTGCAAAACATGCGCCACGTCGAAATCACCGCCCTGCTCAAGGAGCTGTGAGCCATGCCCCGGGAATTGATACCGATTCGAAAGTCACACCTGCTCGGTCATAGCGGCGTTGGGGCAATCGTACGCGGGACAAATTGGCTGGTGACGGTTCAGGACACCCGGCAATGGACGGATCGCTGCGGTGTCTCATCTGGCGAGCCGATTCGTTACGTGGAGCGTGTGCGAGCCGCGCTGGGGATTGACGAAGAACTGCGCGAACCGCCGACGGCGAAAGAGTTGGAGAACGAAAGAATTGATGGAGTCTGTGTGCCGGCTACGCGATTTCCTTCCTGGATGCGTTGTCCGGCCTGTGACGCCTTGTTCCACCGACCGTGGCAAAACGATCAGCCGAATAACGAACCCCGTTGCAATAATCCGGACTGCAAGCGGAAGCTGGAACTGGAGCAAGTCCCTTGGGTATTCGCGCATCCAAGTGGGTACCTAGCCGATGTGCCATGGCATTCTCTCGCTCACCGGGAGGCGCGTGAACTGGCACAGCGCAATTGCAAAGTACAAGATCGCTTGCGCCTGATTGAACGCGGCTATGAGGAACGCATTTTGCGGTGCGGAGCCTGCGGCGCTGGAAATCGATTTCTTGGTGACGAAAGGTTGGGATTCGGCCAGGGTCGAATGCAACCATGGACGAGTGACGATAGAGTTTCGCCCGAAGAGGAAGAGGCGCAAGGCGACAATGAACTTGCACAAGTACTGGCTATAAACGACACGCGAGTTTACGCGCCGGTTGCGGAATCCGTACTGGTGATTCCGCCTGAATCGCGTGTGCGCAAGGGAACCGTCGTGGATCGCCTGTATCGCAGTTCCGCTGATCGCAGCCTCATCGATGGCGCTAAAAATCAGTTGGCGGAGAGAGGCGTCATGCGGACGCTGGCGACGAAGTATCGCAGTACGTCGGACGAAATCAAAAAGGCGTTGGTTGATCTTCAGCGCGGCTATCCCTTGTATGGGGAGAAACCCACGCCTGGGCAATTGTGGGAAAGCGAGTTCGAGGCATTCCTGGAGGTGCTGCCCGATCAGCGCGAAGATGAAGACCTCGTGACCCGCAATAGAAGCGGCGAGTGGCATGAATTGGAGAAGTCGGTCGGCTTGGATGCCGGTGAACGAAAAATCGTTCGCGGCGTCCGCAACCTCATTCGCGTGGACCGCCTCAAGGCGGTGCGGGTATTCAGGGGTTTCACCCGTCTGGGAGGGGAAAAAATCGTGCCTCCGGACATTGTCGGCAAGTCCGATTGGTTGCCGGCCGTCGAGTTGTACGGAGAGGGAATCTTCCTTGCGCTGGACGAAAATCGGCTCAAGGTCTGGGAACAAAAAGATGCGGTTGCTTCGCGCCTGGAGCCGCTACTTCCCCGGTTTGCCCAATCCGGGCGCGATGCCCCCAATCCGCTGACGTCGCGGTTTATGCTGTTGCACACGCTGTCGCACTTGCTGATGCGCCAGATCGAAGCCGAATGCGGTTATCCCGCGTCTTCCCTGATCGAACGCATCTATTGCGCCACCGCGCCCGAGCCGATGGCCGGAATCCTCATCCATGTTGCCGTCCCCGACATTGCCGGTTCACTGGGCGGGTTGGCCGAGTTGAGCGAGCCCCGGCGCTTTCTCGGCATACTCGTTCGAGCGCTTGAGCGCTCGCGCTGGTGTTCGCTCGACCCGGTTTGCGGCGAGCATGAAGGCCAAGGTCCGGCCCTGCTGAATCGCGCGGCCTGCCACGCCTGCGCACTGGTGCCTGACCCAGCCTGCGAATTCGGCAATACCTTGCTGGACCGCGGCTTCGTCAAGGGCGATGCCGCCAATGGATTGCCTTCTTACTTCGAGATTGACTGAACATGCCAGTTGACCGAACGCGCCGCTTCAGCCTGCCCGGCATCCATGAACTGAACAAGGACCAGGACGAGGCGCTGGCGTTGCCGTTGGAGGGCCAGCACCTTATCATCGGCGGCCCCGGCACCGGCAAGTCGGTGGTGGCGCTCTTGCGTTCTCGACGCCTCGCCGAAAACGCCAGGGACTACCGAACCCTCGTATACAACCACTTGCTGGATCATTCAAACCGACATCTGTTCGGCACAGACCAAAAGCTGGTCGCCAAAACATGGGATTCTTGGTTTCGTCGAATTTACAAGTATTTTGTTGACGCTGTCCCAACGCTTGAGCCTGAGAATAATGCAAGTTTTCGCTCCATAGATTGGAAAGCCGTGGAACAACAGCTTCAGTCTCTGGATAAATTCGAGGATCTAAGCGGGAAATTCCTGGTAATCGATGAGGGGCAAGACATGCCGCGAGCCTTTTATCAATCATTGATCCAGCTTGGCTTCGAAAATTTCTATGTAGCGGCCGACCAGAATCAGCAGATTGAACCGGACAAATGCAGTTCACGCCAGGATATCGAAAACTCCCTCGATATCGAACCGGACGGCACGCTGGAACTTAAGACAAACTATCGTAACACGCGCCCAATCGCATTGCTCGCCCGGCATTTCTACTCAGCCGACCCGGCTAGTCCGAGACCCGACCTGCCCGGTTCCCAAGCCGGCGCCAAGTTGCCGGAGTTATGGACCTATGGCGAGGTGAACATGCCAACGCTGGATGAGATTGCCGACAGTATCCTGCGATTGAGCGACCGCAACCCACGCATGCTGATTGGAGTCCTTGCTCCGGACAACAAGGTGCGGCAGAAATTCCATGGCGCTTTGCTTCGTGCCAATCCAAAGCTCGACAACGGTAAACCGCCGATCCAGACCTATTTCTTCAGTCATCCGGAAAAACCGGATTTCAGTCAGGGCGGACTCATGGTCATAAATGCCCAGTCCTGCAAGGGGCTGGAGTTTGATACCGTCATCCTGGCCGACATCGATCAGCACCGACCCAAACGAGACGTCCACACGCTCAAGTCAAGATTCTATGTAATGGTGGCCCGGGCCCGGGAACAGGCAATTCTGCTCCGCGCCGGCGATTCATGCCCGGTAGTGGATGGTCTACTGCCCACCGATCCAGCCATACTCGTCAGGAAGTAGGCCATGACTACGAAACCCGACGCCCGGAAGCAGCCGCGAAGCCGGCGAAAATCCAAGCACTTGTGGCATCTGGTTACCAACCAGCAAAACATGCTCTACATGCTGGCTGCGGGAATGGCAATGAGCCCAGCTGGTTTTCGCGGGAAGTATTACTCCGATTCCTTGAGCGATTATCCGGGGTGGATTCCCCTGTTTCGGGGCGCGGACAAGATTCCAGTCGCAGCCCTGAGTCACGCCGCCAGTGAACGCAAACACCTTGTGCCCTGTATCGCGACTTTCGATTTGTGCGATCTGTCAAGCCCTGTTCGAAGGCTG
The DNA here is from genome assembly GCA_022821865.1 of Pseudomonadales bacterium. GTDB lineage: Bacteria > Pseudomonadota > Gammaproteobacteria > Pseudomonadales > Pseudohongiellaceae > UBA9145. The sequence continues at coordinate 5,907 of JAJECW010000018.1, forward strand.
ACGCGAGATGGCCGCACGCGGGATGTTCCCACGTCGGCAGCGAGGAAAGGTAAAAACGACATCGCGACGCTGATCCGCGCTCCATTGCCTTTGATGTTGCTCTCCCACATCAGTTTGCGGTCACCCGAAGACAAGGAAACATTTGAAAACAGCGCCAAGGACGTTGCCAATGTTGATTTGTCCGCTCATCGTATCGAGGTCGCCGAGTCGCTTTTTTCAACGAACCTGGATGCGGAAACTTGGCCACCCGCGAAGCCGCAGGGCGGATTGTTTGGGGCGGACGCCGACAACCCACCCGTACGGGGACAAGCCCTTGGCGGCGTGATTGCGATGCTTTACCACACGGCGAATCGAAGCGCTCCAGGGCTTGCGGCCTTTCGCTTGGCGGCGGGAGCCGCGAGCGAAAGGGATAGCGACCTGGTCCACGGCGACCCCATACTGGCCGAGCTTCCCAATTGGCTGGACGGCGGTGGAACAAACCCGCAAGCGGATGTCAGGGCGCGACTGTTTTGGGGTGTGATCCAATCTTTGGTAACCGAGCAGACGAAGGAACGCCCGCAAACTCCGGTCGATGCGGCGCTGGCGTATCTGGACAATCAGCTTGACCAACTGCGGGAATTGGATTTCCGGACGCGTCTTGAGCGCTTGATTGCGGATATGCGGAGTTGTCTGGGACTTGGGGGCGGAACGGTCACTGAACTGCTCGAACGCCATAAAGGTTCGCTATCCCGACCCTTGCTGTTGTTATGCCTGCGCGAGAGTTGTATCGATTTGCTTGAGTTTTCCCATCCGTTGCTGAGTGATGTCGAGTTCCTTCTTGCCGGTATTCTGTTCGGCGCACGCGATAGCTGGCTGCAACTTCCACGCGAACTGCGTATTCCGGAATTGGCCGCTTTTGCGGAGTATCGCATGGCCGAGTCCGAACACAGGGAATGGAGTGACGGTTTTGCCCTGGCGGAACCCCGGCGTCCCATCCCTTTGCGCGAACTGTTTGTATCACCGGCCGGTGAGTGGAGCAGTGCGCAAAAGGAAATAGCACTGGAACTGGCGCGCGATCGCGGTTGGAACGAATGCATCCAGACGCGAATCACGCTCGCGGAAGGCGACTATCCGGCAACTTTCGAACGAAACGATTTACAAGTCATTTTGCCTGGAAGAGTATCTATTAACGAAATATTGGATAAGGCCCGGTTTCTTCACCGTTTGGCACAATGGCCACCGGTAACCCCCGAGATCGAATCGGGAGTGCGCAAGAAACTCGCAAGTGCGTGGGAAATCGAAGAAAAGGTACACGAAAACGGTTCGTCATGCGGATGATCCCGACTCAACCCCTGGGCACCAATAGCAATGCCGAAATGCGCACATTCGACCAGTTGCGCAGGGTGTTTTCCGGGACGGACCAGAATGCCTGGTTTGCCATGCACTCGCTCAATCTCCCGCGTCACGAATACAAGCGGTTCGGGGAAATCGACTTTGTTGTATGCGGGCCTGATGGTCTGTTTGTGCTCGAGATCAAGGGCGGGGGAGTTTCCTGCCGTGAGGGCATCTGGGAAACCACTAACCGGTTTGGCGATACCGATCGGTTGCGGGAATCACCGTTCAAACAGGCGGAGGGTGCGCTGCATGGATTGCGGCAAAAGCTTCCCGATTCTCTCTCCAACGCATTCGTGGCCGGTTACGGAGTCGTCATGCCGGATGTCGAGCGGCTTCCCGATAGCGCGGAGTGGGATCGTGCCGTTCTAGCCGATGGCCGGGACTTTCGGCGATTCGAAAAGTGGTTGAAACGATTTATCGGTTACTGGCGTGCGAAGGACGCTCGCAAGACTGTCCCAAACGCTTCACAGTTGAAAGCGCTGCAGCAACACTTGCGACCCGATTTCGAGGCTGTCGTTCCGCTGCATGTTTCCGCCCATGATGTGGAAACCCGAATTGCGCGACTGACAGAGGATCAGTTGAAGCTGATCGATGTAGTCGAAGCCAACCGGCAAGTGGTTTGTTACGGCGGCGCCGGGACGGGAAAAACCATGCTGGCGCTTGAATTGGCAAAGCGCTGGGGCGCTGCTGGCATGCAGACCGTGCTCGCCTGCCATTCGCCATGGCTCAAGCGATACCTGGAGCGGAATGCCGTGCCCGGGCTGACCGTCAGTCTGGCGAAGTCGATCCAGGTCGCCGTCAGACGTGTTGGTATTGAAAAATTCGATGCACTGATTGTCGATGAAGGTCAGGACATATTGAACATGGATGCGCTTGACCGATTGGATAGCTACTTGCATGGTGGAGTAAGCGAGGGGCGTTGGTGCTTTTTTCACGATTCAAACAATCAATCCGGATTGTGCGGGCTCTATGAGCCCGATGCCTATGATTACCTGGAAAGTTTTCGTCCAGTGAGAATTCCGCTGAGAACGAATTGCCGGAACACACTGCCGATACTGCAACGCATACAAGGTGCCTTGGACGCGGACCTGGGGAACTCAGGTGTTGGTGATGGTCCGGCGGTACGTGAGATTCATGTTGCCAACACACAGGACGCTATCCAGGCTCTTGAGAAAGAACTGCGCGATCTTGTGGACATCGAGAGATTGAATCCGGGCGATATCGTCATTCTTTCGCCCGTTTCGTTTGCGGATTCCTGGACGCGCTCCCTGCCGGAGAATTTGCGGGACTCAATCTCCACTCTGGACGACGCCTCGCCTCGAAACGTGAATCGGCAAACAATCGGCTTTGCCCAAATTGGAGATTTCAAGGGTCTTGAGAGCGAGGTGATTGTTCTTGTCGATCTGCCCGGGCCCGGGCAAAGCAAGGATCTGCTCTCCTACCACTATGTGGGGATGAGCAGGGCACGCGCTCTGCTGAGCATGATTTGTTGCTGATGGAGTTCTCGAAACTTTTTCGAGAACGCTTGGTTCATTACCTCCCCAAACGCAAAAACCGCACATTCCCATGCCGCCGGGTAAAGCCGATGCTGTCGAAGTATTCGAGGATTTCGATGCACAGGTTGCGACCGATGCCGGTGGCGTCGCGGAAGGCGATTACGGTGAAGCCCTGGTTGTCGTTGGCTTGGGTGACCATTTGCTTTACCCGGGTGGCGAGGTTGTCGATGGTTTCCGGGAGGTAGTGGCGGTTGGGGGCTACCCTGACCAGTTGTTTCGAGATTTCGGCCTGGCGCAGGACTTGTTCGAGTTCCGGCAGGGGGAGGCCGGTCATTTCCGCGAGTTCCCGGGTGCGCGGCGGCACGAGTTCAGCCTGGCGGAGGATGGGGCGCAGCTTTTGCAGCAGTTGTTCGACCTGTTCGCCGAGGCGGGTGCTGTGGCCCGGCAGATGCAGCAGCGAGCCGCTGCGTTGCAAGGCGCCTTCTTCGAGCAGCCGGGCGGCGAGGGCCTTTAGCAGCGGCTTTCGCGCTCTTGCGCCGTCCAACCCGGACAACTGCGAGTCGCCAACGCCCTGGCGGTCGGGATGGACGCTGTGGTAGCCGGCGATGGCGGTGAGCAGGTTTTCCCGATGCGTCTTGAAGTGTTCCTGGCTGAGCAATCGCGGATACTCACTGCCTTCAACTGGCAACGCGATGCAATTGGCCGGCGGCTTTTGTAGATTCGCGGCGAGTTCTTGCGCGCTTGCCGCCGACAGATTGCGGCACAGGCTGAACTGGTCAAGGTCCAGCCCTTGCGGCAGCAGAGCGGTCAGCGCCCGGCCGGCTGTGTCCGGCGGCTGGTCCATGGCGGCGAGCAATGCCAGCCTTTCGGGAGTATCCCGGCCCCTGGCGGGTACGAAGATATCCACCACGGTTCCGCCGCCGAGGGTGCGGACGGCGGCGGGGTCGCGCAGGATGAAATGGTCGCCGTGGAGGGCGTGTACGGGTTCCCGGGTCTTGCACTGGAACCACTCGCTGTCGCCGAGCCGGCGCAGGGTGGCCAGATGATGACCGGCGCCGAGGTGCAGGTGGTAGCGGGTATTGGGTTTGGGTTGCGGGACTCCCGGAAGCAATCGCAAACGCGCATCGAATCGGCTTACGGGCTGGTGCGGTCCGGATTCGAGCAGCCAGTCGCCGCGGCCTGCAAGGTCCTGGTCCAGGGTGATGTTGAGCGCGCCGCGTTCGCCTTCGCGCAACTGTTTGCGGTCCTGGTCGTGTACGCGGATGCCGCGCAGGCGGACTTCGGCACCGCTGCCGCTATGCAGCAACGAATCGTCCGCTGCGATTTCCCCGCAGCGGCAGCTTCCCGTCACCACGGTGCCGATGCCGCGCACGCTGAAACTGCGGTCCACCAGAAAGCGGAAGCGGCTTTCGCCGGCTTTCGCCGCGCGCCGGTATTTGCCCAGGAGCAATTTGTGCAGAAAATCCGTGAGCCGGTCGATGCCGTCGCCGGAGATATTGGACACCGGGAAAACCGGCGCATCGGCGAGAGCGCCGCCGGCGAGAAGTTCGCGAATCCGGGACTTGACCTTGCCGATCCGGGTCTTGCTCGCCCGGTCGATTTTGGTCAGGGCCACACAGCCGGCGCGGATATCGAGCAGGTCGAGAATCGCCGCATGCTCGATGGTCTGCGGCATGACGCCGTCGTCCGCCGCCACCACGAGCATGGCGGCATCCACCGCGCCCACGCCGGCGAGCATGTTGCCGATGAAATCGATATGCCCCGGCACATCGACAAAGCCGAGCAGGCAGTCCCTGTCGTCGGTCTCGTACCGCCGGTAGGCAAAGCCGAGGTTGATGGAAAGCCCGCGGCGTTTTTCTTCCGCCAGGGTATCGGTCTCGACGCCGGTCAGATTGCCCACGAGCAGGGTCTTTCCGTGGTCCACATGGCCCGCGGTGGCGATGGTCAGCGTGCGCTGGCGGGAAGGAGCATTGCTCATGGCGCGCTTACAGGACAGCACACTGGCTTCGAACCGGCGCCGCCTCAGCCGGGAGCGGTCGCGGCGCCAGGGCGATTGAAGCGCAGAATCAGGTAAATCATCAGCGCCGCGATCATCGCAACCACGATGAAACCCGCGTTGAAGATGCCGCCGGTGACGATACCGTAGCCGATCGAGCCGGTGACGAGGGCGTAATACAGGAAGGGCAGCAGGGTCTTGCGGATGACCGCGCCTTCCTTGCCGACCAGCCCCACCACCGCCGAGGCCGCCACCACGTTGTGCACGCAGATGATATTGCCCGAGGCCCCGCCCACCGCCTGCAGGGCGACGATCCAGGTCGGGTCAACCAGAATGCGCTCGCCGACACCGAACTGGAACAGCGAGAACATCATGTTGCTCACGGTATTGCTGCCGGCGACGAAAGCCCCGAGCCCGCCGATGAAGGTGGAAAAGAAGGGCCAGGCCGAGCCGGCGATGTTGGCCACGCCTTCGGCCAGGGCGATGGGCATTTGCTCAAAATCCGCGCCGCCGCCGCTGGTATTGATGAAAACCTGCACCATGGGCACGGTAAACACCAGCGCCGCCGAAGCCGGCAACAGGGTGCGCAGGGAACTGCCGAGGGCCGCCTTGTATTCCGGCAGCCGCATGCCGTGGAGCAGAATCGTCAGCAGGGAAACGATGATGAAAATCGTCCCCGGCGACCACAGCGGCTGGAAGGAGGCATTGATATCGCTGCCGAAAATCTGCGGCCAGGACCAGGTGATGAAAGGACTGGCGGAGCGCAGCAAGGGCTCCATGCCCACCTGGGGCAGCCGCGAGAGCACCAGCAGGCCGGCGACGAACAGATAGGGCGACCAGGTTTTCAGCAGGCTCATGCGATGGTCCGGGTCGGGCACGTGACCGCGATCCTGCAGGGCGCCGGTCCATTCTTCCTCCCAGTCGGCGCGGTCGCCGAAATCCCAGGCCTCTTCTTCTTTCGGCACCAGAAAACCCTTGCGCGCCGCCGAGACCACGATGGCAAGCCCGATCAGGCCGCCGAACATCGACGGAAATTCAGGCCCGAACACCGCCGCCACGGTGACATAGGGAATCGTCATCGCCAGGGCGGCGAACAGGGCGAACTTCCACACCTGGAAGCCCGCCGCGAAACTGCGTTCGGGGCCGAAGAAACGCGTCATGATCGCGGTCACCAGCAAGGGAACGAAAGTGCCTGCGAGGGCGTGAATGATGGCGACCTTGGTTGCGATGAAAGCGAGAAATGCGTCCCATTCGGCGAAACCGCGTTCCAGGGCGTAGGCGGCCATTTCCGGGTCCGCCGAAAGGCCCGTGTTGATGCCCACCAGAATCGGCGTGCCCATGGCGCCGAAAGAGACCGGCGTGCTCTGGATAATCATGCCCGCCACCACGGCAGCCATCGCCGGGAAGCCGAGCCCCACCATCAAGGGCACCGCCACCGCGGCCGGCGTGCCGAATCCGGCGGAGCCTTCGATAAAGGAGCCGAACAGCCAGGCGATGATGATGACCTGCACCCGGCGGTCGGTGCTGATGTCGGAAAATCCTTCCCGGATGGCGTACATGGCGCCGCTCTGGCGCAGGGTGTTGAGCAGCAGGATGGCGCCGAAAATAATGAAGATCAGCGTTGCCGCGATAATCAATCCATTGACGCTCGCCGCCAGAATCTGGGTCAGCGGCACCTGCCAGACAAACCAGGCAAGCACAAAGGCGACGACATAGGCGATGGGCATGGCGCGGCTCGCGGGCCAGCGCAGCAATACCAGGAAAATAGCCACCGAGATGATCGGCAACAGGGAAAGCAGGGCAAGCACACCGATACTCATGGTTTCATCCCGACCGAGTGGGTAAGGGGGAGCCTAGCAGATAAGCCCGGCTGCGCGTAACCCTTGGATGAATGTCATTCTGCGCGCAGTCGCAGAATCTCCCTGGGAGGCCACTGCATGAGATTCCACGACTCCGCTTCGCTCCGCGCAGAATGACTGGGGATTGGCGAAATCTCATCAGCCACGCCATGGACGGCAGGGACCACTGGGCTGCCTGCCTGTCACCTGCGTGGGATTCTGTGACTACACGCGGCTTTTGAGTTTTGCCTGGGCTGCCGCCAGCCTTGCCACGGGAACCCGTGGCGGCGAACAACTCACGTAATCCAGGCCCTGGCGCTGGAAAAACCCGATCGATGCCGGGTCGCCCGCGTGTTCGCCGCAGATACCGAGCTTGATGCCCGGATTGGCGCCCCGGCCGCGCTCCACCGCCATTTCGATCAACTGGCCCACGCCGCTCTGGTCGAGGCTGGCGAAAGGGTTCTGGTTGAATATCTCCTTCTTCTTGTATTCGTCAAAAAACATTCCCATGTCGTCCCGGCTCAGGCCGAGGGTGGTCTGGGTCAGGTCATTGGTGCCGAAACTGAAGAAATCGGCTTCCTCGGCGATTTCGTTGGCGGTGACCGCGGCCCGGGGTATTTCCACCATGGACCCCACCTGATAATCGATGGTCACATGCTGGCGCTTCCGCACCTGCCCCGCGACCCGGTGCACCGTGCGCAACTGATCGGCGAGTTCCGCCCGGAATCCCACCAGCGGGATCATGATTTCCGGCGCCACTTCCATACCTTGCTTGACCACCTGGGCCGCCGCCTCGAAGATCGCCCGGGTTTGCATTTCGGTGATTTCCGGATGCAGGATGCCGAGCCGGCAGCCGCGACAGCCGAGCATGGGGTTTTCCTCGTGCAGCGATTTCACCCTTTCGATGACATATTCAAAGGAGACGCCGAGTTTGACCGCGAGCTGCCGCCGCACCATATCATCGTGCGGCAGGAATTCATGCAGGGGCGGGTCGAGCAGGCGGATCGTCACCGGGCGCCCTTCCATGGCGCGGAACAGGCCGATGAAGTCCCGGCGCTGGTAGCCCAGCAATTTCTTCAGGGCCTGCTTGCGCTGGACCTGATCCGCGGCGAGGATCAACTGGCGCATGTAATTGATCCGCTCGCCTTCGAAGAACATGTGTTCCGTGCGGCACAGCCCGATACCCTCGGCGCCAAAGCGCACCGCCTCTTCCGCCATGGCCGGGGTGTCGGCATTGGTGCGGATTTTCAGGCTGCGAACCTCGTCGGCCCATTGCATGACGGTGTTGAACTGCTCGAACGTGTAGCTGTTTTCCGGCTTGAAGCCGCCGCCGAGCACCCGCTTCACTTCCGAGTCGGCGCTTTCGATCATGCCCTGATAGATGACGCCGGTGCTGCCGTCGATGGAGATGTAATCTCCCTCGCGGATCACATGCCTGCCGGCGGTGAGGGTTTTCCTGTCATAGTCGATGCGGATTTCGCTGGCGCCGCAGACGCACACCTTGCCGAGTTGCCGCGCCACCAGGGCGGCGTGGGAGGAAACTCCGCCGCGACAGGTGAGAATCCCCTGGGACAGCAGCATGCCCTTGAGGTCTTCCGGCGAAGTTTCGATCCGGCACAGGATGACCTTGTTGCCATCGCGGACTTCAAGCTCCGCCCGCACCGTGGTGAACACCACCCGCCCGGTGGCGGCGCCGGGGCCCGCCGGCAGGCCCTGGCCAATGGCCGCGGCGGACTTGAGCGCCTTGGGGTCGAATACCGGCACGAGCAGCGAATCGATGGATTCGGCGGGAATCTTGAGCAGGGCGGTTTCCCTGGACATCAGCCCTTCCCGTTGCATCTCGAACGCAATCCGCACCGCGGCCTGGCCCGTGCGCTTGCCGTTGCGGGTCTGCAGGATGAACAGGCGACCGTTTTCGATGGTGAACTCGAAATCCTGCATGTCCTTGAAGTGTTGTTCCAGGGTTTGCCGCACCCGCATCAGTTCGCGATGGCTGTCCGGCAGTTTCCGGGCCATGCCGCTGATGGCCTCGGGCGTGCGCAGACCCGCCACCACGTCCTCGCCCTGGGCGTTGATCAGGTATTCGCCATAGATCTCGTTTTCGCCGTTGGCCGGGTCCCGGGTGAAGGCGACTCCCGTGGCGCTGTCCTCGCCGGCATTGCCGAACACCATGGCCTGAACGTTCACCGCCGTGCCCCATTCGGCGGGAATGCCGTATTGCTGGCGGTACAGCACCGCCCGTTCGTTGTTCCAGGAGCCGAACACCGCGCCAATGGCGCCCCATAACTGCTCGCCCACATCCTGGGGAAAATCCCGGCCCGCCCGGCGCCGGATCAGGGTCTTGTAGCGCCGCACGACGCTGCGCAATCGGGTGATCCCCAGCTTGCCGTCGGACTCGATTCCCGCTTTCTGCTTGACCGCGTCGAGAATCTTGTGGAAAGGATCCTCCTCCTCTTCGCTGCGCGCCCGCACGCCCATCACCACATCGCCGTACATCTGGATGAAGCGGCGATAGCAGTCCCAGGCGAAGGCGGGATTGCCGGAAACCTCCGCCAGCCCTTCCACGGTTTCGTCATTGAGGCCGAGGTTGAGAATCGTATCCATCATGCCGGGCATGGAATCCCGCGCGCCGGAGCGGACCGAAACCAGCAGGGGATTGTGGCGGGCGCCGAACTTCTTGCCCATTTGCTCTTCGATGCTGGCAATGGCGGTGTCAATGGCCCCGGCCAGGACCGGCGGATATTTCCGCTCGTTTTCGTAGAACCAGGAACAGACATCGGTACTGATGGTGAATCCCGGTGGCACCGGCAGGCCGATGGCTGCCATTTCGGCCAGATTGGCGCCCTTGCCGCCGAGGGTGTCGCGCATGCCGGCATGGCCGTCGGTTTGCCTGCCGAAGGCGAAGACGAAAGTTGGGTTCTTGTCTGTGCTCGGGTCCGGTTTTGCGGCGGGGGATGGTTTCATGATCGTCCAGTCGAAAATGGTGGTTTTCGGCAGTTATGACCGGGGATTGCCAAGCGAAGTTCATTCGCCGGCTTCCAGGGTCCGACTGCGTGATTCCTGATTCCGCGGCGGATTGGCCATCCTGTTGTGCGGAATTGTTGTCCGCCGGGAGCGGGCAGAATAATTTACCCGCCGGTCAAAATCCAGCGATCGGGAACGGAAGCGCCAATTCCGACCCTCATGCCATTCTGCGACAGCGCACAGGATGACAGGGAAGTTCTGACTTAATCAGAACTTCCCTGACGGGGGATGACCGGCAGTATCAGTCTGGATGGATGCTGCCCGCTCATGTGAATCGTCTGCCGGGCCGCTTCCATTTCGGTGGTTTGGGCGAACGGTGCGCCGGTATTCAGGTTTCTGGCCAGCCTGGGATAATTGCTGCTGGTGACATCGAGGCGCAGGCGGTCGCCCGGCGCCAGCAGGTAGCTCGTCGCCCACAGATCGATGAGGTATGGGTAAACGACGCCCGGTTGCAACAGTTGTTCCTGCTCGAATCCTTCCCGGAAGCGCGCGCGAATGACGCCGTCCACGAGGTTGAAAGAGAATCCGTCAGGCTTGACGACCACCAGCTTGACCATGAAGTCGGTATCCACCGCGCTGCTTGAGGCGTAGATTTCGGCGGACAGGGGGCCGGTGATCTCGGTCTCCTCGGCAAAGGGTTCCGTCAGGAAGCGCAGAATGTCCCGCCGGTTGTCCAGAGGACGCTGATCGTGGGGTCCGCGCAAGCTGGGCTCCATGATGTTGCCGCCCAGGGTCGGCGTCGGGTCGGCGGGGTCGTAGGCGTATCGCAGTTCCCCGGCCGTCTCCGCTGATGCTGTCGGCGAAAGCGAGCCGTCCTCGTGCAGGAAATAGTCGGTATACACGGTGTTGGCCAGCGGCCACTGGTCCTCCTCGCGCCATGCGTTTTCGCCCATCACGAAAATCCGGATCGGCTTGCCCCCGGGCGCCGGGCCGTCTTTCAGCCAATGATCGAACCATTCCAGCAATATTTCTTCGACGCCGATCAGTGCGTCGGGACCGAAATCGATATCGCCCACCGTGGAAGACTGATTCCAGCCATGTGGCCAGGGACCGATAATCATTCGCTGGCCCCGGCGAGCGGTCTCGGTGGCGGCTTCCCGGGTCATGGTCTGATAGCTGCCGATGGTGCTGCGCAGGAAAACATCGTACCAGCCGCCCATGTTCAGGGCGGGCACCGACATTTCCGCTGCCCGGGCTTCGAGATTGAGCGGTCGCCAGTAGGCGTCGTAAGTTGGATGCGCCAGCCAGTCCTGGAAATGACGCACGTTGAAGCCAAGACTCTCTCCCAGGGATTCCAGGGGAAGATGGCCGATGCCATTGATCCAGTCGATCGGGTAGTTCATGTTCGTTCGGCTGCCGGCCTGGGCGATGCCCCAGCGCGCCCTGGACAGCAGCGAAAAGGCGCCGCCGGGATAGGCGACATCGCGATAGTAGTTGCCAGGGCTTACCGCCGGCGCGATGGCGACCAGCGCGGGATTTCGATTGAGCGCCGCCAGCCATTGCACGGACGCGAGGTAGGAAGAGCCGAACATACCCACCTTGCCATCCGACCAGGGCTGCCCGGCAATCCACGTCAGCGTATCGTCGCCATCGTTGATTTCCTGAAAGTAGGGATACCAGCGGCCATCGGAGTCGTAGCGTCCGCGCACGGTCTGAAACACGAAGGCGTAGCCGTTGGCGGTGGCGAACTTCGCATAGCGCAGGCGCAAGTCCGTCGATCCGTTCGAATACATGTCGCGGACGAGCAGCGTGGGAAACCGACCGCCTTCCTCGGGCAGATACACGTCGGTCATCAGGCGAACGCCATCGCGCATTTCCACCGGCACATGGTAGAAGGCCTCGGCCGACCCCGGAAAGTCTCCCTCGTAGTTCTGAAAACTCTGGGCGCAAGCCGGACCGGCGGCGAACAAGAGCAGGACGATGCATAGTCGGAAAACCTTGGGCATGGGATGTCTTCCTCGTTTGATATGGTTCCGCGGTGGGCGAAATCGCGCACCCTGGACTGATCAGGCATTTGACTTTACAGGAGTGGCCAAGCGCAGGCAAAGCCTTGCCGGGCGCCAACTCCGCTTCCAGACCGCCGCCACAGACGATGCTTCCGAAAACGCGCATCAAGCAGCTCCAATCGAATTACAAGATTTGGGGACCTGTCAATTTCCATTCTCGAAAGATTGATTGAATGTTGTCTGCAAATCTTGCAAACGATTCATCTTGTTGTGCTGCTCTCTTGATATCCATGTGACTCACGATATCTTCGGCAAATTCTATGCCACCCAAGCTTGGAATAATTCCCGTTTCTCGAATGGCAGTTGTGAGCAAGTGCTTATATCGACTTCGATCACACTTCAAATCAGGCGACGCGCAACCCTTGCCGAATACGGACTTGAATGCTGCTCCATCAAGTAACAACCATCTTTCAATATGTGGATCGGGAATCGCTTGTACAATTGGTGCGCAGGAATTTTCGAACCGAAATTCTTTCGATCTATGTCGAAATCCTTTGCAGTTCGCATCTGTCGCAACAACTATAAGATCAGGTGCTAATTCGTTCAATGACTCCAATTCTTGCATAAAACGCGCAAATTCGTTTACTACTCTTCCATATCCTCGCACTGCGCTTCGCCACTGAAGGTTCAGCTTCGACACATTTTCGGCTGCAAGCTTTTTTATTATAGCGCCAATAACTTGTTGGTGGGCAAAATCTTCGACGAATAATGCTATGTTATGCATCGAAATCACCGCGAAGAATACGAGTGGATACCGGAAGAATTTCCCTGCTGTCATCTAGAACTTTTTCTATATCACCTTCTCGCCCCAATGTTCCCAACGTGGAAAATTGAGTGAATGGATCAATTCTGGTTGCTCGCTGATTGCTTCTCACGGCAAGTAAAGAATGATCTGGAAGAAGATCAGGCAAAACGGGAGAATGTGTTGTGATAATGTACTGTGTATTTTCCGATGCCGTGCGAGTTTTGAGCAATTCGGAGATCAATTGTATGCGACGTGGATGAATTCCATTTTCAGGCTCTTCAAATCCAACTAGCGAAGGACCTTCCTTGGCGCCCGCCAAGGCTAGAAGCCCGAGAATCCTGAGAGTTCCTTCTGAAAGGACCCTTGCCGGAATCGCAACTCCGCTTTCAATTAAACGCAGTTCAACCTCTCCTACATCGTTTACGTCCACTTCTATTGCATCGATATTGGGCAGCAAAGTATGCAAAGCTTTCTCCAACGCCTGGAATTGACGAGGTTCAAGAGCTTGCAGGGTTCGAAGAAAAGCGGCAAGGTCCTCACCCATAAGGCCGATATGACGAACCTCCTTTATGGGATTGACTGCGCGCATTCTTTCTCTGGGCTCAAAGTAAAAGAATAGCCAACTTTCCAGTTCCCGATGTGCCGCTACCAAATGTGGATAGTGAGGAGCATAGTGCGGCTTTGACAGAATTGTGTGGTCGAGATATCTGTCATGGTAAGTTGGATGAGCTTGCCCTTCCAGGCGCAAGTGGATTTTCTCTCCCTGGCGTTCAATAAATGGTCTACGATTTCGAGTTGGCATTCCCTTGCTGTTGAGGGCGGCAAGGTATTCATCCGTTACTCTTAATACTCCGGATTTTGGCAACATTTCGACTTCGACGCGATAACGCAGATTTCGCTCACGAACTTCAATCAAATTCCCTTCTCGCTTTCCAGCCGAGGTGCCACCACTCGGTCTGCGAATTTCCCTGATCTGTGTATTGACCGACTTCACGACAGCATCGGAAAGTTGCAAATCGGCTTCAATCGAAAACACCAGGCTTTCCTTTTCAATCAGGCCACGGATTCCCCGCTCTCCCACAGTGAAAGATTCAATGGGTTTTCCGCGATATGGGGGTTCGAAGGCTTCCTTGAGCGTCCGGCTCGTTCCAAGCTTGGAAAACAGTTGGAGGGCATCCAGGAAATTGCTTTTGCCGGCTCCATTCGGGCCGAACAAGACGCTTAGGTCGGGCAGCGTAACCTCAACATCGTGCAGGGACTTGTAGCCCTTGATGTGAATGCGCTTCAGCATGTGTCCGGGTTCCTGAACATTACAGTGAAAGAATACTCCATTCCTGGTCAATGCGACA
>JAJECW010000019.1 GCA_022821865.1 Pseudomonadales bacterium
GAACATCGACGACGGCGTGGCGCTGGGAACCATCGTCAATTCCGACCCGCTGCCCCAGGCCTGGCTGGCGCGCTTTGGCCGCGGCCTCGCCCAGCAGGTGGTGGACGGGGTGTCCATGCGCTGGGACGCGCCGCGCACCCCGGGCTTCTCCGGCCGCATCGGCAGCGTCTCCCTGGGCGGCATGCCCGGCGGCATGAACGCACAATACTGGGGCGGCGATGCCTTCCAGCGCGGCAACCCGTCCGGGCGGGGAACGGCTGGCGAGCGCGATCCGATGCAAGCGATGGATTCGGGCGTGGGCGTCCCGTCCATGCCGGGCATGGGATTCGGCTCAGGCATGGGTGTCCCAATGATGCCGCCAATGATGCTGGGAATGGGCGCCTCCGCGATGGGAATGGGTGTCCCGGGCATGGCCCCGATGACGCCGGGCAGGAACGGCGGCGGATTCGGCGGCGGATTCGGCGGCGCATTGCGGTCGCCCTTCGGCGGGACCGCGGCGACGGGTGTCCCGATGATGGGCAGTTCCTTCCCGTCGTCTTTCGGTGGAAGCTCCGCGATGGGCGGTTCCATGATGCCCATGGGTCCAGGCTCGTTCGGAATGCCGGGTGGCATGGACATGACCGGGATGGGCGGCATGTCCGGTGGAATCGGCATGGGCGGCATGGGCGCCGGGTTCCCGCGGTATCCGGGCGCCATGCCGGGCCAGATGCCCGGCTCCGGCTTCCCCGGCGGCGGCATGGGGCAGGGGCATGACATCGGCGGCATGGGGCAGGGCCATGATGCCGGCGCCATGGGCGAGCCCATGTCCGCCCCATTCGGTTCCGCCGGCATGGGCGCGAACCACGACCGCGAAGCCGCCCTGCGCCAGTTCCTCCGCGGCAGCGAATTCACCATGACCGGGGTGATCGACGGCGATTCGTCTTTGGGGAATCGTGAGCCTTCCAGAGTTGTGCCTGCCATCCATGGCGCGGATTCTCCGGCTTCGCCAACCCCCTGTCTCGGCATTCCTGCCGAGCCGTTCGGCCCTCAAGGAGCTTCGCTCCTTGCCGGCTGCGCCGACCGGGCCTCACCCACGCGAAGCGAAGCGCAGTCGCGGAATCTCCCGCAGTGCTCACTTCGGGAAGATGGCGCGACCGCGCGCGGAATGACGGAATCCTGCGGTCAGGCCGGCACGGCCAGCGACTGGCTCGCCAAACTGCCGGAAATCAACGCCGAACCCGCGCCGATTCCCGAAACCACCTGGTCGCTCTGGGGCAGCCTCAACGAAGCGCAGTTCCGCGGCGACGAAGGCGCCCTCGGCCTCGAAGGCAGCATGCTCACCGGCATGTTCGGCGGCGATGTCGCCCGGGACAACTGGCTCGCCGGCGTCGGCCTCAACTACACCGAAGGCCTGGGCAGCTACCGCCCCGGCGAATCGAAAGGAGCGGCCGGCGGCGACGAATCGGCACTCAACGGCGGCGACATCCGCGCCCGCCTTGCCGCCGTCACCCCCTACGGCAAGCTGCGCCTGGCCGAAGGCAGGGAAGTCTGGGGCGCGTTCGGTGTCGGTACGGGAACCATGGAACTCTCGCCGGGAGGCGACGCCGAACCCATCGAGGCCGATCTCGGCTGGCAAATGGCCGCGGTGGGCGGCGAACAGGCGCTGTTCACCCTGCCGCAACTCGGCGGGCTCGCGGTTTCCGCCAAATCCGACCTGCTCTGGGCGCGCACCACTTCGGACGACGCCGAAGGTCTCATCGCCACCAGCGCCGACGTCAGCCGCGCAAGACTCGGCCTTGAAGGAAGCTGGAATCTTTCCCTCGGCGCCCTCGGCGACCTGCGCCCCACGCTCGAAGCCGGCGTCCGCCACGACGCCGGCGACGCCGAAACCGGATTCGGCGTGGACGTGGGCGGCGGCATCGCCTGGCGGGCGCCGGAACTCGGCCTCGACCTGTCCCTCCATGGCCGGGGCGCGGCCAGCCGCGAAAGCGGCGGCTTCCGCGACTGGAGCTATGGCGCGACCATGACCTGGGACCCGGACACCGCCTCGGAAGAGGGCCTGCTGCTCAAGCTCGGCCAGGACCTCGGCGGCGCGACTTCGGGCCTGCTGCAAAGCATGTTCTCCAACCAGCAAACCATGCAATACCAGTCCGGCTACGACTCGCCCATGCAAGGCCGCTGGACCGCCGAAGCCGAATACGGCCTGGCCCTGCCCGGCAAGTTCCTCGGCAGTCCGAAGCTCGCCTTCAGCCAGGGTTCGGGCGCCCGGGACCACACCCTTGGCTGGCGGCTGAAGTCGCTGTCGCCGGAGCGCGACCTGTCGCTGGAACTGACCGTCACCCGCAGCCAGTCCATGCCCTACGGAATCGGCGGGGCAGTGGGCTTCGGCGCGGCCGCGCCCACCGGCCCCGGCGGCATACCGGGCCTGGAGCCAGACCTGCGGCAAAGCCTGAACCACGCCCTAGACGCCCACGAATCCCCGGACTCCGGCAACGAAGCGCGCCAGACCATCGGCGCCCAGTTCGCCTGGCGCCTGAGCAAGGCCCGCGGCGACCGCTTCGACCTCTCCCTGCAACTGCGCGCCGAACGCGGCGAAGCCGGCGCCTACGGCTCGGGCAACCGCTTCAACGCCAGCCTCATCATCGCCTGGTGAGGCTTTCCCCTGGTATTCTCTGAAAAATTCCCTCCCTGGAATTTTTCATTACCGCAAAACAAAAGCGTGGTTTTGTTTTGCTCACGAATTCAATGGCTTACTCCAGTCGCAGAGCATAGCTCCGCGCCGTTGCGGCCACGCTCGAAGCTGCGCTTCGAAAACGCTTGCCTTCACCCATCGAATTCGGCGGCACTTGCATGTGCCGCAGGGAAACTCTGACTTAATCAGAGCTTCCCTTGTACGCAATCAACAAAGGCTATACCATCTGCCCCGTTTTGCGTGCGGAATAATGCAACAGAAAAACGCGCGTTCACGGCGCCCCGGGCGGCGCACCGTTTCGTTACTTCTGAAGAGGAAGCAGTTATATGGAAACACTCGTCTGGAACAACGACATGCTGGTCTCCGGCATTTTGCTCGCAGTGACATTCGCCGCCATTTTCACCGAAGGCATCCACGGCGTACACCGGGTGAAATGCGCCATGGTGGGGGCCGCGGTCATGGTGGTTGTGGGGCAGATCATGGGGTTTTACGATCCCGAAGGCGCCATCGAGGCCATCGACTGGAACGTGATTCTGCTGCTCGGCTGCATGATGACCATTGTCGCCATCATGATTCCCACCGGAGGATTCCAGCAACTCGCCTACTGGGTGGCGGACTACAGCAAGGGCCGCCTGTTTCTGCTGCTGGCGCTCATGGGCACCCTGGTGACCGTGCTGTCGCTGCTGCTCGACAACGTCACCACCGTGGTGATCTTCGGCCCGCTCATCATTCTCATCTGCCAGTCCATGCGCATCACGCCGGTTCCCTTCCTCCTCGCCGCCGCGCTGCTGTCGGATACCGGCGGCGTCGCCACCCTGGTGGGTGACCCGCCCAACATCATGATCGGCTCGGAATTCAATATCAGCTTCAATGAATTCGCCCAGCACATGTTCCTGATGGTGTTCGCCGCCTGGCTCGTGATCCTGTTCTTCCTGCGCATCCTCTTCAAGGAGGAACTGGCGGTCAAACCCGCGCCCCTGCAGCTTGACGAGCGCGAGCAACTCGTCGACCCGCGCACCTGGTACGGCGCCCTGGCCGTGCTCGTCGTCATGGTGGTGGGCTTCATGGCCCACAATGCCCTGCACTGGGAGCCCTGGTTTGTTTCCGGCCTCGGCCTTGCGGCGCTTGCCGTCATTGGCAACAGGCTCGACATGGAAGAGTCCTTCGCCCATACCGAGTTGGCCCTGCTCATGTTCTTCGGCTGCCTGTTCATCATCGTCGGCGGCGTGGAGCACAGCGGCTTCCTCCAGTACATCGGACAATTCGTCATCCCATTCGCCCAGAACGACCTGCTGACCGCCACCCTGGTGCTGATGTGGGTTGCGGCGATCCTGTCGGCGGCCATCGACAATATCCCCTTCACCGCCGCCATGCTGCCGATTCTGGTGGGCATGGACGCCCAGGGCGTCAATGTGACGCCGCTGCTGTGGGGCCTCGCCGCCGGCGTGGGCATGGGCGGCAATGGCACGCATCTGGGCTCCACCGCCAATGTGTTTATCGTGTCGATCTCCGAAAAGCTCGCCAAGGAACAGGGCGACCCGAGTCTGGCCATCACCCCCGGCCTGTGGTTCCGCAAGGGTCTGCCGGTAATGCTGATCACCCTGGTCATGTGTACCATCATCATGACCCTGTTCTGGGGATTCTTCGAAAGCCCGCTGCGGGAGATGCCGCTGCTGCCCCAGGAATGATGCGGCTCCGCTGGCCGGCCTTGCCGCGCCGGCCAGCGGATTCCCCTGCTTCGGCATGACTTCCGGGACGCTTTTCCCAGGGCGGCCGCCCGCATCCGCCAGATTGCTGCTGTTCCGGCGGGACCGGATCCTGCTCAACGGCGGCGAAGTTTTCTGGTCCGCCCGAACCGCCGGCCCCTTGCTCGGCGAAAACCCGCAATTGCTACCCGTCGCCGAGGATTGTTTTGCCGCCGATCTTTCCGGCGCCGACGAGGCGGAAAGCCGCTCCCTGCGTTCCCTGCTGTTCAGCGAAAGCGATTCCGAACTCGAACTGCTGTCCCGGGCCAGCCAGCTTGTGTACTGGCGGCGCACCCACCGCTTCTGCGGGCTGTGCGGTGAATCCACCCGCCCCGGGGATACGGATCGCGTACTCGAGTGCGTTGCCTGCGGCCACCAGTTCTTTCCCCGCATCAATCCCTGCGTCATCGTGCTCGTGACCCGGGGCGGGGAAATCCTTCTCGCCCGCAGCGCCCGCTATCGCAGCGGCTTCTACAGCTGTCTCGCGGGATTCATTGAAATCGGCGAAACCCCGGAGCAGACCCTGGCCCGGGAAGTGCGCGAGGAAGTGGGGCTGGAAGTGGAAAATATCCGTTATGCGCAAAGCCAGTCCTGGCCTTTCCCCTCCCAGTTGATGCTCGGCTTCCTGGCGGATTACCGCAGCGGCGAGATCGTGCCGGAACCGGGAGAAATCGAGGACGCCCGCTGGTTTTCGGTATCCGACCTGCCCAATATCCCGTCATCGAACATTTCCGTCGCCGGCAAGCTGATCGAAGGCTACGTCCGCTCCCAGCGCAAGCATGAACAATAGATTATTTACCTTGCCTCCATTAAGATGCCGAAATCACTTCAGGCGCAAACGAGAAATGGAATGCTGAAGTCACTCGAAATTCGCGGGTACCGCGGGTTCTCGTCTTACCGGATGTCCGATCTGGCAAGGGTCAATCTCGTCGTCGGCAGGAACAATTGCGGGAAGACATCCGTTCTGGAAGCCATCGAGGTTCTGGTTTCGGGTGGAAATCCGATGGTAATCAAACGATTAGACAGAAGACGACAGGAAGTTGGCTCCCGATACGGAGTGCGCGGCCCTGGCAGTTGGGCGATGGATTTCTCGCACGTGTTTCACGGCCATTCGCTTGAAGTAGGATCGTCCTTTCATGTGCGCTCCGATGACGGGACACGATCGGTGACGTTCGAAGTCAAGGCGATCGACGAAGCCGACGAAGAGTTTCATATACAGCACTCCGAGCGGGAAGAAGACGATGCCCCCGCTTTCGCATTCGTTTTGAAGATCAACTCGAGCGTGTCGAACGAACCGATCACATTGCCCATGCTGGAAGACGGCAGCGTGGTTTTCAAGCGCCAACATGCTGCAATGCATGATCGATTGTTGGGCTCGCCCACTCAATTTCTAACAGTTGACTCTTTCGACCCAGCGAAAATGAACAAATCGTGGGATACGGTCCTCGCGAACAGTCTTGAGGGAGAAATTGTCAACGACATGAAAATACTGGTTCCCTCGTTAAACTCGATTCATTTTCTGACCGGCAGTCCGTTCGGAAGCGGCATTTTGCTGGGTTCTGGAAACGGCGCGAGACGAGTGCCAATTTCCAGTTTCGGGGATGGCTTGCGCCGGCTGCTAGCCCTCAGACTGTCTTTCGTGGGGACGGCAAACGGCTTCCTCCTGGCCGATGAGATCGACACCGGCCTGCACTGGACAGTAATGGAGGAAATGTGGCGTTTCGTCGTGGAAGTCGCGCGAAAGAACAATGTGCAGGTTTTCGCAACCACGCACAGCTACGATTGCATCCGTGGTCTGGCATCCCTGATCCGGTCGCGGGACGATCTCGCGGATGAGGTATGCATCCAGAAGGTGGCGCCTTCTCTTGATCGGGCCGTTTGCCTCAAAGGCGAAGAGGTCAAGGTGGCGATCGAACAGGATATCGAGGTTCGGTGATGCCCGCGCTGGAACGATCCAACCTGCATGTCGAGGGCAGGGACGACATTCATGCCATCAAGCATCTCTTGCTGAGACACGGATTCGATTGTCCGCTAAAGGGCGACACACGATCCGATAACGAATTCCCGGAGAGTGTTCCCGAGATCAAGGCGGCCGGAGACAAATCGAAAGTGCTTGAAGCAATGCGTACCGCCACTCTGGTTGGTAATGGTCGATCCGTGGGTTTCGTGCTGGATGCCGACGAAAAGCCGGAAAGCAGTTGGGATGCGGTTCGAGACAGGCTTCGCAATTTTGATCTAATCCTGCCGAAGAAAATTCCCGAGAACGGATTTATCGAAGAAATCGCCGAGTTGAAGGTTCGTATAGGTGTGTGGCTTATGCCGGATAATCAACGAAGCGGGGCGCTCGAAGATTTTTTGCAAGACCTCGTCGATAAAAAAGATCAATTAATTCCGCTTGCCAGCCGGTCGACCGACGAAGCAAAAGCAAATGGCGCCCGCTTTTCGGCAAGCAGTAGCAAAAAGGCGGTTCTCCATTCCTGGCTGGCGTGGCAGGAAGAACCGGGTATGCCTTATGGATCTGCGATTAAAGCCGAGTATTTTCGGGCGGATAGCCTTGCGGCCCTTGCTTTCGTTGAATGGTACAAGAAATTGTTTGGCGCCGGATGATCAATCCAATCGCAGATGCCAGTGTGCGCTTTCTGGGGAGACGACTTGTTGCCGATACCCCGCATCCACGCGCTTTGCCCTGCTTTGGATTTCCAATGAGGCGGACCTTCCTGTTCCGTCGAGATGAAATCAGGGTCGGGGCCGATTTCCACAGTAAGTCGGCCGGAATCCAAAAGGAAGGAGTTGAATGGTGGAATACCTGATTGAATACGGCATGTTTCTCGCCAGGGCGGTCACCATCGTGATCGCCGTCATGCTGGTCATCGGCGCCATCGCCGCCGCCGGCAACCGCCGCCGGGGAGGCAGGCGCGGTCGCATCAAGGTGACCGAGCTGAACCGGCACGTGGACGAATTGCGGGACGCCCTGCGCTCCAGGGTGCTCGGCAAGGCGCAGTTTAAGCAGTTGAACAAGGCGGAAAAGGCCGAGCGGAAAAAGGAAGCCAAGGCGAAAAAGCGGCGGGCCAAGGCCCTGGAGAAGGATCCGGAGCAAGAGCCGGAGACCGAGAAACGCCTGTTCGTGCTGCGTTTCAAGGGAGATGTGGCGGCGGAGAAAGTGGCTTCCCTGCGGGAGGAAATCACCGCTGTGCTGTCCATCGCAAAGGAGAGCGATGAAGTATTGCTGTGTCTCGAAAGCCCCGGCGGCATGGTCCACGCCTACGGGCTGGCTTCGTCCCAGCTTGCCCGCATCAGGGACCGCAAGATTCCCCTGACCATCTGCGTCGACAAGGTGGCCGCCAGTGGCGGCTACATGATGGCCTGCCTCGCGGATCGGATCGTTGCCGCGCCTTTCGCCATTATCGGCTCCATCGGCGTTCTCCTGCAGTTGCCGAATTTCCATCGGGTGTTGCAACGCAAGGAAGTCGACTATGAAATGCTCACCGCCGGCGAGTTCAAGCGTACCCTGACGCTGTTCGGGGAAAACACCGACAAGGCCCGGGACAAGGCCCAGGAGGACGTGGACAATATCCACGGCCTGTTCAAGAGTTGGGTCAAGCGGCACCGTCCGGTGGTGGACGCCGACCGCATCGCCACCGGGGAAACCTGGGTCGGGCTGCAGGCCAGGGATCTGCGGCTTGTGGATGAGATCGGCACCAGCGACGAGCGCATCGTCGCCGCCTGCGCCGAAAACAAGGTCTATGAAGTGGAATACGTCATCCGCAAACCCGCCCACGAGCGGCTCGGCGAAGCCTTGTACGCCGCGCTTGACCGCCTGCTGCTGAAGTGGACAGGCGCCCCGACCAACACGAATGTGCAATAGCGGGGAGATTCCGCGACTGCGCTTCGCTCCGCGCGGAATGACTGAAAGAGGGGCTGCGCGTAGCCGCGGGATATCCCCATGGCATCCAGGGAGTTATCCATGAACGACAGATTCAAGGCCTGGCGGGTTGCCGAAAACGACCAGGGCGAATTCCACGGCCAGGTGGTCGAGCGCGACGTCGCGGAACTGCCCCCCGGCGAGGCGCTCATACAGGTGCGGTATTCCTGCCTCAACTACAAGGACGCGCTTTCCGCCAGCGGCAATCGCGGCGTAACGCGAAACTATCCCCATACCCCGGGAATCGATGCCGCCGGTATCGTGGTGGAATCCGCGGACGAGCGCTTGCGGCCCGGCCAGGCGGTCATCGCCAGCGGCTATGACCTGGGCATGAATACCTCGGGCGCCTTCGCCGGGATGATCCGGGTACCCGCGAAATGGGTGCTGCCGCTGCCGGACGGACTCAGCGCCAGGGAAAGCATGATCATCGGCACAGCGGGCTTCACCGCGGCCCAGTGCGTGGAGAAGCTGATCCACAATGGCCTCGAAGCCGGGCAGGGGCCGGTGCTGGTCACCGGCGCCACCGGCGGCGTCGGCATTCTCGCCGTGGCCCTGCTGGCCAGACTCGGTTTTGCGGTAACCGCAAGCACCGGCAAGGCGCAGAGTCACGGGTTGCTGCGCTCGCTCGGCGCGGCGGAAATCATCGATCGCGCTATCCTGTCGGAAGAAAATCCCAGGCCGCTGCTCAAGGGACAGTGGGCCGCCGCGGTGGATGTGGTGGGGGGCAAGACCCTGGGCAATGTGCTCAAGGGCTTGCGGTACGGAGGCAGTGTGGCCTGCTGTGGTCTGGTGGAGTCGCCGGAGTTTCCCGCCACGGTATTCCCCTTCATTCTGCGGGCCGCCAACCTGCTCGGCATCGACTCGGCGGAAGCGCCGCCCAAGGTCAAGTCCGCGCTATGGAAGCGTCTGGCGACCGACTGGAAGCCCGCCGGCCTGGAGCGGATCGCCACCGAAATCAGCCTGGACCAACTTGGCCCGAGCCTCAACGCAGTGCGTAACGGCCAGGCCCTGGGAAGATTCCTGCTGAAGTTGTAAGTGGAACCTCTGTCATTCTGCGCGTAGTCTCCGCGCCATCAGGGATGGCGTCTCAATCCCGCCGAAGCCGCGGGTTCACCGCAATTGGCGTGGGACAGAGCATCACCACAAAGCAGGAAGAAAACAGGAAGGTCAGAATCGCCGCCCCCTGAATCGTCATGGCCGCCATCTCGCTGATGGACCCCGCCTGAAACGCCACAAAGGCGATCAGCAGCGAGAACTCGCTGATCTGGCCGAGCCGCAGGCCCGCGTCCCAGGCTAGGGCGCGGCGTTCGCTGAAGCGCAGCAGCAGGGCGCGGAACACCAGGGGCTTGAGGCTCAGGGCAAGCGCCGAGAGAACCACCGCGGGCCAGATGAACCGGTCCACCAGGGCGATATTGAACTGGGCGCCCAGGGAAAAGAAAAACAGGATCAGAAAGAAATCCCGCAAGGGTTTGAGCCGGTCCGACAGGTACATCGACACCGGGCTCGTGGCGAGGCTGACGCCGGCGGCAAAAGCGCCGACTTCCGCGGTCAGTCCGAGCAGTTCCGCGGTTTCCGCCATGCCAAGGCACCAGCCGATGGCAAGCAGGAACAGGTATTCGCGGAACTGGTCATAGCGGGCGATCAGTGGCACCAGCACGAAGCGCGTCATGCCCCAGGCGAGCAGCAGCAGGGCCGGAAAGGCGAGCAGGGTGCGCAATACCCCGGCCTGCGCCAGTTCCCCCTGGTCGAGGAAGACCAGCAGGAAGATGGCGATAAAGTCCTGCAGCAGCAGAATACCCACCATCAGTTCTCCCATGTGCCGCTGATGCAGCACCGTGGTGGGCAGCAGCTTGATGCCGATAATGGTGCTGGAAAAAATCATGGCGAATCCGATCACCAGGCTGTCCCGGGGGGGAAAGGCGAACAGCAGGCCAGTCGCCAGCCCCAGGGCCAGGAACAGCAGCGAACTGATCAGGGTCACCCAGAAGGTATTGCGCAAGGTGGCCATGAGCTTGACCGGCTGCATGTCGAGCCCGAGCAGGAACAGCAGGAAAAGTATGCCGATTTCGGCGATGTCAACGAGCAGGGCGGCGTCGGATATCCAGCCCAGGCCAAAAGGGCCGAGCAGGATTCCCGCCACAATATACGCCACCAGCAGGGGAATTCGCAGAAACAGCGCCGCGGTGGAAAGCACCGTGGCGCCGGTGAAGATCAGGAAAAAGGAAAACAGCAGGGATTCCGCGCCCATCACGCCTGCCGCTGGCTGTGTCTGCGACGGAATAGCGGCACTGGCTCATCGATGCTCGCCTGGTAGCCGGTGCTGAAATCCCGGAAAGCCGCCAGGCAGGTCTCCGGGTCCTGATCGTGGCGCAGGGCGAAGCTGTCGAATCCACAGCGCGCCATGTAGAAGAGCTGGTCCCGCAGCACGTCGCCGATGGCGCGGATCTCGCCGCCATAGCGGTAATGTTCGCGCAACTCACGGGCATTGCTGAAGGAGCGGCCATCCCGGAAGACGGGAAAATTCAGGGCGATTATCGCCAGGCTCTCCAGATCGCAGGCAATGGCTTCCGGGTTTTCATGACTGTCGAGCCAGACGCCTTTTTCGCCGGGGTATTCATCGAGCAGGCTGCGGTATCGCAGATAAAACTCCAGCGGCGCGACAAAATTCCGTCCCGGCGCCGCCCGCAGCACCTCCGGCCCGGACGCCTCCCGCAATACGGTCCAGCGGTCCTGGCGGAGGATGGCCTTCTGGTCAATGACGATCGGCATAGACCGCCTGCTTGAAAGGTTCGTGGCCGATTCTGCGGTAGGTGTCGAGAAAGGCTTCGCCCGGGTGACGCCGCGCCTTGTACACATCCACCAGGATATGCAATACCCCGGGCACTTCCTCCCGGGCAAAGGCAGGCCCGAGTATCTTGCCGAGGCTCGCCTGCCGGGCGGAGGAGCCGCCGAGCGAGATCTGGTAGAACTCCTCGCCTTTCTTGTCGACGCCGAGAATGCCGATATTGCCCACATGGTGGTGGCCGCAGGCATTCATGCAGCCCGAGATATTGAGGCTGAGATCGCCGATTTCCTCGAGTTCCGCGGAATCCCTGAAATCGCGCTGGATTTCCTCGGCCAGAGGTATCGACTTGGCATTGGCCAGGGCGCAGAAATCGCCGCCGGGGCAGCAGATGATATCGGTGAGCAGGCCCAGCGCCGGAGTTTCCAGCGATTCGGCGCCAAGCTCCCGCCACAGGGCATGGAGGCGGCGCTGCTCCACATCGGCGAGAATGATGTTCTGCTTGTGGCTGATTCTGGCCTCGCCAAAGCTGTAACGCTCGGCAAGGTCGGCGAGGAAGTCCATCTGCCGGTCGCTGATGTCTCCCGGCGCCAGACCGGTCTGCTTCAGGCTTACGGTGACGATGGCGTATCCCGGCTGCTTGTGGGCCCGCACATTGCGCCGATGCCAGAGCGCGAATTCCGCGTCGTTCCGCAAGGACTCTTCGAGCGTATCGGAGCCGTTGAGGCGCCGCACATGGTCCGGGCCGCTGAAAAAGGATTGGCAGCGCCGGATTTCCGCCTCGGTAAGCGTCATGGCGGAATCCCTGATGCGCTCCCATTCCCGGTGTACTTTTTCCCGGAATTGGTCGGCGCCGGATTCCCGCACCAGAATCTTGATCCGCGCCTTGTACTTGTTGTCGCGGCGGCCCTCCCGGTTGTATACCCGCATGATGGCTTCCAGCGCGCTGAGCAGATGGGGTTTCTCCACCTGCTCGAATATCACCTGGCCAATGACCGGGGTGCGGCCGAGTCCGCCGCCGGCGAGAATGCGGAAACGGGTTTTGCCATCATCGCCGCGCAGGAGATACACGCCGATATCGTGAACCTGGGTCGCGGCCTGATCGGCGGGGGTGCCGCAGACGGCGATCTTGAACTTGCGCGGCAGGTAGGCAAACTCCGGATGGAAGCTGGACCATTGGCGGATGATTTCGCACCAGGGCCGGGTGTCCTCGATTTCATCGGCGGCGGCGCCGGCGAAATGGTCGGTGGTCACATTGCGGATGCAATTGCCGCTGGTCTGAATGGCGTGCATTTCCACTTCGGCAAGATCGGCGAGAATATCGGGGGCATCCATGAGTTCGGGCCAGTTGAACTGGATATTCTGGCGGGTGGTCAAATGGCCGTAGCCCTTGTCGTAGTGGCGGGCGATATGGGCCAGTCTGCGCAGTTGAACCGATGAAAGCAGGCCATAGGGAACCGCCACCCGCAGCATGGGCGCGAGCCGCTGGACATACAGTCCGTTCTGCAGCCGCAGCGGCAGAAACTCCGCCTCGCTCAGTTTGCCGTCGAGATAACGCCGGGTCTGGTCCCGGAACTGAGCCACCCGCTCGGCGAGCATGGCATGGTCGTACTGATCATATCTGTACATATGGCGGTTCAGTCCCTCATGGGTCGGATTGGCCGCAGATTCATGCTGGAATTGCAATGGGAGCCGGAAAGTGGACAACGCGCTATTGTAATCAATTTTGGGGAGGCTACGGGGGGTTTTTGGATGATGCTCCCGAATCGCTTGCCGGCTGCCGGAGCCGCGACATGCCGGAGCCGCGGCTTGTGACAGGGAATGGGATTGTTGTAGACTCCCAAGACTTTCGGCCACAAGGGCGGGAGGAGAAATTCCAGTGCGCCCACGAGGAGGGGCTTGACAATGCGAATCAGCAATCAGGACCATACTATTAGCCGAGCCGAGCCGAGCCGAGCCGAGCCGAGCCGAGCCGAGCCGAGCCGAGCCGAGCCGAGCCGAGCCGAGCCGAGCCGAGCCGAGCCGAGCCGAGCCGAGCCGAGCCGAGCCGAGCCGAGCGATCTGCGTTCCCGGCGTCGGATCGACCAAGCCGTTCTCGGCGCTCATTGTGGACACGATGCCGGATCTCGAAGTCATATCGAAGGGCCAGTGCTTCCCGAGATACCGCCACCGCCGCTCAACCGCGTCATCTGCGTCCCAGGGATCGGCTCGACGAGGCCATTCTCCGCCCTCGCCGCCGAGCGAATGCCCGACCTCCACTTCCTCTCGTTCGGGCAGTGCTTCCCAAGGTGGGTCTACTCCCGTCCAAGGGGGTATCTTTGACGACGCGGACCTCTTCCCGCAGGAGCGGGAAATCGAGCGCATCGACAACATCACTGACGCGGCCCTGAAACGGTTCAGGATCGAGTACGGGCACCGCTCGATCACCAAGGACGCCATCTTCGACTACGTGTACGGGGTCCTGCATTCGCCACACTACCGAGAGCGCTTCGCCAACGATCTCGCGAAGGGCCTGCCGCGCATTCCCTTCGCCCGGGACTTTTGGGCGTTCGCCGACGCCGGGGCCGTGCTGGCGGAGCTGCACCTGCGGTACGAGGACGAGGATTTTCCAGAACATCCGCTCGAAGTGGTGTCCTCTACGGGACACCCGCTCCAGCCTGACGACTTCCGGTTAGGGAATCGCCCGATGCGCTTCGCGGACAAGAAGGGCCGCGACACCCTTATCGTGAACGAACGGGTGCGGCTCTCAGGCATCCCGCCCGACGCCCACCGCTACGTCGTCAACGGACGAACGCCGCTCGAATGGCTCATGTTCTACTACTATGTGAGGACCGACAAGCGGAGCGGCATCGTCAACGATGCCAACGGGTGGTTCAACGACCCCCGCGACTTGGTGACTGCCATCGGTCGGATCATCCACCTCAGCGCTGAGACGGCGCGGATCGTGGACGGGCTGCCCGATCCCTTGGCGGAGCATGAAGACGCCGGATAGGCAAGCTCACAGCGAGTGGGATGCGGCCTTGGCGGTGCCGTAAACCATTGCCAGAAGGGGAGAGCGATTCCCGCAGTTTGGGGCGATTTCCCCGCTGTTTTCGGACATCGGGAGCCGACGCGGCTCAACGGCAGGAAGCGCAGATCGTGCAGTCCTGTATGACTTTAGAAGATTTCCTGCCGTGATTTGTGCCGCCAGCAATCCGCCTGAGCCTCTTGCTCGGTTTCTTCGGCGGTATCTGGTCGACGATTCAGTGGTTGTCGCGGAGCGGTCAGGACCGGATCGAGACGCGGTCGATGGTGGGCCTGGAGATCGCGGGTGGGCGCGAGATGCTGACCGAGATCGAGGAGGCGACGTGGGGCGTGGGGCTGCGGGAGGTCAACGGGGAGCGGTACGTGACACTGCCGCGCGGCACGCCGGTCTTGACGGCCTTCACCGTCGACGGGCGGCCCTACATAAAGCTGTGGAGAGAGTGAGGAAGCTGTATGACCGAGTTGGAGAGGCAGTTGACGGAGGCCTTGAAGAGGTTGTCCGCGCAGTCCGA
>JAJECW010000084.1 GCA_022821865.1 Pseudomonadales bacterium
TCACGGAGGAGACGGTTCCCGTGGGCCTGCTCAAGTCTCATAGCACCAAGGCGGGAACCTGGGGCCGTATTGTCGTGCTCGAAGGCAGGCTGCGCTACCGCATCCTGGCGCCGAGCCTGGAAGAACGGGTGCTGGACCCGCGGAACCCCGGCGTCGTCGAGCCGCAAGTCGCCCACGAGGTGAAACCCCTCGGCAAACTGCGCTTCTACGTGGAATTTTTCAAGTAAGGCGGCAGGGGAATGACAGTGATTGTGAATCACTGCGGCGAGACGCTTGCCGGTTCGAAATCGATGAATTCGAATTCCAGGGCTTCGGTGAGTTGCATGTAGACGTTGAAGCGCTGGCCCGCCAGGTTCGGGTCGTTGCTTACGCCCATGTCGGGCAGGTAGAAACGGAATTGTTCGTCCACGGCTGCCCGGTGGCGCCAGTTGGCGTTGTCCAGTGGCCGGGTATTGCGCGGCGCGAAAACCAGTCTGGCCGGGTCGGTCAATTCGAGTTCGGTGCGGTACAGGCTGACCTCGCCTTCGAGTTCCGCTTCCATTTCGGCAACGCCGATGACGCCCGTGGCGGCGTCGAAAACATTGCCTTCGGCGCGGGACGACGGTTCCCTGGAATACAGCGTCAATTCCGGATCGATCTCGAAATCGGGCGCATAGCGGCAGCGGTTGCCGGAATGCAGTTCGCCGTCCGGGGCCCGGTCCCAGTCCCGGGGAATCGTGCCCTGGTCGCTGCGGCCGGAAACGGCGTGGCATTCCTCCCGCAGGGCGGCGGCGTCCGGCCGGGCGCCGCCTTCGACCCATCGCTGCAGCAGATTCCAGGCGGCGATGACTTCCGACTCGCGGAAGCCGCAATGTGTCGGCGCCGACTCGGCGACAATTCCGACGCTGAGTTGCTCCGGAGGCAGCAGGGATTGCAGCGCCGCCTGATTTTCCACCGCCACGATGCCGTCCCGCGACGTATGTATGGAAACGATGCGGGTGTCCCCGATTTCGCCGCGGGGATTGTAGTTCGCGGCGAGGGCGCGTCGCGCCGCGGGCAAGCCGATGCCGCGGCCGATGCGCCGGTTGAGCCAGTCGTCGCCGTAGTCCGCGGCGATATTGTGAAACGGATTCAGGCCATTGAGCTTGCCGGGTTCCTGGATCAGCCGCGGCAGCAGGAAGGTCCCGTAGAACAACCCCACCGACAGCATCACCGCCGATTCGGTGGGGGCGAGGCGCTGCAGGCGCTCGTAGTTGCCCACCTGCCGGTTCGAGGAAAGCTGTTTCCAGGTTTGCATCACGAGACGCTGTTCCACTTCGCGGGCGGCGATGCGTCGTTGCAGGTCGAACTCCCGCAGTATATTGCCCTCGACCGCCTTGCGCGCCCGCAGTTCGTCGATTTCCGCCTGCAAATCGTCGTGCTTGTTTTCGGCGGCGATACGACTACCGAGTGCGGTGCAGGAATCGAGTTCGCGGATCCAGTCGATTTCCTGGCCGAGAGCGGGAATTTCGTACCAGGGCGTGGGAAACGCGCTTTCGTCTTCGCCGGCGCAGATGGCTTCGGCGATCATGCGCAGGTCGAAGGCGTTGCGCCAGTTTTCCGAACCCGCCACGGCGCCGCAAAGCAGCAAGGCGCCGTCGGGCTCGGGAATCAGCCCTTCTTCCATGTCGCGCAGGCTGACGATGCCGCCCATGGAACCCCCGAGCAGATACAGCGGGGTGGGTGTCCCAGGGCCGAACTCCGCGGCGATTTCGAGGAACTGGTCGTACAACTCGGCATTGGCGAGGTGGGAATCGAATACCGCCCAGCCGGTTTGCAGGAAGCTCGACGCGGCCATGGCGTAGCCTTGGGACAGCACGATGCCGGCCACATCGCCCAGGCCGGGTTCGGGGGCGACCTCGCCCATGACCTGGATGTCGGTTTCCGCCTCGAGGCCAAGCAGGTTGGCGGTGAGCAGGTCGAGGGTGTCGCCGCCGAGATAGGTTTGCAGCCCGTGATTCCAGATGACCAGCCCCTTGCCGGGAACCCAGCCTTCGGGGATGGCGATGGTGTAGTACGCACCGTTCGGCGTCTGCCCGTGCCAGACGGGATAACAGCCGCCCACCGGCGTGCGGTATTCGTCTTCCCCGCAGCTACCCGCGGCAAAGGCCGGGCCGAGGGCGAAAGCCAACAACAGTATCAGTGTGGAACGGACAGTTCTGGTGACGCCCACCCACCCCCCGTCATTCCGCGCGCAGTCGCGGAATCTCCCGTCGAATGGCAGTGCCGGGTTCATGAGATTCCGCGACTGCGCGCGGAATGAGGCGACGTTGGGCATTCCTGTATCCCTTCGAAGGGAAGAGCGCGCAAACCCGCGCCACGGGAAAGCGCCGGGAATTCGGCGCCTCCCATCAGAATGTCGGCAAATCGGGTGAAATACTAAGCTGCCGGCAGTTCCGGCCGGCGGCCAAGGTGGTCGGTAATCCGCTCATGGGCGAGGGAGAATTCCAGCACCTTGCGGTCCCTGGCGAAGGGCCCCATGACCTGCATTCCCATGGGCCGCCCGCGCCCGTCGAAGCCCACTGGCACATTCACCACCGGGATGCCGGCAAGACTGCCGCCGATTACGACTTCCATCCAGCGGTGGTAGGTGTCCATGGTCCTGCCGTCGATTTCCCCGGGCCAGGGCGTGGTCTTGGGGAAGGGGAAAACCTGGGCGGTGGGCAATACCAGGAAGTCATGTTCGCCGAACAGCCGGTTGATTTCGGCGTACCAGCGCCGCCTGATCGCATCGGCCCGATAGATGTCGTCGGCGCCGAGTTCGTAGCCCATCTCGATTTCCCAGACGAGTTCCGGCTTGAGCAGCGGGCGCGTATCGGCATTTTCGTAATACTCGCGCATGCCGATGCGGCCCCGGTTGCGCAGGTCAAGCCAGCACTGGAACAACTCCGCCATGTCAAAACGCGGCATGACAGGCTCGACGATGGCGCCTTCGGCTTCGAGAGCGGCAAGATTGGCTTCGCAGAGCCCGAGTATGCCTGGCTCCACGGCGAGATAGCCCTCATAGCTGCCCATCCAGCCGATGCGCAGGCCGGCAAGTTCCAGCGGCCGATATTCGCTGCCGCCGGTCAGGGCGTTCCGCAGCGCCGCCGGCTGCTCGGGGCCGGGCGCCGACGCCAGGGTGTGCAGGAGGCGGATGGTATCGGCGCTGTTTCTGCCCATGGGCCCGGAGGTGGAAAGCGCCCGGGAGAAGGGATCGTCGCCGCTGACGAGCCCGGCGCTGGGGCGAAAGCCGATGACGTTATTGAAAGCGCCGGGATTGCGCAGGGAACCCATCATGTCGCTGCCATCGGCGATGGGCAGCATCCGGGTGGCCATGCCGCAGGCCGCGCCGCCGCTGCTTCCGCCGCTGGTCAGTTCGGGGTTGTAGGCGCAGCCGGTGGCGCCCCAGACGGAATTGTAGGATTGCGAGCCGAGCCCGAATTCGGGGACGTTGGTCTTGCCGATGAAGATCGCCCCGGCGGCGCGCATGGCCGCGGCCACGGCGCCATCCTGCTCGGCGATGCGGTTCCGGAACATCGGCGAGCCGCTGGTATAGGGCAGGCCCGCGGCGGGAGTCAGGTCTTTCACCGCATGGGGCATGCCGTGCATCCAGCCCCGGTGTTCGCCTCGCGCCAGCTCGGCGTCGGCGGTTTCCGCGAGGGCGAGGCATTGTTCGTTGGGCAACATGCCGATGATGGCGTTGTAGGTGGGATTGAGGCGGTGGATGCGCGCCAGATAGGCTTGCATGACTTCCACGCAACCCACTTCCCGGCTGGCGATGGCGGTAGACAGCTCCAGCGCGGAAAAGCCGGTGATGTCCGCGGGCAGGGCCGCCGCGAAAGCGCGCCTGGCGGCGCCGCCGAGCGCCAGGGCAACCAGCCCGGCGTTAATGCTGGTGGCCAGAAAGTCTCTTCGTCGCCAGTAACTGCCGCTTTGGCGCCTGACCGCTTTCATGTCATTCTGCTCGTAGCGAAGCGATGTTGCAGATTCACGCGTGGTGGCCTCTCCAGGGAGATTCCGCGACTACGCGCAGAATGACTGAAAAAGGACGCACAGTGCAAGCAGGAAAATAGCTGGTATGCCGCATCGGGTTGTCTTCCATTCACTCTTCGCCGTCTTCGACTGCAACGCCCACCTGGACGATGCGCGGCTTGTCGACTCCGGCAACGCCAACGTACTGGAAGCGGCGGCCGTCGAGGTCCCGGGGACAGGGCGCCTGCACCACCATGGATGACTTGCCGCTCAGCAAGGCGGCGAAAGGCGCGGCCTGGGAGTCCGCTTCCGGGTCCAGGGGAAAGCGGAAGCCTTGCGGGTCGGCATTGCTGTACTCGACCTCGCCGCTTTCGTCGCTTACCCAGAATTCGCTGATGACCGACTGGGCGGAGACCGTGGCCAGCACCGTATTGATTGCATCGCGCTCAAGCCCCGCCTGTCTCGCGGTGGCGATGTACTGCGCCAGCAGCTTGGCCGTGGCGAGCATGTAGAGGGTGTGATCGGTGGTTTTCATTTTGTTTTCCGCCGTCGGCTCCGAGTGTAGTCATTATGTGCCAAGGCTATGGCGTTGTTCATCTCGCCTGTTTATGTTTGGCAACCAATACATCACGAAGCTCGATTGTCAAAATCTGATATATCTCAGGTCTCGTGAGATCACTCTCATACGTTAGTTTTTCGACTTCTTTCTCGTGGACAGGATTCAACTCGAAATAGTCATAAACATATCTCGAGCTAAAATTTTGCAACTCATATTCTTCTTTATGCTTGGCTTCCGTCCATGCGCTTTCAGCCAACCGCATAGCAAGGGCCTCCCCATCAATCTGTCTTGACAGATTTTTGCCATACTCGGTTAGTTGAAGAGGGCTATTTCTCTGGATGATCGCTTCTGGCGGTAACACACGCCCGGCCATTAGAAAAACGATTCTTTTTACGTCGTCAAAGCTCTTTTTGATATCCTTAACATCATCCTTGATGCTCGCGTCCGACTCCCCTAATCTTTTACGATCATAGTTCACGTCCTTGTACCACCCGCGAAACCACCAGACGAACCACAACAGCAGCCCTAGCAACGCAAGCTGCACCTCTGCCCTAGCCAGGACAGACCAAATCGCGCTCATGTCATCTCTCCAGTTTGCAGCACAGTACCCCGTTGCGCCGCTACCGGTAGGCTACTCTACCCGACTGTCCTATGCAAATCTGCATATAGTTGATTTTTAAGGATTAAACTACAACATGTAGTGATTGCACCTGAAATACAAGAGCTTACCGCCAGCAGCTTTGCCGTCGCGAGCAGGTAGAGGGTGTGGTCGGTTGATCTCATTTTTTATCGGGCTCCAAACGCTTTTGCGTTACGGAAGAAGCGGTTTCTCACGGCGAATCGGCAACCGCGGTGCCGAGTTCTTCGTTGATCCATTGATTCAGACTCTTGCCTTGAGCGGCGGCGATGGCGGCGATATCGGCGTGCAACCCGGGAGAAAGCCGCAGGTTCAACTTGCCGGAAAAAGCCCGCGTGGGCTCGACGCCGTCTTCACGGCACATGTCAAGATACACACGCAACGATGCAGCGCCTTCACGCTTGAGACTGTCAATATCGGTGGCATAGAAATCCGCGCCGCCATGCAAACCGACGAACTCCCCCCGAAACTTGTCGATTTCGGGATCGAACTGGATGATGGCCCGGTAGCCATTGATTTCCATGATGTTTCTCATGGCTTCACTCCGTTTCTGCTTAACCAGCCGCGAATGCTCGCCACGGCCCCCTTGTCCGTTACAGGCCGTGGATGCGGGCGATGGAACACCCGTCGTTCGCCAAACAGCCGCACGCCTTTGCGGGATCCCTCTCTCTCGCTGATTTCGGCTCCAAGTTCCAGCAGCAATGCTTCGATGTCCCGCCATCTTATGTTTCCGCTCGTCGGTTGACGAAAAATGGCGTCGAGAGTTCGCTGGTGACGGCGTTTCACCGGGCGATGGTACCACAATCCGGTATCATTACAGAAACGCTACGTTACAGAAAAAAGGGGCGGCCAAATGGCCGCCCCTTTTTTCTTTCACTGGGTTGAACCAGCGGCGAATCACTAGGTATTCTCTGAAAAATTCCATCCATGGAATTTTTCATTGTCGCAAAACAAAAGCGTGGTTTTGTTTTGCTCACGAATTCAATGGCTTACGCCATCGAATTCGGCGGCACTTCCATGTGCCGCAGGGAAGCTCTGACT
>JAJECW010000092.1 GCA_022821865.1 Pseudomonadales bacterium
CCGGGATAAAGGTCACCCGGAACTTCGGCGGCGTCTCCCCGTCGATCGCGACCGGCTCGCTGCGGTTGTCCGATTCGTCGGTTTCGGCGAGTTCGTTCTCCGGATCGATGATGTGAACGACCTGATTGCCCGCCTGAAACAACTCGCCGGGCAAATGGAAGACATATTCGGTTCGCCACCGGCCCGAGCCGGTTCGCCGGGTCGCCGGGTAAGCCGCCTGCTCCAGGCTTTCCGCGATCACCGCGCCCGCGGAATCGAGCACTTGCGTGGCGACTTCGGGCGCGTCTTCCACCGCGTGGTCCACCGTTACCGCCAACGCCGCCCAGCGGCCGAGCAAAGGCGTCTGATGCTCCACCCGGGGGCCGTCCCAGTCCCACTCCATGACCAGCGGCCCCTGATACCAGGCGATCGAATGGTGCGAGGCATTGCCGTTGCTCGAGGGGCTCGCGGAGTAATCGGGAGACCGGGGCAACGGGGGCAGGGGCGGGTATCCCGTAATCAGATTGGCGTCCAGGGACAGATAGTAATTGCCCTGGTCCAGGCGCTCCTTGAAAGCCCAGGGCAGCGTTCCGCGCAAGCGATTGCCGGTCAGTTCGATTAAATCGAGGGCGGGCAAGCGGGCAAAGCCCTCATGGATGGGGCCGGTCAATCGGTTGGTTCCCAGATTCAGCGATTCCAGCTTCGGCAGGCTGGCAAGCTCCGCGGGAATCGAACCGCTCAACTGATTGTCGCCCGCCCAGAACGTTCGAAGCTCCCGCAGGTTTCCAAGTTCCCCTGGAATCGAACCGCTGAACCGATTGCCTCCCAAACCCAGATTCCACAACTGGCGAAGCTGGCCCAGGGACGCCGGTATGGCGCCGGAAAATCGGTTTGCATCCAGTTGCAGGTTACTGAGGGAGGCAAGGTTTCCAATGTCCGCGGGAATTTCACCGCTCAGATCGTTGTTATGCAGACTCAGGCTGCGGAGCCTGGTGAGGTCGGTAAGCGTCTCGGGAAGTTGTCCCGTCAGGCTGTTGCGGGAAAGTATCAATTCTCTCAGATTTTCCAATTGCCCCAATTCGGGCGGAATTCCGCCGGACAAGTCGTTGCTTTCGAAACCCAGGCGTTCCAGTTTCGTCAACTTGCCGAGTTCGGGCGGTATTTCACCGCTGAGTTGATTTCTGTCCAGTTGCAGAAATTCCAGGCTCGAAAGATTCCCGAGTTCGACCGGAATCCGCCCGGTCAACCGGTTGTCGTGCAAAAACAGGACGCGCAAGGCGTCGAGTCGGCCAAGCCCGGCGGGAATCGTCCCGGCCAGCCCCTGGTCGTTAAGCGCGATGTGCGTCACTCTTGCTTCGGATAGGCTCAAGCCTTCCCAGTCTTCGAGTTTTTGCCGCGCTCCCCTGCCCCAGTTCCACACCACATTGTCGTCCCTGATCAGGCCGCCGCGGATGAAGTGATTGGCGAACTCCGCCATCACCCGGCAATCGGCCACGAGTTCCGGATAGGAGGCGGGCTCATCGACAAAAACGCCGTTGGCGCATCGCTCCGGGTCGAGCAGGGAGTCCGGGTCGATGTCCGGCTCCACGGTAATCGTGAACCGCAGGCTGGCGCTGTCGGACTCGAAATCCGTGGCGGTCCAGGTGACGTCGAAAGCGCCGGGCAGCCAGGGCGAACCGAGTAGCCGGCGCGTGGCGGCGTCGAAGCGCAGCCCCGGCACCCTCGGGCCGAACGAATAGGCGATAGGGTTATTGCCGTCCCTGGCCGCGGGCAGCGGCATCGGCGTGATTTCCTCGCCGAGGGTAAAGGACCGGTCGGGCGGCGCCATGCCGGCGAAACTCGGCCGGGTATCGGGGCCCGCCACCCGGACATTGAAAAAGACAAAATCCTTCTGACCGTCGGCGTCCTCGACCTGATAGGTCATTTCATAAAAACCTTCCGCCGTGGGCGTGCCGCTGAGCCGACGCGAGGCGGGGTCGAATCGCAGTCCCGGCGCCCCGGGTTCCAGCGTATAGCGCAAGGGCGCATCGCCGCTGCCGGAGTAAGGGAGTTGCAGTATGGGTATGGGACGATTCAAGGCCCAGGTTTCGGTGAACGGCAGCAGATCGCCGAGCCAGGGCGCGCCGCCGCTTGGCGTGGGTGCAACGGTGACCGGCGGCGGCTCCGGGTCGGGCTCAGGTTCGGATTCCGGATCCAGCGAAACGCCGCGCACCAGCACGGGGCGCAAGGCCGCGAATGCCGCGCCGCTCAAGGGCAGGCTGACGGCGCTGACGCTCGTATCGCAGCTCAGCCGGACAAAACCCTCCGGGTCGTCGAACAGGTCGCCGAGAAACCGGACCGAGGAAGAATAGGCCGCGATGCGCAGTTGCCGCGCTCCGCGGCTGGAACCGTCGAAATCGATCCATTCGACTCCGCAGCGGGCGTCGCCGGAGAAGTCGTGATTCAGCATCAGGGCCTGTGCGTCGACGCCGGCCACCGCGGGAAACTGGAATTCCAGATCCTGCTGCGCCCGCGGAATTACGGTCATCGCCAGCGGATTGTCCGGCGCCCCGGCGGTCAGCACACCGCGGGCGGCAACCGGCCCTTCGCAGTGCATCGAGCCATAGCCAAAACCGAGCGACTGCTCTCCCTTGCTCAGTATCGCGATCTGCCTGCCATGACCCGCCATTGTCAGTGTGGCGCGGTTTCTGTCGGGCGCGAAACCCGGCGCGGGATGAAATCGCCCGGCGTCAAGCCCCGGGCCGTTCAGAAACAAGTCGCAGGAGTTGCTCTCTTCGGCAAGATTCGTTACCAGCAATTGCGATCGCATGCCGTCGCCGTCGGCCAGCAGGGGAAAGATGACGATGTTGTGGCCGGCAGCGGATTCTTCGTCGAGGGGAACCGCCGGCAGCGCGGTGAAGGCGGCGCCGTTCACCGGCAGCGCCAGCGCCGAAACCGGCCGGGAACAGCTTATGCGGGCGGTTCCGGCGGCCAGTCCGGCGGGAAGCGCGACGAGTTCGGACAGGTCGCGCAATTCGGCGGATTCCCCGGGTATGGTGAGGGAAGCGCCGCCGATACTGGCGCCGTCTCCGTCCTCGGCTTCAATGGAACAGGCTGCGCTGGCGACGCCATCGTTGGCAAGCAATACGCCGGGCATCCCGAGCCGCGGCAGCACCGGAATCTGGAACGTATTGCCGGGCGGGGCATTTCCCAGTTCCGTCATGGACACCGCGGCGGCGCCGTCATGCCAGCTCAGCAGCATCCGCGCCACCGCGGGGCCGTCGCAATCGAGAGTGGCGTAGCCAAAGGCCAGCGCCTGATCGGGCCCGCTATGCAACACCACGCTGGCGCCGGCGTTTTCCAGGGTCAGCGTCGCGCCGCCGCTGGACTGCCGCAGGGAAGGATGCGCGGCGAAAATGCCGGCGTCGAGCCCCGGCCCCCGCGCATCCAGCGAACAACGGTTCGCCCCGCCGGCCACATTCGTGACGAACAGCGACAGCCGCGACCGGTAGCCGCCACCGTCGGCGACCAGCGGGAACAGGTGCCGGCCCGCAGCGGTCTCGTCCACGGGCTGGCCGAAAGCCGCCGGCGAGGCCAGCAGGGCCAGGATCGATATTCCCAGCCTGTTTAACCGATCACCCATCTTCCACCGTCAATCCCCGAACGATGACGGGAAATATAGCGGCGAGAAGAATTTTCTCAATTCGCTTCCGGGTCACACGCTCTTTCGACCCCATTCGACGGCCCCTATCCCGCCGCAATCAGCTCGGGGTGCTTGATTCTGGCGCGGACTACCTCGAGATCGTGCTTGCAGACGCCGCCCCGATGAATGAGCTTGGCTTCGCAGTCGTCGCAGCGGACGCATTCCTTGAAGTCGATCTTCGGGCCGTGGATGGCGCCGGTGGGGCAGGCGTGTTCGCAGACCTTGCAGAAGCCGCATTGCGCAACGCGCCGGATGCGAAACGGCGAGACCAGGGAGACCACGCCGAGGGCCGCGCCAAGCGGGCAGGCGTAGCGGCAATAGAAACGGCTGATGAAGATCGAGCCCGCCAAGAAGGCGGCGAGAATGAGCCAGAGCCAGATGGACTGGCTGAAATAGAAGATCGTGCCGAAAGGCTCGAAGTACTGGAACAGGCTCAGATCCGCCGCGGCCACTGCCATCAGCAACAGGAAGGCCAGCACGCCGTACTTGATGTAGATCGCGGCGTTGTGGATCGCGCGTGGCAGTTCCTTCTGGAAATGCCGCGGCAGGAAGCGGCTGATGAAGTCCTGCAAGGCGCCGAAGGGGCATAACGAGGAACAGAACACCCTGCCCCAGAACAGCGTCGTCGCCACGGTGAAGACGACGATGATCAGGGTCGGCAGGTCGGTGAGAAACATCGACGGACCCTGCTTGACGACGTTGGTGATGTGCGAAACCGACAGGAAGCCGCCGTCTATCCAGCCCAGATAGACCAGCGTGAAGGCGAGGGTGGTCCAGCGCAGGGTCGAATTCTTGGTGGCGAAGCTGATGCTCACCAGGGCGAGCAGGAAGAGCAAGGCGCCGGTCTGCATCGGCGGCGCGGTCTCGATCAGATAGGCAATCCGGCTTGTGTCCGTCGTCAGGGCGATGTCGTCCGCGTCGAATTCGCTGAACTCCGGCGGCAGTTCCGTT
Source organism: Pseudomonadales bacterium (assembly GCA_022821865.1). Lineage (GTDB taxonomy): Bacteria > Pseudomonadota > Gammaproteobacteria > Pseudomonadales > Pseudohongiellaceae > UBA9145. Next base: position 4,613 of record JAJECW010000092.1, read on the forward strand.
CCCCGGGCCAGGGCCAGCGGCAGCGAAGGCGCCTGGTATTCGAGGCTTGCCACGTAGCCGAACTGGGCCAACTGGTCGCTGAGGTCGTAGTGCACGGTGAAGGGCCGGGAAATGTCGATGCTGTCGTCGAGCACCATGGCGCCGGCGAAGCGCACCTCGCCCGCGATCTTGCCGTTATCGGCGCTGCCGACGTAGACGAAGCGCCTGCGTTCGAGCCGCATGAATTCGCCGTCCTGCTCCACCGCGAGCCGCTCCTGCCGGAACGGCAGGCTCGAATCGCCGTCTATGCCCACCAGCACCAGGTTTCCGTCCCGAACCCTGGCGCTGGCTTCGCGCTCGGCGCGGGAGTAGTCGTCGGCGCCGACCAGCAGTTCGCCGAGCCCGTCGTGGGCCATGAAGACCACTTCCAGGTGCAATGTGGTGCCGTCGGCGATTTCGACGTCGAGCTCTCGCACCAGGCCATCGGCCTTGAAGTCGTCCCAGCTTTTGCCTTTGAGGAACTGGAGCGCGCGGCCGTCGGCGTTGGTGGAACGCACGTAATCGGCGTCGGGCAGATGTTCCAGCGCGACCCGGCGCGCGGCGTTGCGGATGCCCCGCGCGACGGCCCAGGCGGTAATCGTGGCGCGGGAAATGCCGTCGATATCGCGGCCGACGCGGAAACCCTCGGCGATGTCCATGCCCGCGAACTGTTGCGGAAAACCTTCGGTGTGAATGAAGTCGCCGCGTATGGCCTTGTAGGACTCCGTATAGTGAACGATTTCCAGGCCGGTGACCGTGCCCTCGGTATCCATGCCGACAAGCATGTCGATGGGCGCGCTATAGCCGATTTCCTCGGGCGGCAGATCCGGCGTGAAAAACACGTAACCCGCGAGTTCGGCCTCGGGTTCGGAGCCCCAATAGCCCGCGTAAATCGGAAGGGTGCTTTCCGCCGGCGCGAAATAGCTCGCTCCGGGCAGCACCCGGCGCAACTGTTCAGCGTCGATCTCGTCGATGCTTTCCGCCTGGGCCAGTGCGCCCGAGGCGGCAGCCAGCAACGAGGCGATGATCGGCAGCGCGGCGACAAGCGCAATTTGCCTGCGCCACGCTGCCCTCATGCCGACAATCCCTCGCAAGTCTCTTCGATGAGGGCGTCCACCACGGCGACCAGCGCCTGTTGCTCGCTGTCGCCTTCGAGCCGCCGCAGCCGGTACAGGTCGATCTGGCGATCGGCGCTGGAGCCATTGCGGATGATTTCGTGGACGTAATTCAATTCGGCTTCGCAATCCAGCGCCGCGGCGTCCTCGGCGAGTTCCGCCGTGAGCCATTCGGCGATATCGCCGATATCCCGGCGTTCCTTGCCCAGCGGGTCGCCGAGTATCGCGAATACGCCGTAACGCTGGGCCAGCCAGCGGTTCTCGGCGATGATTTCGGTCGGCGGCTCGGACGGCAACGAGTCCTTGTTGCGCAGCACCCAGCGCACCAGGCAGGCGTATAGTGCGACCAGGGTCATCGTTTCCTCGATTCGCGTGCCGACGTCGCAGATGCGCATTTCAATCGTCGGGTACTTCCCCGACGGGCGGATGTCCCACCAGAGTTCGCCGCTGTCGCGCACGAAATCCATTTCCCGATAGTCTTCCAGCAGCTTGTCGTATTCGGCGCGGGAATAGAGCGCGCCTGGTACGCTGGTGCGCGGCAGCGCTCCCAGCAGATTCAACCGGTAGGATTTGAAGCCCGTCATGCGCCCTTCGGTGAATGGCGACGAGGTGGATAAGGCGTGCAACAGCGGCAGGTAGCGGCGCAGCGCGGTCATTACGCGGATGCGGTCGTCGGCGTCGCCGAAACCGGCGTGAACGTGCAGGCCGCCGTTCACCGAGCGGCGCATGCTTTGCTGGAAGATCACCGCGAAATGCCGGTAGCGGTCGCCTTCCGTCGGCATTTGCTCCTCCCAACGCCCGAAGGGATGGGTGGAAACGGCGATCACTTTCGCGCCATGTTGCGCGGCCGCGTCGATCACCAGCTTGCGCGTCTCGCGCAGCGTCTGGCGCACTTCGGCAAGCGAATGGCACACCCTGGTGTTGGTTTCGATTTGCGAGCGCAGAAACTCGTGTACTACCTTGTGCGGTCCCGCGTTGCGTTCGCACAGCTCGAAGATTTCCGGCGCCGGGTCCGCCAGCAGATCGCGGCTGGCGGCATCGACCAGGAAAAATTCTTCTTCTACGCCGAGCGTGATTGCAAGATTATCCATATCCATTCCCTAGTGTTGAATCAGGCTCGGGCTTGCAGAATTCCGGTTTCATTTTCGGACTTGCCGATCACGACGGCGCCGCAGGAATCCGAGAAGATGTTGATCGAGGTCCTGAACATGTCCAGCACCCGGTCCGTCACGAGCAGCAGCCCGATCGCTTCGATCGGCAGGCCGATGGCGGTCAGAATCACCGCGATCGCCACCAGGCTGGCGGCGGGAATGCCGGCGACGCCGATCGAGGTCAGCAGCGCGATCAGCACGACGGTGAACTGGGTGCCGAAAGTCATGTCGAGGCCATAGGCCTGGGCGATGAAAATAGCGGCAACGCATTCATAGAGCGCCGTGCCATCCATGTTGATCGTGGCGCCGAGCGGCAGGCAGAAGCTCGTCACGCGGTCCGAAACCCCCGCATTTTCCCTGGTGCAGCGTACGGTCAGTGGCAAGGTGCCGGAAGACGACGCCGTGGAAAACGCGGTCAGAATGGCTGGCGCCATCGCCTGAAAATGCAGGAACGGGTTGACCTTGGCCAGGTATTTGAGCATCAGCGGCAAGGTCACGAAAACGTGGAACGACAGCGCGAGCACCACGGTAATGAAAAATCTGAGCAAGGGCTCGAAGGCGCCGAAACCGGTCGAAGCCACGGTTTCCGCCACCAGGCCGAATACGCCGATGGGCGCGAAACTCATGATCCACATGGTGATCTTCATCATGGTTTCATAAACGCCGGTCCAGAAGCTGAGCATGGTTTCCTTGGGGCCTTCCGGAATGCGCGACATGAAGAAGCCGAAGACCAGGCTGAAGAAAATCAGCCCGAGCATTTCGCCTTGCGCCGCGGCGTTGACAATATTGGTCGGCACCATGCGGAGGAAGATGTTGACGATGTCGCCGCCGCCACGGCCTTCGACGGCCACCATGGTGGAAGCGAGTTCACCGCCGTCTACGGTCAGGTTGAGCGCGTCGCCGGCGGGTTGGCCGTTGAGTATTCCCGGCGCCAGCAGGTTGACGAAGAACAGGCCCACCAGGATCGACAATGTGCTCGTGGTGGCGTAGTAGAGAAAGGTTTTTCCGCCGAGCCGGCCGAGATCCGTTCCGCTGCCGAGCTTGGCGATGCTGACGATGATCGAAGACATGATCAGCGGCACGACGATCATGAGCAGGCCGTTGAGGAACAATGTGCCGACGAAGTCGTAAATCCCGTAAAAGGTGACCCCGAGAAAACCCGTTTCGGTGCCGGTGATCGATCCCAGGATCACCGCCAGCGCGATTGCGATGAGAATCTGCCAGTGAAGTTTCAATTTGCGCATTTTTTTCTCCTTTGCGTCCATGGTGGGTCGAGCCGATGATACTTTAGACCCGGACCCCTGCACACCCCCGGCGGGTAGCCGGCTTCGAACCGTCGCCGTCCGGCGGGCTGGGCGCAGCGGACGCCGTAAATACGGTCCAGCCGCCAAGCATAGCTTGGCGTCGTTCCGGCTGCGCATGAAGCTGCGCTTCATAAACGCTTGCCTACACCCCTGTAGGCTCCGGGCTCGCTGCACCCAGCCCACCAGACGGCGACTCACGCAGTGGAAACCTGAGAAGACTCCATACTTGGGCAGGCTTTGACTTGCCGCGCCTTGCCTGTTTATGCTGCCGCCATCAATGCTTGGGAAATGCGTCATGTACAGATTGCCCTGCTTGACCCTGGCTCTGCTGACTCCTCTGGCGATGGCGCAGACCGGGCCGTTAACACCGGTTACCGACGCCATGCTGGCGGATCCGCCGGCCGGGTCGTGGCTTAACTGGCGCGGGGGGCAGGATAGCTGGGGCTATAGCGAGCTCGATCAGATCGATACCGGCAATGTGCATGAACTGCGGCTGGCCTGGTCCTGGTCTTTCGACGATACCGGCGCGGGACAAGCCGCGCCGCTTGTTCATGGCGGCGTGATGTTCCTGCCGGGGCCGCGGGGGCTGATTCAGGCGCTCGATGCGGTTACGGGCGATCTGTTGTGGGAATATCGGCCCGGCATCACTCCCGCGCTGGAAGGCTCGGGGGCGGTTCCGCTCGGTCCCGACCAACTCGGCGATGCGGTGCTGCCCGCGACCGCCTGGGCCGGAGTCGGCCGCGGCGTGCAGAAGAACATCGCGATCTATGGCGATCGGATTTTCGCCGCGACCGAGAACGCCAGCGTACTCGCGGTGGATAGCCGGACGGGGCTGCTGGCATGGGAATCTCCCGTGTCCGACCCGGCCATGGGCTACAACTACGTTGCCGGCCCGATCATCGCCGACGGCGTGGTCGTCACCGGCTCCAGCGGCTGTGAACGCTTCAAGGAAGGCGCCTGCTACGTCACCGGTCACGATCCCGATACGGGAGAGGAACTCTGGCGCACCAGCACCGTCGCCCTGCCCGGCGAGCCCGGCGGCGATTCCTGGGGCGACCTGCCGCTGGAATTCCGCGCCGGCGGCGATAGCTGGATTTCAGGCAGTTACGATCCCGCGACCGGCCTGGTCTATATCGGCACGGCGCAGGCCAAGCCCTGGGCGCGCGTGGTGCGCGGCACGGACGGCGACGCGCTCTATACCAACAGCACGCTGGCGCTCGATCCGCATAGCGGCGAAATCGTCTGGTATTACCAGCACCTGCCGGGCGAAACCCATGACATGGACGAAGTCTTTGAAGCGGTGCTGATCGATGTGGACGGACGCCAGTCGCTGTTCAAGATGGGCAAGCTCGGCATTCTCTGGCAGCTCGACCGGGTGACGGGCGAATTCATCGCGGGCACCGACATCGGCTACCAGACCATCGTCGATCTCGACCCGGTCACGGGCAGCGTGCGCTACCGCGACGGCATGATCCCGCGCATCGGCCAGGAACTCGACATGTGCCCGAGCACCTCGGGCTTCAAGAGCTGGCGCGCCATGTCCTATTCGCCCCAGACCCGGGCGCTGTACATCCCGATCACCCTGAATTGCGAATTGGCGACTTTCGGCCCCGTCGAATTCGAGATCGGCGGCGGCGGCACGGGCCCCGTGCGCCGGATCAACTATCCGCACCCCGATGCCGGGGACAATCTCGGCGAATTGCTCGTGCTCGGCGTGCCCGACGGCGAAGTGCGCTGGCGCTATCGTTCGCGGGCCCCCGTCAATACCGCCGCGCTGGCGACCGCGGGCGGCCTGGTTTTCGTCGGGGATTACGACCGGCGCATGTTCGCCTTCAACGCCGAGAGCGGCGAAATTCTCTGGCAGACCCGGGTCAACACTTCGGCCCAGGGCTTTCCGATCACTTACATGGTCGATGGCCGCCAGTACATCGCCCTGCCCGCCGGAGTCGGCGGCGCAAGCTGGTCGACCATGCTGCCGCGGGAACTCGCACCCGAATTGCGCCGGCCCGCGCGCGGCAACGCGATTCACGTTTTCGCCCTGCCGGAGAACTGAGCTCTTGGGATTCCGATCGGCAGCGACATGCCTGGCCATGCTGGCAGCGGTCTCGACAGCCCCGGTAGCAACAACAGCCGGTCTCGGCGACGGCCTGTACAGCGCCGAGCAGGCTGCCCGCGGGGCGGAAGCCTATCGCGCCACCTGTTCCTCCTGTCACGCGCTCGACCTGCACGGCAACAGCAATTCTCCCGGCCTGCGCGGAATCGGATTCCTGTTCATCTGGGAGGGCCGCAGCCTGGGCGAGTTGTACACCTCGATCCGCACCACCATGCCGCAGGAAAGCCCCAACTCGCTGACGCAAGGCCAATACCTCGACATCCTCGCCTACATCCTCGAGCAGAACGGATATCCCGCGGGCGGCGCCGATCTTGCCAATGCCCCGGGCGAACTGGACACTGTCGTCATCAGCGCGCCATGAGAGGGCCGGCCATGAATCCGTTACGATTCTTTCACCCGAATTTGCCGCGGGTTTTCGCGCTTGCGTGCGGCCTGCTCCTGTTCACGCAAGCGTTTGGGCAGGACGCCGGCGAGAGGCCGCGGGCGCGGGAAGCCGGCGTCATCGTCGGCGTATTCGAGCCCGGTCCGTTGAATGCCATTACCGACATGGAAGGCGTGCGAGTCGGCCATAGCACGGTGATCCGCGGCGACGACATCCGCACTGGCGTCACGGCGATCATTCCCGCGCCGGGCAATCTTTATACTCATCCGATTCCCGCCTGGATTCACGTCGGCAACGGCTACGGCAAGCTGATCGGCGAGACCCAGGTGCGCGAGTTCGGCGAAATCGAGACTCCGATCCTGCTCGTCTGCACCTTGTGCGTCTGGAGCGCCGCCAATGCGCTCAAGGAATGGAACTATGAACAGCCAGGCATGGGCGAACACACCCTGAACCCCATCGTCGGCGAAACCAATGACAGCCGCGTGAACGACATGTGGGCCGACCCGGTCGGGCGCGACGAAGTTTTCGAGGCGCTCGACAACGCCGCCTCGGGTCCAGTCGCCGAGGGTTCGGTCGGCGCCGGAACCGGCACCCAGGCCTTTGGCTGGAAAGGCGGCATCGGCACGAGTTCGCGCGTATTGCCCGCCGATCTCGGCGGCTACACCATCGGCGTGCTCGTACAGACCAACTATGGCGGCGTACTCGAAATCAATGGCGCCCCCGTGGGCCGGGAACTCGGCAATTATTCCTTCCGCGCCTCGCTCGAAGGCGAAGACCAGGACCGCGAAGACGGCTCGATCATGATGGTGGTGGCGACCGACGCCCCGCTCGACAGCCGCGGCCTGCAACGACTTTCGATGCGCGCCATGATGGGACTTGCGCGCACCGGCTCGTTCGCGAGCAACGGCTCAGGCGACTACGTGATTGCTTTTTCGGCCAATCCGAGTGTGCGCCGGCCGCGCAGCAGCGATGCGCCGGTGCCGACCGAAGTGCTGGTGAACGAGGCCATGTCGCCGTTGTTCGCGGCCACCGCCGAAGCCACCGAGGAGGCGATTTACAACGCCATCTTCAAGGCCACAACCGTAAGCAGTTCACGCGGGGAATTGCGCGCGATTCCGCTCGACGAAGTACTCGAAATCCTGCGCGAGTATCGCGCCATAACCGAACCATTGTAGGGGCGACGCATGCATCGCCCGCGGAGAGCGTCGGCAATGCACAATCAAGGGCACAGTTTATGAATGAAAAAACAATTCATGGACAATTCATGTGCTAATTCATGGGCTAATTCATGGGACACCCATCACAGGACACCCATCACAAATCGTGGGACATCCGTTGTGGCGGCGTTGGGATTGTGCTTCCTGCTTGCGGCTTGCCGGCCCGTACCCGACGGCGGCGGCGTGGCCAACTGGCCGCATCACGGGGCCGATCATTCCGCCAGCAAGTACGCGCCCCACGGCCAGATCGACCGCGGCAATTTTGCCGAGCTTGAAGTCGCCTGGACCTGGGCCTCGGCCGACTCGCGCATAGATGAGGCAATGCGCTACTTCACCGGCGACTATCGCGCCACGCCTGTCTTCGTCGACGGCGTACTCTATACCGCCACCAATCATTCCCAGGTCGTGGCGCTTGACCCGGCCAGCGGCGAAGAACTCTGGCTGTTCGACCCGGAAAGCTATCGCGCCGGGCCGCCCAATTTCTCGCCGGTACAGACCCGCGGCATCGAATACTGGACCGACGGCGAAATCGAGCGAATATTCATCGCCACATTAGGAAAGCAATTAGTTTCCATAGATATCGAAACCGGCCAGCCTGACCCGAATTTCGGCGACGACGGCTTCGTCGACCTGCGCGGCGATCTCGGCCGGCTCGAATTCGAGATGAACAACATCACCCACGGTGCGCCGCCCATCGCCGTCGGCAGCAGCGTCATCGTCGGCTCGAAGATCTTCGACTACATCATGACTGATCGCAGTCCTCCGGGCCACGTTCGCGCCTACGACGCCTACACCGGCGAATTCAAATGGCGTTTCAACACGATTCCCCAGCCCGGCGAACCCTATAACGAGACCTGGGAAAACGGCTCCTGGGCGACTACCGGCAACACAAACGTCTGGTCCTTCATGGCCGCCGACGACGAAGCGGGAATCGTCTATCTGCCTGTATCCACGCCGACCAACGACTACTGGGGCGGTATGCGCCACGGCGAGAATGTCTACGCCGAAAGCCTGGTCGCGCTCAATGCCGAAACCGGGGAGCGAATCTGGCACTTCCAGACCGTGCATCACGGCATCTGGGACTACGACATCGCCTCGGCGCCCAATCTGGTCGATATCGTCGTCGACGGCAGGCCGATCAAGGCCGTCGCGCAAGTATCGAAGACCGGCTTTACCTACGTGTTCGACCGCCTCACGGGCGAGCCGGTCTGGCCGATCGAGGAACGGCCCGTCCCGCCGAGCGAGGTCCCCGGCGAACGATTGCATCCCACCCAGCCGATCCCGACCTGGCCCCTGCCCTTCGAGCAGATCGGCATTACCGAAGACGACCTCATCGACTTCACGCCGGAATTGCGCGCCGAAGCCGAACAGATTGCGAGCGAATACGTAATCGGGCCGATCTTCACGCCAACCATCGTCGCGGGTCAGGACGGCAAGCGGGCGACCATCGTCGCTCCCGGCGCCGGCGGCGGCGCCAATTTCCCCGGCGCATCGCTCGATCCGGAAACCGGCGTGCTATACATCCCCTCGGTAACCCGCCCAACCGGCATGTCCCTGATCGAGCCCCCTCCTGGCGCTTCGGACTGGCCCTACGTGATCCGCTACGACCGCACCACCGGACCGCAAGGCCTGCCCTTGCTCAAGCCGCCCTACCGGCGCATCACCGCCATCGATCTCAACACCGGCGAACACGTCTGGCAGATTCCCTTCGGCAAGGGTCCCACGGATCATCCGGCCATCGCCCACCTGAATCTCGGCCCCCTGGGCAGCGTATTCAACGACGTCGTCGCCGAGGGCGGCGTACTCATCACCGAATCCCTGCTGATCTCCTACCTGGCCCAAAAGAACGAAATCGACCCGGAGGCAACGGGCTCGATTCTCGTCGCCCACGACAAGCAAACCGGCGAACTGCTTGGCGAGATCATGGTAGACCAGCGCCTGCACGGCACCCCAATGAGCTACCAACACGAAGGCCGGCAGTACATCGCAGTAGCCGGCGGCGGCCGCGACGGAGATTCCGGCGAACTCGTGGTGTTTGCCCTACCCTGAAAACACAGGCGAATCGGGGTCAGATAAACTCCCGCTGCCAGAGCTTGCGAAGAAAATCTTCCCAATAGATGTGGCGGACACCGCTATCGAACCAGGCTGATTGTCGATCCATGGAGACCAGCAACAGGTGTTGCCAGTTGTGTTCCTCGGCAATTGCCCGCAGACCCTTGTGATCGCGCTGACTCACTGACTCCGTACTCTTGACTTCGATGGCGAGTTCTTCGCCGATCACGAAATCAACTTCAATACCCGTGCGCGTGCGCCAATACTGCAAGGGTAGCCGTATCCGGTTGTAGCCGAGGAAGGCGCGAATTTCGCAGGCGAGGAAGTGCTCGAAAGACATTCCGAAAACATCGCTCGAACGGTCGAGCGGCCGGGCGCCGCGCAGCGTGTGGGCAACGCCAGGGTCGAACAGGTAAAACTTGGCGGTTTGTACGGGCTTTCTCGCTGTCGAGCCACGCCAGGGAGGCACCTGAAATCCCGTCAAAGTGTCCTGAAGGATCTGGTAGTAATCTCGGACGGTGTTCGGCGCGAGTTGCGCATCGTTGGCGACCTTCGTGTAGTTCAGCACGCGGGAATTGTTGAACACCGCGCTTTGCAGAAATCTCGTGTAATTCGGCAGGTTGCGAACGAGCCCCTCAAACTGGATTTCCTCCTTCAGGTAGGTTTCCACGTAGGCGTACAGATACTCATCAGCGTCCTTCCCCAGCCATGCAGTAGGCAATCCGCCGAAGCGCAGGTAGCGGTGCAGGTCGAAATCGCCCTGGCGGGTCAACTCAAACCAGGTCAATGGGAACAATTCGGCCCGGAACGCACGGCCAGCGAGCAGGTTTACGCCTTGTCGGCGCAAACTGCGCGCACTGCTGCCGGTCAGCAGGAATCGCTGTTGTTTGGTCTCGATGGCGCGATGTGCTTCGTTGAGCAACTCGGGAATGCGCTGAATTTCATCGATGACCGTAAGCGGTTTCGACATCATGGCATGCAACAACGACGGGTCCGCCTTCAGGCGCAGATAGGTGCGCGAATCAAGCAGATCGATATAGTCCGCCACGTCCAGACAGCTAGCCCGAATGAGAAAGCTCTTGCCGCTGCCACGCGGCCCCAACAGAAAATGCGAGGACCTGCCCAGTAGCTCCAGCAAGTCGAGCTGACGAGAAATCATGGAAAATCCGCAGTTGTTCCGTGGATTTGCAATTATAATCCACGAAAGAGCTGCGTGTCTTCATGCAGTGGCCACGGTTTTGTAGTATGCATGTAACGCGATGCCAGGAGCCTGCGCCATAGGAATTTGCGAAAGCGAAAATTCGCTATCGTTGCGCCCCTGGTTGATCGATTGAGGCGAGTATTGGTGGATATTCAACGAAATCGAGCGGCCAGGGGCGCGGATGAGAGCGGATTTGCAGCCGCGAATTCCTACGGCGCGGGCTCCTAAGGTGATTTGAGCACCGACAAGCGGTGTGAACCGGTCCGTGTACCTTTCCCTCATATGAGTTCTTGTTCCGCATCAGTGCGGGCGAGAGCCTCCAGGGCAGCAGACCGGGTTGCGTCGCGCCTGTCCCTGTAGGAGAACAAATCGTCGGCGCGGATGCGGCGATGCCTGCCGGTCTTGGTGAACGGGATGTCGCCACCCTCGACAAGCTTTACCAGATAGGGCCGCGAAACATTCAGCAGGTCAGCGGCTTGCTGGGTCGTCAGTTCGGCCTCCACGGGAATCATGCGGAAGCCGCGGCCGCTCGACACGAGCCTCAATACTTCGAGTAGAGACTCCGTTAATGCTGGCGTCAGTGTAATGGTTTCGACTTTGCCGTCGCCCTGGGCCAGGGACAGTCTTGCGCCATCGCCATTGCTGGTCTGGGAAGCAACGATCTTTCTGAGTTGTTCCGCATTCTTGATCTCTACCTCGTCGGGCAATCGATCGAAGAAAGCATCTTTCTTGAGGGCCTTCATTTCTTTCTCCGTAATTGATTTCGAAGAATGCGGATAGAGCACTATTTATTCGAAATAATCGCAATACTCGAGATATTCGAATACTACGCAAGAGCTTGCCGCCACCCTTTAGCTGGCGTTGGTGGAGAGGAAGGTCAGCAGGTTTTGTTCGATGGTTTCGGACAGGCCGGGGACGAAGAGGATGGCGCCGGCCACGAGCACGGTTACTGCGAGGCAGACTGCGAGATAGGTTCTGTTGGACATGGTTGGCTCCTGGTGTGCTGTCCCGTAAATATCTTGCATTTCAGCGCGTCACCTGTGATTTGCGGGACAGCACGCTATACGCTTTGGCCGCGCGGGGCGAGTTCGAATACCCAGAGGCTGCCCGACTCCACGCTGGCGCGGCTGGAATTGCCGCCGTATTTTTCACGCAGGGCGGCCGTGACGCCATCGAGTACGTCGCCCTCGCGGATGCGTACGATTTCGCGTTCGTAGCGCACGCCGTCGATGCGCACGACGGCCATGCCGTCGCCCTCGTCCGCGTCCACCGCCCAATGCTTCCAGATGCGCCCGAGCGTCGTGCCCATGTAGCCGCTGACCACGTACAACCTGCCCTCGCTTTCGAGGATGAATATCAGGCGCGAACTCGGCGGGGCCGGGTTTGTCAATTCGAGTTCAACCAGGCGAATGTCCCGGGTGAAGCTCCAGTCGGGTTCAGGGCCGGCGTAGAGTTCGCCGGAGACGAGTTCGCCGCCCGGAAACACGATGGAAGGGCCGTCCGCGTTGCGATTTTCCATCCTCAGGGTGAAATAGGCCACCACCGGAATCAGCACCAGTATGCCAACCACTTGCAGAATCAATCGCAACATCGCACGGTCCTCCCGTGGTCGGCCCGCTAGTAACCCGAAGACTGCGGATACGCAGCCGGCAGTGCCATGGCGGTCAGTTTCGCGCCGGTTTGCAGCATGATGTACTGGTGCCCGTCGTGGACCCAGGAACTCATGCCATAGTTCGACCGGGCCGGCGCCTCGATTTCGGCCATGATTTCGCCGCTGTCCTTGTCGATGGCGTAGAGCATCGGCGTGCCGTCGCTCGAGACGTCGGAATACACGAGCATGTTGGACGTGACCACCATCGGCACCAGATTGCCGGTGCCGGTGTTGCCGACGTCGACGCCTTCGAGCGCCGGGCTGTTGGCGATGCGGGCCGGGGTCTCGCCGGTGGGAATCTGCCACAGGTGTTCGCCGGTGTTCATGTCGATGGCGACGATGCGGCTGTACGGCGGCTTCCACACCGGAATGCCGGACTGCAAGCGCGGCGGCCGCGCGGTGGCGCCGCGCACGCTGTTGGCATAATCGGCCAAAGTCGTGCCGGTGGGATTGGCGAACAGCAGGTCGGCTTCCTCGCCGGGAATCAGGCGCAGGACGAAACAGGCCTTGTGCGAGGAAACGAACAACACGCCGGAATTCGGATCGGCCACGGGCGGCGAGGTGATATTGGCGCCCCCGGCCCCGCCCGGACAGTTCATCGCGCCGTACTTGCCCTCGGGATTGTCGGAATGAATGGGCGGATTGAACAGCGGCCCCATCACGTAGTCGTCCATCACTTCAAGCGCTTCGGCGCGCAATTCCGGCGTGAAATCAACGAGGTCGTCCTCGGTAATGCCCTGCATGTCGAAAGGCTCGGGCCAGGTAACGTGGGGCTGCGTCGGCGACAGGACTTCGCCCGGCACGATCGAAGGCGGCACCGGGCGGTCGACGATGGGCCAGACCGGTTCGCCGGTGATGCGGTTGAAGGTATAAACCCAGGCTTGCTTGGTCACCTGGGCGACCGCCGGAATGGGCTGTCCGTCAACATTGATATCGAGCAGCAGCGGCGCCGTGGGCGTGTCGAAATTCCAGATCTCGTGTTTCACGAACTGGAAATGCCAGGCGCGCTCACCCGTGCGGGTGTCCAGGGCGATGATGCTGGCGCCATAGAGATTGTCGCCGGGGCGGAAACCGCCGTAATAGTCGATGGTCGCGCTGTTGGTGGGGATATACACCAGATTGTTCGCCGGGTCGGCCGACAGCGGCGCCCAGGAGGAGACGTCTCCGGTCCACTGCCAGGCGTCGTTTTCCCAGGTCTCGTGACCGTATTCGCCGGGGCGGGGAATGACGTTGAATTTCCACTTGAAGTCGCCGGTATTCTTGTCGTAGGCGAGGATGTCGCCCGGCACGTTCTCGACGCGGGCTTGCAGGTAGCCCTGTTCGGCGGAATTGCCGATGACGATGGTGTCGTTCACCACGATGGGCGGCGAGGAGGACGTGATATAGCCGGTCTCCAGCGGAATGCCCTCATAAGGGTCGTAGGGATGGCCGAGGTCGGCGAGCAGGTCGACCACGCCGGTTTGCGGGAAGCCCTCGATCGGCACGGGATTGCCGAAGCCTTCCAGCGGAATGCCGGTCTTGGCGTCGAGCGCGGTGAGGAAGAATCCGGGAGAGACGATGTAGATCACGCCGCGGCCGTCGACTTCCGCATAGGCCACCCCCTTGCCGTAGTCGGCGCGCATGGAATATTCGGCGCGCGGGGTGTCGGGCTCGCGATAGGTCCAGATGGTGTCGCCGGTCTTCGGATCGATGGCGACGACGTAGCGCTTGTAGCCCACCACGGTGTACAGGATGCCGTCGATCAGCGATGGCGTGGAGCGCCCGCTGACGGCGTTGAAGCTCGCTCCGTCCCATTCCCAGGCAACTTCGAGTTCGGAAAAGTTCTCGGCGGTGATTTCATCCGCGGGTGTGTAGCGGGTATGGGCGAAATCGTTGCCGAGGGTGAACCATTCGGCGGCTTCCTCGGCGAACAATTCGCCTTCGGCGGCCTGCGCCGAACCGGCAGCGCACAGCGCGAGCGCGGGCAGGATTTTCTTCAATTCAGCAATTCGCATGGAAAGACCTCCAGAAAGTCGGCCCGATATTCCCACATTTTCAGTGACAATTCATCCGCTGTGGCTTCGATCCATCGTTGGCGGCAAAACAAAACCACGCTTTTGTTTTGCGATAATGAAAAACTCCACGGATGGAGTTTTTCAGAGAATACCAAGTGGTTCCCTCAGGGTCGCACTCGCACATACTTCCTGAGCGCTCGGGCATTGGCATGAGGGGCGGGGATGGGTTCTCCGCCATAAATGTTGCCATCGAGGTCGACAGTAACGAACTCCGCTCCATTCCCTGGAATGATGTTGGGATTTGCCCAGGGGAAGCGAATAAACTCCTGCACCCAACCAGTCTCGTATTCGCCGATACGGATGCCAATTTCATACCCCGGGTTCTGTACGTTGTCCGACTCCGAGTCGGCGACATAGATTCGCCCCATGGTATCGAAAGCAATTCCGCTTGGTCGCCCGAACTGGGTCCAGGTGCCTTCGTGGTTGCCCTCCTGGTCGAAAATCTGAATCCGGCTGTTGCTGCGATCTCCCACGAACACCCGACCGTTCGGGTCGATGGCAATCGCGTGCAGGGCGCGGAACTCTCCCGGGCCGTAGCCGGTCTCTCCCCAGGACGTGAGAAATTGACCGCGGCTGCTGAACTTTGACACTCGATTGTTTCCGTTCGCACTATGGCCATCCGCAATAAACACATCGCCGTTGGCCGCGACCGCTACATCACTCGGTTCGGTGAAGTGGTACGGGCCGTCTCCCGATTCTCCGGGCGTGCCGATCGTCATCAGGACTTCGCCGGTGGGGCTGAACTTGACGACGAGATGGCCGCGATCGTCGCCCGGCGGAATATTTCTGTCAGCTACGGCGTCAGTCACCCAGATGTTGCCGTCGGAATCCACATCAAGCCCATGGGGCCAGATAAACATGCCGCCACCGAAAGACTCGACCACGTTGCCATCGGGATCGAATTTCAAGATGGAATCCAGGTCTGAATCGACGCATTCCGAACCAAACATGCTCTGTGGGGCATCGCAACGGATAATGGCCCAGACGTGGCGCCCGTCGATGTCGACTTCCGCCTTGCCGACTGCGCCCATTGTCCTGCCGCCAGGCAGTTTTGCCCACCCTTCGACGATCTGATAGTGATTTGTGGAATTCTGCGCGACGGAATGCAGCGGTACGAGCAAAGATGCCAGTCCAAGCAGAGCGGCCACGGATACGATTCGATTGCGAAAAGACATGGGGAATCCTCAACTTGTTTTGAGTAAACGATCAGGAATGTAGCATGCTGGAATTCAAACCACCATTAGGAGGATTGTTACAAAGATTGTCAGGTTGCTTTCTCAGTCCTCGGGCAGGGCAAATGACGCCAAAACGTGGCCTGAGATGAAGATCGGGTACTGGACGTCGTCTACCCTGTAGGTGATTGGCGCCATGACGATCTGGCCGCCAAGGAGGCTGCGCCGCAGGAATTCGCGAAAGCGAAAATTCGCTATCGCCGCGCCCCTGGCCGGTCGATTAAGGAGAATATTGGTGGATATGCAACGAAATCGAGCGGCCGGGGACGTGGACGAGAGCGGATTTGCAGCCGTGAATTCCTACGGCGCAGCCTCCGAGGTTCTTTTTCCAGAGCAACTCGCCGCTGGTGGCGTCGAGGGCGTGGATGTAGCCTTCGCGGCCTCCGGTGAATAGCAGGTCGGTGGCGGTGGTGAGCATGCCGCTGTCGCTGACGTCGAATTGCTCGAATTCCCAGACTTCCTCGCCGGTACGCGGGTCGATTGCCTTCAATGAGGCGTGGCCGACTTCGTCGGTCCAGTTGTTGATGGGATTGGTGCGGCCGATGCCGACTCCGGGGGCGCCGGGGCCGGGGGTGGGCACGTCGAAGCCGCCGCCGAGGAAGGCCCGCCCGGGGCACGTATTCGGACTCTTCCGGCTCGTAGATCGTGGCGCAGTCCTCCCAGGCGCTGAAGTAGAACAGTTCGGTGCGCGGGCTCCCGGGAGGCCCTGGGAACATATGCAGGGTGACTTGAGAATCGCAGAGGTTGACCGCCACCGGGCTGGCCGCTTAGCATCGGCTTTCCCTGACAGGAGACCGACATGAAATCCGTGCAAACCCTGCTCGTCACGCTTGCCGCTCTTATCACCGGCGCACCGGCGCTCGCCCAGGAAGAGGCGGAACCGGAGATTTTCGTCCGCTATTCCCAGGATGGCGGCGAGGTCTCCTGGGGGATGCTGCATGGCAGCCAGGTATGGCAGCTTGCGGGGGCGCCATACGAAACCATGGAGCATACCGGCGTCTGGCACGAGCGCGACACGGTCAAGCTCGAAGCGCCGGCGGCGCCGTCCCAGATCTTCATGACCGCCTTCAATTTCCACAGCCACATCAGCGGCGACCCGGCGGAGGAGCCCGGCCTGTTTCTCGTGCCGCCAAGTTCGCTGGTAGGCCCGGAAGACCCCATCATGCGCCCCGCCGGCTCCCAAAACCTGCACTACGAAGCCGAAATGGCCGTGGTCATCGGCAAGCGCGCGGAAAACGTCCCCGTGGACCAGGCCCACGAATACATCTTCGGCGTTACCGCGGGCAACGATGTCAGCGAACGCTCCTGGCAGGGCAGCGACATCCAGTGGGTGCGGGCCAAGGGCAGCCGGGGCTTCAACGCCATCGGGCCGGTGCTGTACAAGGACGCCGATTACGGGAATATCCAGATTACCGGCCGCCTCAACGGCGAAGTCGTCCAGGAGGAAAACTCCTCGGACCTGATTTTCGGCATGGAGGAAATGGTGAGCTACATCTCGCGCTTCTTCACCCTGGAGCCCGGCGACATGATCTGGTCCGGCACCATGGGCAGCACCCGAGCCATGGTTCCCGGCGATATCTACGAAGTCGAACTGTCCGGCATCGGCACCCTCCGCAATGAGGTGATCCAGGGGCAGTAGCGGTCTTTTCGCCGGCAGGGAATGAATCTTTGCAAAGATTCGCCATATTTCCCGGCTATTTGCCAGGAACGGGGCGAAACGCTAAAGTAGCGCGTCCCGCGCGCCTGTAGCTCAGCTGGATAGAGTAACTGGCTTCGAACCAGTTGGTCGGGAGTTCGAATCTCTCCAGGCGCGCCAATTTCCTGCTCCATGCCGCCCCGGAATCCCATCTCGTCATTCTGCGCGAAGTCGCGGAATCGCGACCAGCGCCCTCACGATGAAATCCTGCGGCTTTACGCGGAATCAATAACGTGACCGCATTTCGGCCACCGATTCGCGAATGAGCTCAGCTAGCACTTCCAGGTCCACATCGTCGAGACTGTTCAGATAGAGGCAGGACTTGCCGGTCCTGTGCCTGCCGAGCCTGGCGAGCAGATCGGTGACGCCGGAGAGGCCCGGCATGGCGTAGACCACCAGGTTCTGCTTGCGGGGCGAGAATCCCGTGATCGGCCAGTCGCCTTCCCTGCCGCTGGCGTACCGGTAGCGGTAGCTGCCAAAGCCGACGATGCTGGAACCCCACATTTGCGGCGGCTCGCCAGTGATCCCTCGCATCAGTTGCAGGAGTTTCCCGGCATCGTCCCGGCGCCGCGGATTCTCCACCGCGTCAATGAAGTCCTCCACACTGGCGTCGTTTCGCACTGTTTTCGGTTCGCTCATCCGGCGGGGTTTCCTGTCTGCCTCGTCAATGGTTCCAGATGGTAGTCTTGCTTCTTCGCTTTTTCCGCAAACCAGGATTATGCAGCAAGCGCCCCTGCTTTTGTTTCCCACGCATTACCTGGGCAATTTCGTGCTCGGTCTGCCCTGGGTGATGCGGGCGCTGGCCGGGGAACCCGAGGCGGTGGCGGTGTTCGATACGGCGTTTCGCCCCCTGCTGTCGCTATTGCCGGGAGTGGAAGCGCGAGCGCTGTACTACCCGAGAAAGCAGTTGGCGAAGGACCAGGGATTTCCGAGGCGCCTGTCCCGCTATCTCGGTTTTCTGGGCGAACTGCGCAGGTATCGCGGGCATTGCCTGATCGATCTCGAAGGCGAGCGTTTTTCCGGCGTACTGGCAAGGCTTAGCGGCTGCCGGCGGCGCATCGGGCCACAGGCCAAACACGCGAACCGGTTCTACAGCGAGGTGCTGGAACTTGACTATCTCGCACACCGCTTCACCGCATTCGGAGAGATTCTGGGACCTTATGCCGCCTCAAGCGATGGCAAACCGCCGGCAAGCGAGCTGGATTTCCAGATCGGCCCGGCGCTTGCGGGCCGAATCGAACGACGGTTGGCGGAACGTCGAATCACCCGGCCGCTTGTGGCAATTCATCCCGGCGCCAGCGTCTCGTACAAGCTGTGGCCAGGGCGGCACTTCGCCGAGTTGGCGCAAGGTCTGCATGAGGCGGGTTATCAGCCGGTCTGGGTCGGCGCCGGGCCATTCGATACGGATGTCATTGCCGGAATCGAAGCGCTCCTGCCCGAGCCCCTGTCGGTGAATTTCTGCAATTTGCTGGATTTGCCCGAATTGGCGGCGCTTTTTCGAAAGGCGGCGCTGTTCATCGGCTGTGACAGCGGCCCCATGCATCTTGCCGCGGCGGCGGGCCTGCCAGTGTTCGCCCTGTTCGGCCCAAGCCGGGAAGCGATCTGGGCGCCGCTGGGCAGTCATAGTACCGTGCTTCGCGGGGAGGGGGCCTGCGCCCCGGACTGTGATGCGTGGCACTGTCCCAACGATTACCATTGTCTGCGCTCCCTGGCTCCGAAAATGGTGCTGGACAGCATCACAGCCACGGCGAGATGAGCCGATGCCAGAGAAAATCCCGGCCAGTGTCTACATGATTACCCTCAACGAGGAAACCAATATCGCCGCCTCTCTGGATTGCATGGCGGACTTCGATGAGGTGGTGATCGTCGACAGCGGCTCCAGCGACCGCACCCTGGAGATCGCCGAAAGCTATTCCAATGTGAGAACCGCATATCGCACTTTCGATGGATTCGCCGCCCAGAAATCACACGCCTTGTCGCTGTGCCGCAACGAATGGGCGCTCAACGTCGACGCCGACGAGATTCTCACCGGGGAATACCTCGCCGCGGTGCGCGAGACTGTGACCGCCAATGAAGTCGACGCCCTGCAATCGACCCGCACCCTGCTTCGCTGGGGCCGGAAGCCGCGGCATTTTGGCGGCGGCGACCGGCTGATCAGGCTGTTCCGCAAGAGCGCCGGCCATTACCCCGAACGGCGCGTGCACGAAAGCATCAGCATCAATGGCGAACTGGCGCATACCGAAGCGACGATCCTGCACCACGAGAATCTGACTTTCAGCCAGCGAGTGGCCAAGGCAAAGCGCTATGCCGAAGCCCGGGCAAGGGACAAGTTCGACCGGGGCGACACGGTTTCCGCGCCAACACTGCTGGTTGTTTTCCCCCTCACATTCCTCCAGCACTATGTCCTCAAGGGCCACATGCTGGACGGAATCGACGGCCTGCTCACCAGCATGAACGCCGCCTACTACGCCTTCATCAAATACGCCCGGCTTTGGGAACTGCACCGCGGTCGTAATTAGGGCCTGTTCACACTATGCGCGTAACGATAGGTATTCTCTGAAAAACTCCATCCGTGGAGTTTTTCATTATCGCACTTCCATGTGCCGCAGGGAAGCTCTGACTTAATCAGAGCTTCCATAGAGGACGCAAGGGCTACCGTGGGCCGCTGCCGGCGGCGGCGAGATGCCCACAACCGCAAACTGGCGCAAAAGGGCCCGAATGGGGTAAAGTGGCGCGGTTTCCATTCAGAGAGATTGCCATCCCATGAAACTGAATTTGCACCTGGCGGCCCTGCCGCTGATGATGATCGGATTGCTGGCGGCCTGCAGCCCGCCCGCGGAAGTATCGGTATCCGTGGACGCGGCCGCCCCCGAGCCAATGGCCGCGCCGGCGCGGGACCTCGCCATGACGGCCCCGGAAGATGTCGGCATGGATTCGGGCCGGCTCGACCGGCTCACCGGCGCCATGCAGGGCCTCGTTGACGAAGGCCGCCTCGCCGGCGTGGTGACCGCGGTGGCCCGCCACGGCAAGATCGTCCATTTCGAATCCGCCGGTTACCGCGACATCGAGGCCGGCGCACCGATGACCAATGACACCCTGTTCCGCATCTACTCGATGACCAAGCCGATTACCGGCGTTGCGCTGATGATGCTGTACGAGGAAGGCAGGTTCCGGCTTTCCGATCCGGTGGAGAAATACATTCCCGAGTTGAGCGATCTCCAGGTCGCCGCGGGGCTCGACGAGAATGGGGAGCTGCTCACCGAACCCGCCACCCACCCCATGACCGTGCGCGAACTCATGGCCCACACCGGCGGCCTCACCTACGGCATCTTCTCCGCTTCCGGCGTGGACAGCCTGTATGTGGAGGCCGACCTGCTCAACAACGACATCAGCCTCAAGGAAATGGTCACCCGCCTTGGCGCAATTCCCCTGCGGCAGCAGCCCGGCGCCATGTGGCATTACAGCGTGGCGGTGGACGTGCAGGGTTATCTGGTGGAAGTGCTTTCCGGCATGGCGTTTGACGATTTCCTCGACGAGCGCCTGTTCGGCCCCCTGGGCATGAGCGACACCGATTTCTACGTGCCGCCGGAGAAAGTCGACCGCTTCGCCCAGGTCTACACCTATGACCCGGAAGGCAATCTCGCCGCCGCGGAAATGTTCGGCGGACTGAATGGCTATTTTGAAGATCCCGTCCTCAAGAGCGGTGGCGGCGGGCTGGTTTCCTCCACCATGGACTATCTGAAATTCACCCAGATGCTGGCCAACGGAGGCGAGCTTGACGGCGTACGCATCCTTTCGCCGCTGACCGTCGACCTGATGCGCCGCAACCAGTTGCCCCGGGGCTTGCCTGACAATATCCTCGGCGCGCCGGGGACGGTTTTCGGCCTAGATTTCGCCGTGGTGACCGATCCGGTGGAGGCCGAATCCTTTTCCGCCGGTGAATATTACTGGGGCGGCGCCGCCGGCACCTGGTTCTGGATCGATCCGGTGGAAGACCTGATCGTGGTGGGAATGATCCAGCAGTGGGGGCAGGGGCTGCCCAATGTGCGCGCCCTCTCCCGGCAACTCACCTATCAGGCGATCATGGAGCCGCTTGGTGTCAATTGATAGTTAGGGAAGCTCTGATTAAGCCAGAGCTTCCCTTGTTTACGGCGCCAGGTAAGTCGAAAACCTGTCGGCGTTGTCGGGTGAGTTGACCCGCTCGGCCAGATTTTCGACTCCGTCGAGATGGACTTTCAGGAAGGCCAGGGTGGTTCTGCCCATGGTGTCGTGTTCCGGGCCGCCGTTGGCCGGAAACATGTGGTCGCCGGCGGCGAATTCCATGTAGACCTTGTTCTCGCTGCCCAATTGATCGTACAACATGCGCGCGTGCTCCGCCGGTGGCGCCACCGTGTCTTCCGCGCTCGCGATGACGAGCGCCGCGGCGGTCAGGGAACTGAAATCGCCTTCAAAGGAGCCGCCGGGTTCGCAGCAATACGCCGCCAGCGGAATCACCGCGCCGACCTCGTCACCGAGCCGGTCGGCGGCGGCCAGCGCCGCTCCGCCGCCCATGGAATGACCCATCAGCGCAATCTTGCCCACATCGATCTTGTTGGTCACCGGGCTGTTGGGATTGGCGTTTTCGGCCTTGATGAAGTCCACCAGCGCGATCAGCGCGTTGGCCCGCGCCGCAAGACCGTCGGTCGGCTCGTTGGTATTGAATATGAAAACGTTGTAGCCCAGGGAAGCCAGGGTCGGCCCCCACCACTCGTAATTCGAGGCCGCGGCGCGGAAACCCGGCGAAAAGGCGATGGCACCATTGGGCCGGTCGAAGCTTAGCGTCAGCGGATAAAAAACCATGACATCGGCAAACTCCGCCAAGCCGGGGTTCGCCTCGTAGGTGCGGACTTCATAGATTCTCTCACCGAATTCGCGCCCGGTGGCGGTGCCGATCTGGCGACCTTCCGGCCGGTAGCGTCCCTGGCTGTTGTCCTGGGCGCTCGCCGCCGTCGGCAGCAGCAGGGCGCTTGCCGCAAGCAACAGCAGGGCATGAGTGAGAGCCCGGAAATTCTTTGCGCTGTGCATGGTCGATAACCTCCACCGATGATGGTTCGAGAGCCTCGCGAATGATTCAAGGCCAGAATACAACAAACCCCAAGCGAGGCTCAATGATCGAACCCATATCGCCAATAGCGCGCAAACGGCCCACCGCCGATTTCGCTTGCCCCAAAACACAGGGCGCAGGCTCCTGACCAGGTAACATATGGTCATTGACGAACGCTTCGCGATAACTCCCATTGGCTCCCCCATTCGGACGCTGCATCCTGGAAGCAAAGGTGCGGGGCATTGCGCCGATCATCACGTCCCGACGCGAAAAAACTTCCCTGTCCGAGTGGTAATCCCGGCGCAAGCGGGAAACTGTCGCCAGCTTGTAGCCAACTCGGATCATACTCAAACTGTGAGTTTTGCCGGCGACCATCGTGGTCAAATCGCAAGCGGCCGACAATCCGGTTTGACTCCCCGAGTGCAGCCAGGACCTGCCTGGAAGGAAGAGCAGATATACTTTGCGCGCCGCGATCGGGCCGCTGGCGATGTGTGCGTTTCGACTACCTATTGCCACACACAGGATGGGACCTATGGGCGCCCGGCGTCAGGAGAAATCTGCTGGAGATAGGAATAGAAGCTGGAACTGGCGTAGTGTCCGGAGCTTACGCTGGCGTCGGCCTTGAGCAGGAGAGCGGCAAGCCGTCTGCTTTCGACGAAGCGGCGCGCTTCAGCAAAGCCCATGACCATGAGGGCCGTGGCCAGGGCGTCGGCGTTTGCGGCTGAATCGGAGATGACATAGACCGCCGCGAGCTCGTGTTGCACGGGGCGGCCACTGCGGGGATCGATCTGGTGGGGGTAGCTTGCGCCGCCGAGTATGAAAAAGTTGCGGTAGCTGCCCGAACCGGCGACGGCTATGTGTTCATTCCGGTTGCTGATGACGCCCCAGGGAATCGAAGCCTCCGCATCCGGGGCTTCGAGCGCGGCGCGCCAGACCCGAAAGCCGGGTTTGCGGCCGCCTATGCCCAGTTCGCCGCCGATTTCCACAAAGTAGCTCTCGTAACCCCGATTCCTGAGCAGGGCGACGACTTGATCAACGGCGTAGCCCTTGGCGATGGCGCCCAGGTCGATGTACACCTCGGCCAGCCGGGTCGCGGTGGAAGAGGCTTCATCGAGTTCAAGCCTGTTGATTCCGGTGTTGATCAGGGTCTGGTTGATTTCCGCATCCGTGGGAATCCTGGCAGCGGGTTCGGCAGCGCCGCGCGGGCCAAAGCCCCAGAGATTCACCAGGCTTCCCGCGGTCGCGTCAAAGGCGCCGCCGGTGGCAGTGGAGATTTCCCCGGCGAGGCGCAGCACGGCGAATAATTCGGCGGAGACCGGCATGGGTACTCCGGGGGGCTGGCGGTTGAGGCGGGAGAGTTCGGAGTCTTCCGCCCAGGTTGAGAAAATTTCCCGGTCAAGCCTCGCAAGCAGGGTTTCGATTTCCGCCGCAACCGGCGGTCGCGGCCTGCTCAAGGGTGGACTTACCAAGGGAATTCCACCCTGCCGGGGTATTTGGGTTCTGGTCGCGGACGTTTGCCAGGGTGGAATAACCCACTGCGCCGACCAGCTCGTGCCCATGCCGAGGCCCGATGCCTGGTGAATGGTTCCCGCGCCGATGAAAAAGCCCCAGGCGAAAAGCGCCAGCAATAGCCAGATTCCACTGAAAATGACAAAGCGCAGTGTCATCTTGCGCCATTCTCCCCCGCCATCCCGCACGGAGCGAAGTGAAGTCGTGGAATCTCGGGCGGGGGCCACTCGATGAAATTCCGCGACTGTGCGCGGAATGGCGGAATTCCACAGCTCAAGCTTCTTCCAGGGGGTAATGTCGGTACAGGATACCCGCCATCCTGTACACCATTCGCACGACCTGGGCGCAGTAGCCGAATTCATTGTCGTACCAGAGGTACAGCACGCAATTGTTGCCGCTGACCACGGTGGCGAGGCTGTCGACAATGGCGGCCTCCCGGGTGCCGACGAAGTCGCTGGAAACCGCGTCTTCGGATTCGGTAAAGCTGATCTGGTTCTGCAGATTCGAATGCAGGGCGATTTGCCGCAGGAATTCGTTGAGTTCCTCCTTGCTCGTTTCCCGGCCAAGGGTCAGGTTCATGATCGCCATGGAAACATTGGGGGTCGGCACCCGGATGGCGTTGGCGGTAAGTTTGCCGGCAAGCTCCGGAATCGCCTTCACCGCCGCCTTGGCCGCGCCGGTTTCGGTGAGCACCATGTTCAGCGCGGCGCTGCGTCCGCGCCGGGCGCCCTTGTGATAATTGTCGATCAGGTTCTGGTCATTGGTGTAGGCGTGGACGGTCTCGATGTGCCCCCGCTCGATGCCGAATTCGTCCTGCACGACCTTGAGCACGGGAACCACGGCGTTGGTGGTGCAGGAGGCGGCGGTGATGATCCTGTCTTCAGGCTCGATCAGGTCGTCATTGATGCCGTAGACGATATTCTTCAACTCGCCCTTGCCCGGGGCGGTGAGCAGCACCTTGTTCGCGCCCTTTGCCTTGAGGTGCAGCGAAAGCCCCTCCTCGTCGCGCCATTTGCCGGTATTGTCGATGACGAAGGCGTCCTGGATGCCATACTTCGTGTAATCGATTTCCTCGGGCGAATTGGCGTAAATCATCTTGATGACATTGCCATTGGCGATCAGGGCCTTGTTCTCCTCGTCCACCCGCAGGGTGCCCTGGAATGCGCCATGCACCGAATCGGCGGTGAACAGGTTGGCGCGCTTGGTCAGGTCGCCTTCCACTCCCGGCCGCACCACAATGGCCTTCAGGCTCATGTCCTCACCGGTGCTCGTGCGTTCGATCAGCAGCCGGGCGCAAAGGCGGCCGATGCGGCCGAATCCGTACAGCACCACGTCGGTGGAGTGATCCGAAGGACGCTTGCGGACACCGTCGAGATAACTCAACTCCCGGCGCACGAATACATCCGGCGACATGGCGCCGGGATTCTTCGCGTCGAGTTCCATGTAGCGGACGGTCAGCTTGCCGAGATCGATACGGGCGTGCCAGAGGTCGAGTTCCGCCATCGCCATGAGAATGGGATGAGTCTCGAATTCCGACATCTCGTTGCGCTCCACCTGCCGCACAAAGCGGTGTGATTTCATGATGAAGGTGACCGAACGATTGTGCACGGGCCGGCCATAGATATAGACGCCCACATTGCGCTGACTGAACAACCTGCCGATGACCGGAATCATTTCCTGAACCCGCGCCTCGCGCTGCTTCCAGTCGCCAAAGTAGTCATCGACCCTGGGGCGCCGCAATCTGGCCGCGGCGGTCTTCCGCTGTCCGGCGCTACGGCTCTTCGTCATGGCTTCCCGCGCTTTTTCTGTGTGTGCTTCGGTCTGGGACTGATCCACCTCTTTACTCCCCGGGGCTGCTTGCCAGCGCGGCGTATTATCTTTTTTCACCAACCGAAATTCAATGTCCGGAGATTTGGGGAATCGGGCAACGCCGAAACTAAAAACTATTCTGCGCACGGTCGCAGAATCTTCTGGGGCGGCCACTGCATGAGGTCCTGTAATTGTGCGCAGGATGGCGAATTATGGAACCAAGCGCAGCATCCCCACACACGATGACCACTCAGCGGATTTCCCAATCTGGCTTGATTTTGTTCAAAATAGCGTTGATCCGTCCCAAAAGCTGCTCTCCAACTTCATCTGAATCACCCAACTCAATGCCGACCTTGAGAGTTAGGGTATAGCCTGCGGTCAATTCCTTGAGTTTGTCTATTTCATCCACAAAATCCTGGAACTCATGTGTCTCCAGAATTGCAGTGGCAGTTCTTGCTCTGTCTAATCTGGAGGGGTCCTCCTTTACACCCGTTGCTAACCGTAATTTAACAGCCGATGCACTGCCCAAATCACAGGGCCAGGTTCCACTATCCGGTAGTAGTTCAAACAATCCCAAATCGAAGCCTTGTTGCAGTGCCAGTCGAACACTGGACCATGGAAGCGGTCTCCCTGCATCGGCTGACAAAGCAGCGTGGATCAGGTGAGCATTGGTCTCATTGTCTGTCCAGGCACTGACTAATTGATCGGGTAACAGGTTGCTTGCGGACGCTCCGGTAGGCGGAGGATGGAAGCTTGCGTTTTCGTTCAGAAATCCTGCTGGCGCTTCCTCGCCACACACACTTATCGTACCGTTCACCAGCCAAATCTGGCCAGCCTGCACACCAAGCTTGACGGCTTCCTTGATGGCGTCATCCCCAGCGGCTGGGACAAGCTGGTTTTCCTGGTACTCCCCACGGTCGACGGCAATCAGAGTCTTCCCCGAGAAAAAGGCAGACAGGGCTGCCATGGTAAATACTTCCCCCTTCCACATTTCCGGCAAAGCCCCGGGACTTAGCAGCCCAGGTTCTATCTCGGTCAGGCTTGCCGCATCCGGAAGTACAATTTCTAGGCTCGGTTCGTTTAGTGCGGTATCGTCTGGCCGGCTCCGCCAGAAAGTACGCCTTGATTTGTCGCTACGTGTCACTTGCAGTACGAAGTCCCCCGCTTCGCAACCTTGCAACAATGTCTCCATAATTGCTTCCCGGTTCAACATTTTGGGCAGACCTGCCGTGGCAGCGAACGCACCAACAATGTCCTTCACGAAACGAGATGTTTCATCATCAGCCCAGAAATCGAATGGACCACCAGGCAACAGCGCTTCCGCGTTGATTGCGTCACTCTCAATACGCAGTCTGTTGTCCCCAACCAGCTTGGCAAACATGGGTTCGTTGTCCACGCTGAAGCGATATGCCGCAATATTATTGGTCTCGTTCACGGTTACCGCTATACACCAGGCCAAAGTAATTTGCGATACCATTTCACTTTTGGCAGCGTTGAGGTTGGTTTCAAGCCGCGCCGTCGTGGTCACATCAATATCGTCTCTCATCTTGAGCATGTCGCGGACTTTCTCCCATCCGAGAAAATCGCGCGTCTTGTCTCGTGCGGCATCAAGCCCTTCACGTGACGGAACCAGTAACACAACGCCGTTCCTGTTTCTTGCCCGCGGTTTTTCCGAACTGGTCGTATCCTCGATAAATCGTCGCGCTTCCGCGCTAGGCTTTCCGCTTTCCGATACGGCTTTCGGCCCCAGAACCACATAATGAAATTCACCGTCATCTTCGATATCTACCGGATGAGCTGGCAAGACATGCGGTTTGGCCCCGCTAGCCCTTGCGCCTTCGGTGAGCTTCTTGATGTTGCGAAGCTCTTGCTCCAGCACTTCTTCCACAGCTACACCTGCAATCTGGCTACGGGCGTCATGATGCATCTGTTTCAGATTAGGTCTGGAGCCTAGGCGCCAGAACTTCGGTAAGCCATTCTCTCGGTCAGCAGTTTCAATATCGTCGAGATACCAGGAAGTATCTGCCCACCGTCCCAGCCCCTTGTTCAGTTCTATGCGGTCGGGTGAGGAACCGGCAACCAGCAAGCTGATCTCGCGGGCTGAAGCTTTATGACCGATCGGCTGGGAATGCAAAAAAGTTGTGATAACCGCTTGCTCAATTTCTCGACCGACAAGGCTGGAAAGCCCCTCCTGGGCTCTCGCTGCATGACTAAGTTCAGATTCCAGGATAGCAGGCCAATATTGTTTTTGACCTTCGTATTGTTCCACTTGGGCCGTGCCTGCCAATTCTCTTGCAGCCGGGGACAGGCCATCGTGTCCCGGGCTCGATAAAAATACCTGACTACTGACTAACGGTTGATCGTCCCATTTCTCTGCATCCCGCAAAGCTGTTGCGAGAGTCTTAAGAATCCCGCGGGTTTGCTGAAAACCTTCGAGTTGCGTCCACTTTTCGTAAAACAACTTGACCAGGTCCGGGTGAAACGGAAAAGATTCGAGATAACGGTCTTCCTCATCAGACCTGTTCTTGGCTGTATAGTCGTCCACGCCGCCGATGCTGTTCAGAGCCCTCATCACTTGCTGTTTCCAGTGACTCTTATCCGAATAGCTTTCCAGTTCGAATAGCCGTCGCCGCAGAATTTCAGGCACGTCCTGACTTTCTACGGGCTGTATGCCTTCGTCAGCGACTCGTTTGAACTCGTCATAAAGTTCCTTGCTGATTCGCTTGCCCAATTCATCCAGCTTACTGTTGTCCGAAGCGAGCAAAGATGCAACGAGACAGCATTGCGGCACTTTTGCTACCGCTTGGGTAAGACTATGCAGAAAGTCAGCCATGCGTCTTATCCAGCCTTCATCCTGGTCGGCCATGGTGCGGACAAACCATAAAACCTCATCGAACAGGATCAAGACCGAAGAGATGTCTTTCCGCGCCAGTTCCAGAAGTTCCTCCATTACATTGGTCGCGGGCGGAGATTGTCTTTCGGTCCCATCATCCTTCAGTAATCGCATTCCGGCTTCGCCCGCCAACTGCCAGGCGAGCAGACTCCAGGGCATTTTCAGTGCCTGCTGGGTACCGTCCGGCGCTTTCGCCACCATGCCCTGTTCTGCGTCAAGGCGGTCAAAAACTATGGCTGCCACTCTTGCCTGGGGGAAGGGGCCATCAAGGTCGCAATGGGTTCGAAACTCCTGTACGGCCGGTATATCCGGTAAATTATTCGGGTCAGCCACCAAGTGAACCAGCGCTATCAGGGCATGAGTCTTGCCGCCTCCGAAGGTCACATGGAGTTGGCGAACGGCTTTCTCCGATTTGCCAGCGAGCCGGCGAGTTACGTCACGTGAAAGGTCGCGCAACCGTACGGTGGGATATGTCAGTGCAAAAAATTGATTCGGATGATGATAGATACCTTCATTTCTGTTGAGCATGACGTCATGGAGGTCGGCGGCAAAGGTTTTTAATGACAGTTCCGCATCTCTAATGTCGCCCCGAAGGCGAACTGTTTCATGCCAGGGTTTGGCGGTGGATTTCGCCATTTTGATTTTCTCCGGTTAGGAATTTGTTACCTGAAGTCGAAGGCACCATGAACATCTCTGCCCAAGGATCGTACATGATTGGCAATACGTTCTAGGATGGAGCATTCCTCGCTCTGCCCCTCTTCCCGGCTTTTCTCGATCAGGGCCTGTACAAGTTGACTGAACACCGGATTGCGGCGCAGGCTCCTGCGATCGAGATATTCGTTTACCTTGACGACATCGCCTGCCTTCCAGAGATGCATCAGCCGATGCAATTGGTCAACCAATGGCGCCGGGCGGCCTGCCAGGTCATCTTCTCCTAGTCCTTGCTGTTTACGCCTGAACCAAGGTCTAAGCTTATATTCGCCTCCGCTGGATGACGTTCCTGAATTCGAGTCACTGTCCGCATTTTCCTCACCCTCACCACCAGTGGCGGCTTTGCCACTTTTCATCAGCAAACCGTTTGCGTCTAACAGATCTCGTTCCGAGAGACCGCAAGAGATCATATACAAAATACAGGGGCCGGACGGAGCTTCGGCATGCCGAAAATCATTGCGATGCAGCAAGTAATACGTGGTTACATCGTCCAATGGATACTGATCCGGCTGAGCGTTTTCTCCATTACGAATCAATACACGGCCGACCACGAAGTCAACTACGATACGGCGCACATGGCGGAGGAACTCCTCAACACCCATCAGTGACCCTGCTTCCGAGGCCTTCTTGACAGCGGGATAGCGACTATAGGCTTCCAATGCAGGGCCTGTGGCCGCCCAAACGAAGTCAGGCCCCCGAATCCCCGCATCCCAGAAATCGCGAAGACGGCCTGTGATGTTCGATTCCATTTCCTTGAGAACCTGGGTGTCCCATCCCGCTTTTGAAATTGGATCTCGTTTACGGCAAACGAGCCAGACCGATGACGCCAATGCCGCTGATGAAAACGCGCGCATCCTGGTGCCCATTTCGGTTTGAATGGGCCAACTGCCATCTACTACAAAGCCAGCCTTGATTATCGCGCTTACCAAAGTCTCCCAGGCATCCGGATGCTTGTGCGCGAAAACCACGACCAATCGGCCATCGGCTTTTAACGATGCATGGCAAGCCGAGAAGGCGCGCGCCATGCCAGCTTCATAATTTTGTTTGGAAGCGGATTTGTCACCATTAAAACGCGAAGCATCGTCGATCAGTTCGCCATCGCCGGCATCATGCGACCATTTTGGAGATAGTTTTTCGGCAAATACGGCATCAAATTCTTTAGACAGGCCTTGCAGATTTCTGCGCAGCCAGACATAAAAAAAATCCATCAGATCAGAATAAGGTATAGCGTCGTAATATGGCGGATCGGTGACGATTACGTCCAACTTCTCTTCTGGCTTCTGTATCGCCGAGCGTTGTTTTACGTCTACGGTCGAGGCGTTGCTCGCATCAAGACCATGTTCGAGATAGAGCGCCACCCACTCAAGCTGTGCGAGCCAAGCGCCACCCACCTTGTTCGGCAGCGCAAGTTCCGCTGTGTCCCATACCATCGGCAGCGCGAATCTGGCAAATGTATGTCCAATGAGTTCTCGACCATTGTGCCAAGTGCATAGCGAAGAGCCGTAGTCCGCGACCTTGCCAAACAATGTGGAATTGCAGGCCATGATGGCCTCCAACCATTCGCAAGGATAGCCGCACTTTCCAAGCTCGACCGCAAGTTTTTGAATTGATCTGACAAACTCTCCCAAAGTCAATAATTGGCGCGGAGTGAACAACTTTTGCCATTGGTCAAAGCCGTACCCATCTACGGAGAACGCTCTTGATGCACCGGTTCCGCCCACTGGTGTTGTTTCAGTTGGCAACCCGAAGGTCACTCCGCCAAATGTAATTTCAAGTTCATTTTGTGCCGCACCAGCCATTTCAATTTCCAATTCGGTCGGCAACCGATATTCCTTGCCCTTCGGAGCGGCTACAACCACGGAAGTCATCTTCATGCCGAGCCTTCCGGCCCTTCCTTCCAATCTCAAATCGCCCATGGTCATGGTGGTTCCGCAACAGACGCAGGTTGCCCCCGCCCTGCTCATCGTGCCCGCTCCAAGGCGCTTGTCATGCTCGCGCCTTTGTGCCGCATTTCCACCTTTAGCGGGAACACCTGTTTCAATTTTGAAAGTAACGCCGGAATTGTCGCCTTTCGGCTGCATGGCAAGCAGGACGCGCTTGTTGTCCTTTTTGGCCAACCAGCGCGTTTTCAGTAGTGGCAGTTCTGCCCTGCACGCCTTGCACGAAACCGTGCGCGCCCAAAGATAAGCAACCGTAGGTTTGTCAACCCAACGAGGGTTGGCTGGACTTTGCAGATAACTAGCATCTAGCCCCGCATTCAATACCTCGGTCTGTGGCTCGCCTGCATCGCTTACGGGAACCAGTTTCAGTTTTTCGGTGGAATCGAGTTCTTCCACGAGATATGGCTTTATTGAACAATATTCAGCGTAGGTCGGATAGAAGCGGGCTACTTCCTTGCGCGCCTCCTTAAGCACCCAGCGGCCCCAGGCACGAACATGCCAGGCGAGATCGGCTTCGAGCAATTCCGGTTCAATATTGTCGCTGGGCAACAGAGGAAACGCTTCGCCACTTTCCGGACCCGCATCCGCTGCCCTCCTGTGTGTCAAGGCTGATTGCAAATCGCGCAGACGGCTTTTTACCTGTGCGGGTCTGTATCCCAGAGATTTGAACCAGGCAGCCATAAACTCGGAATCATTCAAAGCGAAATTCGGTAACCGTCGCTTCTGCCCCGCAAGCCGCTGCGGATACTCCAGCGTGCACTTCAGAATGAACCAGGCGACTGGATTGATATCCGCGGCTGTGACATCACAGCCCAGTCGCATGGCCTCTAGCGGAATTGCGCCTCCGCCCGCGAATGGGTCGAGAACCTTTGGCGCCCGATCACCGTAGGCTTCGCGAATCTTTTTGCGAAACCAATCGACGTCTGGGTCTGATTCCCGGCCCCAATGCAATATGCCGCCTTCGGTTTCCCAATCCTCCACTTCTTCCATGCGGCCGCCGGCAGTGCGCTTTCGTTTGAGGGTTTTCTTCAGCTTGCCACCAAGGCGGAGCAGCATTTCTTCTCGTTCACGCTTGTCACCTGGGTCAGGCAGCAAAGTGGCGACCAATGCGGCCCTGCAAGCCGCCAGGGGGCGACGAGCCGGCCAGATATGCAAGGTTGAGATATGCCCGTGCCGAACGTTTTTTTCGTGCACCGAGTCAATCGAAGCCTGCCGCAAGGGAAATGCGACCTCGATCAGTCGTTTCTTTTCCATGTTAGCTCTTTGTTAGGACAAGATTGCACGGCATCCCAGATGCGCCCACCGAATTCCATGCTTGTGCCGATGTGGATTTCCCAAGAAACCCGGTCAATCAATTCGGGGCCGCTTATCCAGCCAGAGAGGTAGTTCAGTGAGTTTGCCTTTGGTGCGCTTCCTCTCGCGTAGGATTTTCGCATTGGACCACCAGCCCGCTTCAATGATCTGACCTTCGCGTATCCAGTAGTGCGAGCGGCAAGGTATTTGCCAGTTGCCGACGGATGGATGCATCGACACAGATTCCCCGTTAAGAATTACGCACCAGTGTTTCGGCCCCAGCTTCAGAGATACCCGTGTCCCACAGCCACAACCGCAAAGATGCGCGCTGGTTCGATACTTCAAGCATACATAGAGCTTGCCTGTTTCGAGT
The DNA here is from genome assembly GCA_022821865.1 of Pseudomonadales bacterium. Classification (GTDB taxonomy): domain Bacteria; phylum Pseudomonadota; class Gammaproteobacteria; order Pseudomonadales; family Pseudohongiellaceae; genus UBA9145. The sequence continues at coordinate 37,410 of JAJECW010000092.1, forward strand.
TCGGCCGGGATGCTTTCAACGAGTTCAAGTTCAATTTTCATGATCGCGATCCTCTATCCCGCTATCATGACCTACCCAACGGCCAGACGCCACATGCAGTTTCATGCGTCGATGGCGGGGATTGTCCCGGTAGAAGCCTATTGACTGCTTCCAGGCGATGACTGCCAACGTGGCGTTCAGCGCATTAATATCTCCGCTCTGTATTGCAACTTCGTAAATGTCCTCACCAGTATCCCTACCTGGAGTCTGCTCAGCCAGACTATGCCGCGTCTGGTAATCGTCATCTCTGGCAGTTCGCGTCACTCGCGCCGATGCGGTCAATCCATCGGGATAACGATGCATATCAATGCCACAGTCAATAAAGTTGACACCCAATTCCGCTAATCCCGTCAGAATTTCGCGCCTATCCGGGCCACGATCAATCGCTACAAAAACCATTGTCCTGTCCCTCAGATAAGTCAAATCCGATTTTCGGACACGACGCGCCTTGCCGGTAATATTCCGATTAGTGCGACTGGCGTAGATTCTTGCCAAATACTCGGCCTTGTTTTGCCCCTCTTCGACAACTCGCCGGCTAACCACTCCTGGCCATCGAAGCTGGGTATGCTGACTCACCACATCGTCATCATAAATGACGATACTTGCCACGTTGCATTTCGCGATCAAATCAACGATGTATCCCCCTGTACCGCCAGCACCGATGACAGCAAGTCTTTCCTGCTTGAACAGTTGATCCAGATCGCCGATCGCACTTCGGGTCAACCCGGTCTCCTGATCGACCATATTATTCCCTTCGATCACTGCCCCTGTTCCCGTTATGTCCCGCTCCCAGTTCTTGCCGGTGTGACGGGCAATGGATCTGGCGTAGGCAAGCATTTTTTGGCCGTAGTCCGGGTATCCGATCCCCGGCGGCTTTCTGGACATGCCACAGATGCTCACATGGCCATTTGGCCAGTCTCGCGAGGAAACATCATGAACCAGTTCATTGTCGAGGGACCTGCCGTCTGCCGTGTATGGCTTTTCGTCTGCCACCCAATGTGCAGTATGGTCATTCGGGGTGGCGATCCTTTCGCCCTCTCGTTCGAGATGGCAAATGAGATAGCCATGCGCCACGCTGCCGTCGCGCTGCCGATACGGAACCGGGCCGACCATAAGAACATCACCCTCGATCTCGTAATCCAGACCTGCCTGGATTACCCGATCAAGACCTCCGTCATGATTTGTCGGTGTAGCTGACATCAATGACCATGCCCGCTGTGCAGGTCAGTCTCTCACCTTCCGTGAGTACCTTATCAGCACCCGTTTCGGAATCTCGATAATCGACTTCCCACTCGATCGTTTCGCTATGCGTCACATCGGGAAATGCTTCGCAAATTAACTCTTCGTAGGTCATGTCCCGCTTGACCGCGACCTCGGTGCCATTGAGTACGATTTGTATGCCTTCGCTTGTATTCACTTTTTTCCTCCTATCCGATGTATTGCAACTCGGAACGCTGTACCGTTCCACCGCTGAGGCTCATCCGGGCCAGCGCCCATTGGGCCATTCTCTGCCAATGCCTGGTTTCACTTTCTGTTAGCCGCGGGCCAAGCGTGATGTCCACTTTCTTCAGCGAAGTCCCCACTTGTATTGGCCTTTCGATAAACGTCCTCAACCTGCCATTGGTCGCGTCCAGACGGATCTCCTTACCTCTCGCCTCAAGAACTGCGCCGCTTTCGTCCCCGAGGAAGCAGGCCAGCCGAACTTCACACTCTGACTTGTAGTCAGTGTGCTTATGCTCTACCTCCAGCCGCATTCTGTGTTTGCGAATTTTTTCCCGCTCCGCTCGACTTTTGTCTTGATCTGCCTGACTTTGCAACAAGGATTCAGCTTTACGCCTTATGTCGTCTATATTCGCAGTATATTTCACTTGAATGATCTCCAGCCCATCAATCCGTTGGAGCGACGCGGTGTCCCACCAAGTCGTAATCGCGACTCCCTTCCCGTCATCTCCGTAAGCACGCCACATATCCAACCGATTGACCGCCTCTCCCTTGTCGCCGGTTTGGGGTACGGTACCGCACATCAAAAAGGTGTCGTCCGGCACCGTGTTTCTCTGCTTTTCGCCGGACTTGGGCACCCGTTTGCTGGCCGTGACGTCAGACCCGTATTCAGCAACTGCCTGCTCCGCGGGATCATTCATCCCCGAGCGACTGTACAAGCGCAACCTGACTTCGCTTGAACCCCCCAGACGATCCTCTTTGACAGACGGCTGCCCTCTCAACCATCCGTCTATTATCGAAGCCGCAGCCGCCTGACTCGTAAAATGTGTAATGCCCTTGTCCATTTGTCTCTATCCCTCCTGCACTTTTGAATAAACCGACCAAAGTCAGTTCGAACCAAGCTCCATAACAATCTTTTCCAACTATCTCCCACCAATTTTCATTACTCAGTCTCGGCGGCTCGACGAATTTCACTGTAGGCAATATCGACACCACCACGCGCCCTGGCCATCAACTTGGAGAATGGGTCGCAGACTTTGAGAAGTCTGGGCGATGGGGTTCCGCAGTCGAAGACACAGTACAACCAGTACTTGGATTGCAGATTACAAGCCTTGCGCCATTCGTTCTCCGAAATCTCGATTTCACTCGAACCTGCCCGGCCCTTTACTTCAATGCTTCGATCGCCTTCCGGCCTTTTGGAAAGTAAATCGAAGCCTGGATGCTCACCGAGACCGGCAATACGCGACTTGTCAGGGGTAGAGACATCTTTAACTTCGGCTTTGTGGGCAACTTCATGGGCAATGGCCATTTCCATTGCGATTCGCTCTGCATTCAGGTCGTGGGCTCTCTTGTCCGCCTCATTTTGAGAGGGTTGCACGAGCGCTGTGGCGATGATTTCCACTTCCCCTGGCCGAATGAGGTCAACTTCTTTACGTGCCCGCTTGATCGCCAGTCTTCGCCGATCTTTCAGGCTTCGCTGCTTCGCCTTCAACCTTTCGAGGTCGGCCTCCGCCCTCCGGTCGCCTTCACGCACTTTGCCGGTAAGGCGTTTTCGCGCAGTGGCAAGCTCGGATTCCTGAAAGTCAAATGACCTTCGCAGATGAATCGCATTTTCTTCCTGCCTGTTTTTTGCCGAAGTCTGTTGCAAGTTCACAAGTCTGTGAAGCACATTTTCCTCGATGGATTGCACTGCCTTGTCGCGCCAAGTTTCGGCATCCGCGATGAACGCCATACTGCCGGGACTAGCCTTTTGAGCAGGCCTAAGTAACAGGAACTGCTCGACCGAAACCTCAGTTTGTCTTTCGTCCTGAAATTGCTTGAGACCCACCAGGCGTTGTTCAAGAGTTTCCCTGGTATGAAAACCGGAAAGGCCGGGTTCGGCACTCCTTACCACACTCACTCGCGCCACATGCAAGAGATATGGCCGAGTGGCGGAAATATCAGTGAATATCGCCCCCCGCTGACCGGCCACCTGGCAATGCTTGGTGGCTTGACTCAAGATATGGTCGAAAACTGGCTCTCCGGGATGGACAAAGATTACGTCGGAGCGGTCCACGAGCCGGTATACGGTGAAGCGGGCCGGCGCGGGATAATCTTCCAGCAATGGGATCAGACTATCGAGCGCTTCCTTGCTCCTCGGTCGCAAGGTGAATTCTCCCCCTGCATTCCCGAGTACATCCATTCCGAGAACCGGCGCGGCATTTTCCAGGAAAAGACGTACATAGCCAGGCAGGAGTTGACGTAATTCCTCGATTTCGAGCGATTGTCGCAATTGCGGCAGCAAATTCTTTACTTCGCCACCTCGACCATAGATTGTTTCCTCTCTCTGCCCGATATCCAGGACCTGCTTGGGTGCAAGCTCGCCAAGCCGACGGATAGCCTCGCTTTCGGCCTCGTCGTCGGATTCCACCGCCCGGCGCATGTAGTCCTGTAGATCCATGTTCTCGAAAATGCGTCCTATCACATCGAAAACTTTGTCCGAACCCAATTGCCTGCGAATTTCTTCCAGCTTTTCAAGCAGGGTGGAGACAACACGCCCTTCGCGAGTATTGTCCGCAACCAGATTGAGAATACTTACCTTGTCCCGTTTTTGCCCGTAACGATGAATTCGCCCCATGCGTTGCTCAAGTCGCGCGGGATTCCAGGGAACATCGTAGTTAATGAGAATCCAGCAGAACTGAAGGTTAATGCCTTCAGCCGCCGCATCTGTTCCAACAAAAAATCGAGCGCCTTCATCCCCTGCGTCATGGCGAGCCCGGAATCTTTCCACTTCGGCGTCGCGCTGCCGGAAATCCAAGCCGCCGTGTATACAGGCAACCTGCCCGGCATAGCCCATTCCCTCCAGCCGTCGAACCAGAAAATCGAGCGTATCCTTGTGCTCCGTGTAGATTATGACCTTCTCGTCCCGATAGTTTGGAGAGCGGAGCAATTCACTCATACGATCAAATTTGGACTCGTTGCCACTCGCGTGTACCGCCTCCGCGAGAACAACCAAAGTTTGCACTTGCCCCCGTTCTTCGAGCAGTTCAGCCAAATTCGTGGCGACAAAAGCGCCCAGCGCCTCCGATTCGTGTTTCTCCGACTCTTCCTCACCGTCCAATGCAGTTTCTTCTTCGGCAGTTCTGTATGCGAGCACATCTACCAGTTGACTATTCCTTGCTCGCTCTTCTAGCCGGTTCTGCCATCTGCGAAATTCGTGTTCCTGAAGACCTCCCGACCTGACTTCCTCAATGAACTTGTCAAGCTTTTCAAGCCGCCTGCGTAAAGAGCAGAGCAGCGCCCAAGTGCTGCTTGCAAGCCGTCGCTGAAATATTGTCATGGCAAAGCGAGCCGCTTGCCGATTCAGCACTCCGGCTTGGTTGTAGTAATGCTTGATGTAATCGGTAGTGCGGTCATACAGGGCTTGCTCGCTAACGCTCCCCTGGGCCAACTCGTATTTGACCGTATCGCACATTCTTTGTGGAAACAGCGGGGCTCCCCGCAGATCCACCATTTCTTCCTTGATCCGCCGGATAAAGTGGTTGCCGCGCGATTCCAGAGAAAACTTGTTGAACGCGATTTCAGTACTCAGAATTTCCGGCTCAAGCAATCGCCACAGACAATAATAGGGATAGGACTTACCCATATGCGGCGTTGCAGTAAGCAATAACAAATGCTGTGCCGCCCAAGGCAACTTCCATTTTTCAGGCAAATCAGGGACGCCCGCGACCGCCTCTGCCAGTCGATACCGAGCCGTTGGGCGAAAAGTTCCGTCTGGGTCACGTCTTGCCGAAAGTTTGTGCGCTTCATCGAAAACCGCAAGATCGTAAGCGGCAACTCCAGGTTCGCGGAGACAGCCGAACAGTCGATCGCCCCGCAAGCTGTCAAGGCTCACGACAACAAGATCGCTGTCGGGACCGTGGAAGGGATTGCCGTTTTTTGCATCGGCGCCGGTGACTACCTTGAATCTGAGTTGAAACAGATTGGCCAGCTCCCGACGCCAATTCCCGACAAGGCCAGCCGGCACGATGATCAGTATTCTCCGCATGGTTCGGCGGGTCAGGCTTTCACGTACATAGAGGCCGGTCATGATGGTCTTTCCAGCGCCTGCGTCATCCGCCAACAGGTACCGCAAGCGGGATTGCGGAAGCATCTTCTCGTAGACCGCGATTCTCTGGTGCGGCAGGGGATCGATCCGGCTGATCTCGGTGGCGAACGCCGGATTGAACAGATGTCCGTAGGACAGGCGTTCAGCTTCGACAAGCAGCCGCAATTCGCTGGCGTCTCCAAGAAAGTCGAGGTCGTGCGAACCGGGTAGGCGGACATTTGTACGAGAAGTTTCATCTGTCAGTTGCCGAAGACGATCAAGCCCCATGGGGGATGGCTTGACCTGGCCGTTTTCCCATCGATTCAGCGTAACGAAGGTGACTCCAAGTATTTCAGCCAACTGCTGCTGAGTCAGACTTCTGGATTGCCGAAATTCCCTGATCTGCCCTGGGTTCATAAAAAATATTTGCTGGATAGTATTTCGCTTTATATCATGTGTAATATTCAATGGCAATAGGAGTCGCGCCTTTTGTTTCTGGAAGCCAGCAGGCTCACTAGACTCTTGAATAGCAACCTGAGTCGACACACAAAATGAAATAGAATGCGCCACCATGCCTGAAGTATTCAACCCTCCGCTGCCGGACGGCGCGGGACAGGCGAGCCATTGGCCGCTGCGGCAGGACTCGGCCAACAGTCTGGCGCTGGCCCAGGCGGCCCTGGGCGCCGGGGGGCCGCTGCTGGTAGTCTGCGAAGACACCGAAGCCACGGACCGGCTGCTGCGCGAACTGCGCTATTTTCTTTCCCGCCATGAGGAACTGCCGGTACTCAGCCTGCCCGATTGGGAAACCCTGCCCTATGAGAACTTCTCCCCGCATCAGGACATCATCTCCCAGCGCCTGAGCACCCTGCACCGCCTGCCCTCGCTCGGGCGGGGGGTCATTGCGGTGCCCGTGACGGGGCTGCTGCTGAGACTGCCGCCCAGGGCCCATGTGGCGGTGAACAGCCTGGATCTGCGCGTCGGCCAGAAACTGCCCATTGGCGAATTGCGTGAGCAACTCGTTACCGCCGGCTATCACGCGGTGGATACCGTGCTTGACCATGCCGAGTTCGCCGTGCGCGGCGCGGTGGTGGACCTGTTTCCCATGGGCAGCCATGTGCCGGTGCGTATTGACCTGTTCGATGAGGAAATCGAGTCCTTGCGCAGTTTCGACCCGGAAACCCAGCGCACCCGGGAGCGGCTCGAAGAAGTCCGCCTGCTGCCGGGGCGGGAATTTCCCATGGACGAAACCGCCGTCAGCGGCTTCCGGGGGCGCTTCCGGGAACGTTTTGACGTGGACCCCATGCGCTGTCCGGTATACCGCGATGTCAGCGATGGTCTTGCCTCGCCGGGTCTCGAGTACTACCTGCCGCTGTTTTTCAATTCGCTTGTTACCCTGTTCGACTATTTGCCGGAATCCACCCTCGCCGTGCAGATCGGCGATATTCACCGGGCCGGCGAGGCATTCCGCGGCGAAATCGCCAGCCGTTACCGGGACCGGGCCCACGATGTCCTGCGACCGATTCTCGAGCCCGACGAAATCTTCCTGCCGGTGAACGAGGCTCTTGCCGGGCTGAAGCGCTATCCGCGCATCCGCATGACGGATTCCGCCCGGGAAGTGTTCCAGTTGCGGTCACTGCCGGTTGTGGCCATGAATCCCAGGCTGCCGCGGCCCATGGGCGCCCTGGCGGAGTTTCTGGAAACCTGCGGTTCCCGGGTGCTGTTCTGCGCGGAAAGCCCCGGCCGCCGGGAGAACCTGCAGCAGCTTCTCGGCCAGATCGGGGTTCAGCCCCGCCAGTTCGACCACTGGGAGGAATTCATCCAGGCCGATACGACGATCGGCATTGCCGTGGCACCCATCGACCGCGGCCTCTGGCTTGCGGAGGAAGGGCTCGTCCTGATCACCGAGGAAATGCTGTTCGGCGACCGGGTCGCCCAGCGGCGGCGAAGGCGGCCTTCGGAACAGCATCCGGAACTGATGCTGAAAAACCTGTCGGAACTGCATCTCGACGACGCGGTAGTCCATGTGGAGCACGGCGTGGGCAGATACCGCGGTCTCGCCACCATTCTCGGCGACGGCCAGCACGCGGAATTCCTCACCATTGAGTACGCCAGGGGCGCGAAGCTCTATGTGCCGGTGGCCGACCTGCAACTCGTCAGCCGTTACGGCGGCATGGGGGAATTGGGCGAGGATGCGGCGCCGCTGAATGTGCTCGGCACCGAGCACTGGCAACGCGCCAAGAAAAAGGCGGCGGAGAAAATCCGCGACGCCGCCGCCGAACTGCTGGAGATCCACGCCCGCCGGGAAGCCGGCAAGGGCTTCGCCTATCGCTGCGATTCTCCGGAGTATGAACGTTTCGCCGCCAGCTTTCCCTTCGAGGAAACCGCCGACCAGCAAACCGCCATCGACGCCGTCAAGGCGGACCTGTCCTCATCCCGCCCCATGGACCGCCTGGTCTGCGGAGATGTGGGTTTCGGCAAGACCGAAGTGGCCATGCGGGCCGCCTTTTTCGCCGTGAGCAATGGCCGGCAGGCCGCGGTGCTGGTCCCCACCACCCTGCTGGCCCAGCAGCATTTTGAAAATTTCCGCGACCGCTTCAGCGACTGGCCCCATACCGTGGAAGTTCTGTCCCGCTTCAAGACCGCGGCGGAACAGGCGGCGATTCTCCAGCGGGTGAAATCCGGCGGCATCGACATCCTCATCGGTACCCACAGCCTGCTCACCGCGAAGATCGACTACAGCAGGCTCGGCTTGCTGATCATCGACGAGGAACACCGTTTTGGCGTGCGGCAGAAAGAAAAGCTGAAATCCCTGCGCGCCAACGTGGACATTCTTGCCCTCACCGCAACGCCGATTCCGCGCACGCTCAACATGGCCCTTGCCGACATGCGCGACCTGTCGCTGATCGTCACGCCGCCGGCCAAGCGGCTGTCGATCCGCACTTTTGTCCGGGAACACGAATACGCCATCGTCAAGGAGGCCATCAGCCGCGAACTGCTGCGCGGCGGCCAGGTTTTCTACCTGCATAACGAGGTGCGCAGCATGGCGCGCGCCCTTGAGCGGCTCGCCGAAATCGTGCCCCAGGCGAGGCTTGCCATGGCCCATGGCCAGATGCCCGAGCGCCAGCTTGAGAAAGTCATGGCGGACTTCTATCACAAGCGCTACAACGTGCTCGTCTGCTCCACCATTATCGAAACCGGTATCGACATCCCCAGCGCCAATACCATCATTATCCACCGGGCCGACAAATTCGGGCTCGCCCAGTTGCACCAGTTGCGGGGCCGCGTGGGACGCTCCCACCACCAGGCCTACGCCTATCTGCTCATTCCCGACCGCCGCGCCCTCAGGGCCGACGCCCGCAAGCGCATCGAAGCCATCGAGACCGCCACCGAACTCGGCGCCGGCTTCACCCTGGCCTCCCACGACCTGGAAATCCGCGGCGCCGGCGAACTGCTCGGCGAAGAGCAAAGCGGCCACATGCAGAAAATCGGCTTCACGCTCTACATGGAAATGCTGATGGATGCGGTGCGCGCCATCCGCGAGGGCAGAATGCCGAGCAGCAGCCCGGAACGGGAAGACGCGGTGGAGATCAACCTGCGCATTCCCGCGCTGATTCCCGAAAACTACCTGCCCGATGTGCATACCCGGCTCATCATGTACAAGCGCATCGCCTCCTGTGGCGGCGGGGAGGAACTCGAAGAATTGCAGGTGGAGATGGTCGACCGCTTCGGCCTGTTGCCCCAACCCCTGAAATCCCTGTTCCAACTGCAGCAACTCAAGCTGCGCTGCCGGGATTTCGGCATTCGCAAGATTGATGCTACTGTGTCCGGCGGACGAATCGAATTTGCGGAGAGTGCCCCGGTGGATGCCGCCGCCCTGGTACGGCTGATCGAAACCGAGCCGACGAATTTCGGCCTGGGAGGCGCCAACCAGTTGCAACTCAAGGCGGAGTTCCTGGGCAGCAGCGACAAACCCGGCTATATCGACGCCCTGCTCGACCGCATTGCCGCAAGGGGCCCGGTCGTTGCGCAAACAGCCTGACGCCATGAGACACGCCCGCATCCTGACCCTGCTGGCCGGAATGCTCATCTGGAGCCATGCGGGCTTCGTCGACGCCCAGGGCTTCCAACGCTGGTTCCAGATCGAGTTGACGATTTTCAGCAATGAATCCGGTGCCGACCGCGAGCGGGAAACCTGGCCACCGGAAAACCTGGATCTGGCTTTTCCCGCGGAAATGATTCGTCTGGGAAAGTTGACCGACCTGCTTTTTCTGGACTGGTTCGCAACCGCTGGCGAAGCGGAGGCGTTTGAGTCCGAAGCGGAAGCGCCTGACCCCGAACTCGCGCGATTGCGCGACACCGGCCCTTTCCCCGCCCGCGAGGCAAGCGGCTTCCGCTTGCCTGACCTGCAACGGGATTCGTTTCTGGAGTTGCCGGATTCGTTCAGCGATTTCCGCCAGACGAATCAGGCGATCGGGCGGGCGGATCAATATCGGGTGCTTTACGACGCCGTATGGCGCCAACCGGTAGGAGATCCGGGATCCGCGACGCCGATTTTCGTTGCCGGCGGCAACCGCTACGGTTGGCTGGCGGAATTGCAAGGCTCGGTAGCGCTGGAATTCAACGCGAGCCGTGATCGGGTAATTTTTGGCGCCGACCTCTGGCTGGCGGAATTCGGCGGCGCGCCGGGCAGTCAACTGCCACTTCCGCCGCCGCCGGAAGAATTCAGGGATGCCGACGACGATTCGACCCCGCCGACGATCAGCCGGATTTATACCATGCGCCAGCAACGCGAATTGCGCAGTGGCGAGTTCCACTATCTCGACCATCCGGCAATGGGAATTCTGGTTCAGATTGTCCCCTACGACGTGCCGCCGGTGGAATCGCCGCCGGAATAGACTGGAAGTTTGCGGGTTTCGGGCCTTCGGGCCGTCGCTGATGCCATGAGTTTCGGGTGTCTCCCGCCGTGGGCCGTATGCACCGCCAAACTCGGGGAGATACCGCGGCTACGCGCAGGACGACAGGCGCGAGACAGATTCCGTCATTCTGCGCGGAACAAAGCGAAGTCGCAGAATCTGCCTGTTATCCGAAGAAAGTTTGGCGAAGCCCTGAATGCTGCGCCAGGAGCCTGCGCCATAGGAATTCACGGCTGCAAGTCCGCTCCCGTCCACGCCCCTGGCCGCTCGATTTCGTTGCATATTCACCAATATTCGCCTCAATCGATCGGCCAGGGGCGCGGCGATAGCGAATTTTCGCTTTCGCGAATTCCTACGGCGC
>JAJECW010000012.1 GCA_022821865.1 Pseudomonadales bacterium
GCGCCGTAGGAATTCGCGAAAGCGAAAATTCGCTATCGCCGCGCCCCTGGCCGATCGATTGAGGCGAATATTGGTGAATATGCAACGAAATCGAGCGGCCAGGGGCGTGGACGGGAGCGGACTTGCAGCCGTGAATTCCTACGGCGCAGGCTCCTAGTGTTGCCAATTATGGAACTGTGCTTTACTCTTCGTCTGGACTGAATCACTCCCACCATAACGGAGGTGACCAACCTGTGAACCCTCAACTCACCCGACGACGCTTCATCAAGGGCGTAATCGCCTCGGGCGCCGTGGCCGGCACGACTTCGCTGTGGTACGCGGCGAATGGCCAGTCGCGTCCCGCCGGGGCCGTGGAACGCATGATGCGGCTCAACGTCAACGGGCAGGACCGCACCGTCGATGTTGCGCCCCAGGAGACCCTGGCTTCCACCCTGCGCTACAAGCTGGGCCTTACCGGCACCAAGCTTGGCTGCAACCGCGGCGAATGCGGCGCCTGTACCGTGCTGGTGGACGATGTTCCCACCTATGCCTGCTCCGTCCTGACACATTCCTTCAAGGACGGACGCATCGAAACCGTGGAAGGGCTGGAAGCACCCGACGGCACCCTGCACCCGGTGCAGCAGGGCTTTGTGGAAGCTCTTTCCCCGCAATGCGGATACTGCACCCCCGGCCAAGTGATGGCGGCGGTGGGACTGCTGCGCGCCAATCCGAATCCCACCCGGGAGCAGGCCAGAGAGGGTCTGGCCGGCAATATCTGCCGCTGCGGCTCCTATGACTCATACCTTGACGGCGTCATGCGCGCCGCGGAAATAGGGTGACCACCATGGCCTATATGCATATCGGACAGGATTTTGTTCCACCGGACGTGGCCGGCAAGGTCACCGGACGGATCAAGTACGCCGAGGACTACACCCGCGAGGGCATGGTCTACGCCCGGCTTCTCACCAGCCCCATCCCCCATGCGCGCGTGCTTGACGTTGATGACTCCGAAGCGCTGGCGATGGATGGCGTGTTCGGCATTCTCAGGGCCGGGGACGTATATCCCGACGGCGAACCACAGTCCACCGGCCTGAAAATTCTCACGGACAATCCGACGCTCGTTGGCGAGCCTATCCTGGCGCTTGCCGCGGTGGACGAAAAGACCGCTGAATCCGCCATAGCCGCGCTCAACGTGACCTTCGAGCGGCTCCCCTTCGTGCTCGACCCGCTCGACAGCCTGCGGGAAGGCGGCCCGAACGCCTATCTCGGCGGCAATACCTTCGGCCAGCAGGGGTTCACCGAAGCGAAGTGGACTGCGGACCAGGTGGCGAGCTTCCGCGCCGGCAACGCCCCGGCCGAGGACGCGCCCACCACCGGCCCGATTCCAACCTTCGTCATTGGCGACCTGGAAGCCGGTTTCGCCGCCGCCGAAGGCGGTTATGTCTACGAAGGCAGCTTCACCACCGCCGGTTATCCCCACCATTCCATGGAGCCGCGCAGCGCCATGGCCTATTGGGAAGACGGCAAACTCTACCTGCACGGCACTTCCCAGAGCCTGACGGCGCTGGCGAACGACATGGCCGGCATTATCGGCGTGGCGAAGGAAGACCTGGTTTTCATCAACGCGGCCACCGGCGGCGGCTTCGGCCAGCGCGCCCGGGCCAACAGCATTCCCAGCATGGCGATTCCCGCCAAGATGTCCCAGATGCTGAACCGTCCGGTGATGATGCGAGTTACCCGCGAGGAAGAATTCACCATCGGCGGCGCCCGCCAGGGCTTCCAGGGCTGGATCAAGGTGGGATTCCGCCCCGACGGCATCATGTCCGCCTGCGACCTCTTTGTCGTTTCCGACAACGGCGGCAAGGGCGGCGGCGCCGACGCCTTCTCGGCGGCGGATTGCATCAGCATTCTGTACCAGACCGAAGCCGTGCGCTTCCGCGGCGCTTCGGTTGGCACCAATACCGCGCACCGCGGCGCCCAGCGCGGCCCGGGCCAGAACCAGATCGCTCCGATCATCGCTCCGATCATGGACGCGGCGGCGGACGCGCTCGGCATGAGCCGGCTCGATATCCGCGTGATCAACTCGGCGCAGACCGGCGATGTCGGCGGACCCCAGGGAACGCCGCTGACCAGCGCCTACATGCCGGAAGCGCTGACGCAGGCCGCCGACGACTTCGATTGGGAAGGACGCCAGTCGCGCCGCCGCCAGCGAAACGGCAGCAAGGTGATCGGCCTCGGCATCGGCCAGGGCTATCACAACGCCGGCCGCAGCGGACAGGACGGCATCGTCATGATGGGCGCCGACGGACGGCTCAAGATTCACAGCGGCGTCGGCAATCTCGGCACTTATTCCTATGCCGCCACTTCCCGGGCCGCGGCCGAAGCGTTGAAAATGCCCTGGGAAAACTGTGACATCGTCACCGGCCGCACCGATAACCACCTTCCCATCACCTCGCCCCAGGACGGCAGCAACTCCATCTTCACCAATACCCGCACCTGTTACGGCGCGGCCATGGACATGGTGGCGAAGATGAAGGAGATCGCCGCGGCCGACCTCGGCGGAGAACCGGCGGATTACGACATCTCCGAAGAGCGGGTGCATCAGATCGCCGACAGCGGCGTCGGCATGACCTACGCCGAAGTCGCCCAGCGGGCGATGGAACTCGGCGGCAGGTACACCGGCGAAGCGGAATTGCCCGAAGACCTGCACGAGTGGACGCAAATCGCCGCCTCGCGCCTGGCCGGCTCGGCCTTCATGGGCATCTATCACGACCCCGCCCATTCGAACAACCCGCCGGGCTTCACCGTGACCTGCACCGAGATCGAACTCGATCTCGAAACCGGCAAGTTCGAAATCCTCGACATGGTCAGCATCGGCGAATGCGGCACCGTGGTGCATCCGCAAGGGCTGAAGAACCAGCTCGTCGGCGGAGCGGTCTGGGGAATCGGCCTGTCGGCGCTGGAACAGCATCTGTACGATCCGCAAAACGGATTGCCCGCCAGCACCGGATACTGGCAAAGCAAGGTTCCCACCTATCTCGACACACCCCTGCGTATCGATACCGGCTGGGTGGACCTTCCCGACCCGGAGAATCCGGTCGGCGCCCGCGGCATCGGCGAACCTTCCCAGGGTTCGGTGTCGGCCGCCCTGACCGCCGCGATTTCGGACGCGCTCGACGGACACATCTTCGGCGCGGCCCCGATCACGACGGACATGATAATCAACCACATCTCAGGCACGCGGGAAGATGCGGTAGCCCTCGCCCAGAACAATTACCGAGGAGTTTGACATGGTAGCCACATCTCATGACGTAATGCCCGACATCGAGCTTTATCAGCCCGCTGATGAAGCGAACGCGCTGGAACTGGCGGACACGCTGGGTTCCGACGGCTGGCTGCTCGGCGGCGGACAGGACACCTACGGCTGGTTGAAAGACCGCAACAAGTCTCCTGCCGCGATGATCGAACTGACCAGGATCGACGCCTGGAAAGGGGTGAGCGAAACCGGCGATGGCATTGAAATCGGGGCCGTGACGACCCTGACCGAAATCGCCAACCACCCGCTGGTCCAGTCGCGCTTTGCCCTGCTGGCCACCGCGGCCGGCAAGGTGGCGAGCCCGCAGATCCGCAATGTCGGCACGCTTGGCGGCAACCTGATTCAGGATACCCGCTGCTGGTATTACCGGCGCGGCCTGAGCTGTTATCGCGCCGGCGGCAATATCTGCTACGCCGATTCACCGCAGGGCCTGAACCGCGAACATGCGATTTTCGGCTCCAGCCGCTGCGTTGCGGTCAGCCCGTCGGACACCGCGCCGGCGCTGGTCGCCCTGGACGCCGCCATGGTGGTCAGCAGCACCGGAGGACAACGCCTGATTGCCGCCGAAGACTTCTTCGTCGGCCCCGCGCGGGACATTCTCAACATGACGGTACTCAACGAAGGCGAAATCCTCACCGCGGTGCGCATTCCCAACACCTGGGCCAATGCCGAGTACTATTTCGAGAAAGTCGCCGACCGCAACGTCTGGGACTTCGCCCTGGTCAACATCGCCTCGGCGATGCGGGTCGAAGGCGGCGTGATCCAGGACGCGCGCATGGCTTGCGGCGCGGTGGAATGCGTTCCCCGCCGGCTCACGGCGGTGGAGAACCTGCTGCGCGGCCAGGCCCGCTCCGAAGAGCTGGGTTCCGAGGCCGGACAGCTTGCGGTGCAGGGCGCCGAGCCACTGAACTACAACCATTTCAAAGTGCCCTTGATGGCGAATCTGGTGAAGCGCGCTGTCCGAGCTTGACGCTCGGGCAGCCGCGCGCCCCCTTTTTTCTGAAAAAAGAAGAGGTCTGTTGTTGTGGATGAAGGAATAGTTCGCTATCGGCGGGACGTCTGGGGTGAAGAAGTCATCCTTGGCGTTTCCTGGGATTTGCTCTGGGTTGTCGCAGTGGGCGTACTCGTCCTGCTTGCCGCCCACGCCATCGTCATGGCGGTGCTGGTCAACCGCAAGATGGACAAACCGAGCGCCGACGGCCGCCGCGTCCTGCGGCACGAAGCCATCGACCGCTGGTTCCACTGGATCATGGCGGTCAGCATTTTGCTGCTGATCTTCACCGGTGTCGCGCCCATAATCGGCCTGCGCATCGCCTGGCTCGAAATCCACTGGATTTCCGGGCTGATCCTCACCTTCGTGGTGATCTTTCACATCATCCGCTCGCTGTTCTGGCAGGACTTCAAGTCGATGATCCTGGGGCCGCGGGATTTTGGCGAGCCCTTCGACTCCGCCAAAAAGCCCGGCAAGTACTCCTTTGAGCAGAAAGGCATGCACTGGGCGGTGACCATTGTGGCGCTGACGGTGATCATCACCGGCGTGCTGATGTTCATGCAGATCGACACACCGTTCTGGGATCGCACCAACAGCATGCCCGAGGATCAGCTCGGCCTGGTGTTCCTGCTGCATGGTCTTTCGACTCTGGCCCTGGTGGCCCTGGCGGCAAGCCATATGTATTTCGCCCTGCGACCGGAAAAGATCTTCTATACCCGGTCCATGCTCAGCGGCTGGATCTCCGAAGAAGAGATGGCGGCAAACCACGACACCACCCGCTGGTCCCCGAAAGAAGCCGACTGACAGGGGCACAACCGGAGCCGCGGGCGCCACTGCGCGCAGTACTCATAACCAGGGAGATCCTGCGACTGCGCGCAGGATGACGGGGTAATATTGTCATTCTGCGCGTAGCGAAGCGTAGTCGCAGAATCTCCCTCCGACCGGTACGACATATCTACCCATCAACAAGGTCCTCAAAGTGAGCAAACTCGAAGACGATATCGAAACCATAGAAGCTGGCTACGAATTCCTGCTGGCCTATGCCGCCCAGGGCCGCCCGGCCCAGGCGGAAACCGGCCCGGGCCCACATGCCCGCCCCACCATCGAAGGCATGAGCCAGGCCGTGCAAAACCTGCAGGACGCCCTGGGCGACTCCGACAAGGAATTCGAGCGGGTCATCGCCGAAGATTGCGCCAAGGCCGGCGCCGCCATGCGTTTCATCCTCTCCCAGGACAAGATCGGCTCGGAAATGGTCGACAACCTCAACGCCTCGATCCACCTGCGCGCCGTGCTCACCGACCTGTTCCTCTACAGCGAAGTGCTCAGGCCCCTGCCGCTCGAAGGCGCCCAGGGCGACGTACAATCCTGGGACCCATCCTCCGCGAATTGACGCAATACTTGCCTGCCGGGGATCCTCAACAGCCCCCCTATTCAGCATTAGAGCCTTCCTGTAATCTAGGGCCTGTTCACACTATGCGCTGTCGCTCTGCCGGATCTCTTTTTTCGTCCGGCAAGACGCCGCGAGCGCCGTGTGGTTGATCCACATAAGCGAGCGGCCGGGGGCGTGGATGAGAGCGGATTTGCAGCCGTGAATTCCCACGGCGCAGGCTCCTGGCCCAAAATCGAAAACCCGGACAGGTGATGACGAAGCCACCGACCCC
>JAJECW010000065.1 GCA_022821865.1 Pseudomonadales bacterium
CCAGTTTTGTTCCTGAATGAAAATCGAAGGGTCGAGCCGTCTGGTCCACATGAAAATTTGCTCCCTGATCTTGCTGGCAAGAGAAATTGAAACACCACAATCGGGAGTTCCCATGAAGAAAATGGGGCAAAGCGGCGAGCAATCATGATGAATCATGGCAATAGCCCATCGCCGGTATATTCCCCAACGGGGCCGCCGATAATCTGAAATTGATTGTGACGTTGACAGCGGCCGGATGGCCGCCGGTTTTTCGCCTGCTGTATAGTTCGCCGACCATGCCTTGCCTTTCCCTTCGCGCATCCCGCCTTGGCCGTTTCCCCCTGGCGGCATTGCTGCTCTTCCTGCCCTGGGCCATAGCGGCCCAGATGCCGCAACTGACCCGGGTCGGGGAAGCCGACGCCAATATTACGCTCGACGGCTTCGTCGATGAGCCGGTCTGGGACCGATTGCCCGTGGTGGACGGCATGCGGGTGATCAATCCCGACACTCTTGCCGAGGCGCCCTATGAAACCCATGTCCGCATGTTCTATACCGAGCGCGGCATCTATGTTTCGGCGGTGAATTTCCAGCCGCCGGGAAGCCTCGTGGCGCGCATGACCTCCCGGGACACCCAACTCGATCGGGATGGCTTTGTGGTGGGTCTCGACACTTCCGGCGAAGGGCTGTACGGCTATTTCCTGCGCATGAATCTCGGCGACTCCATGACCGACGCCACCCTGCTGCCCGAACGGCAGATGAACATGCAGTGGGACGGCTCCTGGAACGGCGCCACCCAGGCCCTGGACGACGGCTGGAGCATCGAATACTTCATTCCCTGGTCCATGGTGGCCCTGCCCCAGGCCGGCGATACCCGCCGGATCGGCATTTATCTCGAACGCCAGGTGGGGCATCTCGGCGGCGAGGCCTGGTCCAATCCGGCGCTGCCGCGAACCGTGAACGAGTACCTGTCGGCATTCGAGAAGTACGAGTTGCGCGACATCGAACCGCGCCGGCAACTGACCTTCTACCCCTTCGCATCGGGTATTTACGACGCCATCAAGGGCGAGACCGGATACAAGACCGGCACCGAAATCTTCTGGCGCCCCACCACCAATTCGCTGTTGTCGGCGACGATCAATCCCGACTTCGGCAATGTGGAATCCGATGATGTCATCGTCAACCTCACCGCATTCGAGACCTTTTTTCCCGAAAAACGCGCCTTCTTCCTCGAAGGGCAGGACATCTTCAACGCCACCGGGCGCACCGGCGCCATCATGCGCGGCCCCTCGGGGCCATTGACCCTGCTCAATACGCGGCGAATTGGCGGCGCACCGCATTTCGGCGATGTTCCCGACGGCGTCGACGTGGTCCCCACGGACCTGAGCGACCCCACAGACCTGCTCGGCGCGGTCAAGTTCACCGGCTCGGTGGGCAACTGGCAATACGGCTCGCTGTTCGCCACCGAAGACGAAACCACCATCGAAGGGACGCTCGAAGACGGCACGCCCATTGGCATTCACGCCACGGGCCGGGATTTCGGCATCGGCCGCCTGCTGTACGAGGACACCAGCGGCGGCGGCCGCCGCTCGCTGGGCTGGATGGGAACCCATATCGCCCATCCCGAGGTGGACGCCACGGTCAATGCCATCGACTGGGGTTACTTTTCGGCGGACAATCGCTGGGTGGTCGATGGCCAGCTCATGTACAGCGACGCCCACGGCGTTACCGGCGCGGGAATATTCAACGATGTCAGCTTCCGCCCCCGGCGCGGCGTGAACCACTCCCTGCGCGCCACCTTTCTCGACGACGAGCTTGAAATCAACGACCTCGGCTTCAGCCAGCGCAACGACTCGGCCAATCTCGACTATTCCTACTTCCGCATCGAATCGGATATTCCCGGCCTGCGGAACCGCACCACCAGCGTATTCCTCACCAACCAGTGGAACACCCAGGGCCGACCGGTGCGCCTCGGCGCCTTCTTCAACCGCAGCTATACCTTCATCGACAGCAATAACAGCGTCAACTTCAGCCTGCGCTGGTTTCCCGAGCGCATCGACGACCGCCTCGGGCGGGGCACCGGCGATTTTGTGGTGCCGCACCGCCACGGCCTGAATGTGATGTACCAGACCGATGTGGCCAAGCCGCTGTCCTGGAGTGTGGGCTTGAACCTGGGCCAGGATGAACTCGGCCCGGCAAACAATGCCATGGACGCCGGATTCTCCTGGCGTCCCATTGATCGTTTCTCCTTCGATCTCAAACTCAATTACCAGGACCGGGAGGCCCTGCTCGTACACCGCGGCGGCGGGCGCTATACCAGCTTCGAGGCGCATCAGTGGTCGCCCCGGGTGGAAACGAACTACTTCATCACCGCCAAGCAGCAATTCCGCCTGACCCTCCAATGGACCGGGCTCAAGGCTTTTGAAGACCGCTTCTGGCAGGTGAACCCCCACTCCCGGGAGTATCTCCATGAGGTGGCGAAACCCAACGACACGCCGGATGATTTCGTCATCAGCCGCATGACTTTCCAGGCCCGCTACCGCTGGGAAATCGCCCCCCTGTCCGACCTGTTCGTGGTCTACACCCGGGGCGGCAATCTGCCCCGGCGCAGTTTCCTGAGTTTCCAGGACATGCTCGAACATTCCTGGAGCACGCCGGTGGTGGACACCCTCGCAGTCAAGCTGCGCTACCGCTTCGGTTCCTGAGCGGCAGTCACAATTCTGCAGGCAAACTGGGCTACACTGGCGCAGTGCTCCTGACGAGAGATTGCCCCATGCGCGCGTTCCGCCTGCGACTTCCGTCCCTTGCCGGCCTGCTGTTCGTGCTCGCTTCCGCAACCGTTTCCGCCCAGACCGGGAGAATCGTCATCGCCCACCGCGGCGCCAGCGGCTATCTGCCGGAACACACCCTGGCGGCCAAGGCCATGGCCTACGCCATGGGGGCGCATTACATCGAGCAGGACCTGGTAATGACCCGGGATGATCGACTCATCGTGCTCCACGACATCACCCTGGACCGCACCACCGACGTGGCGCAGCGTTTCCCCGACCGCGCCCGGGCCGACGGCCACTTCTACGCCATCGATTTCGACCTTGCGGAAATCCGGCAATTGCAGGCCACCGAGGGTTTCCGCCTCGTGGATGGCGAGCGCGGGTCCGGCTACGCCAATCGCTTTCCGCTGGGACAATCCAGCTTCACCGTGCCCACCTTTGCCGAAGAAATAGAACTGATACAGGGGCTGAACCATTCCACCGGGCGCGACGTGGGAATCTATCCCGAAATCAAGCAGCCCGAGTTCCACCGCGCCGAAGGCAAGGACATCAGCAGCGCCGTGGTGGCAATGCTCAGGCGCTATGGCTACACCGCGCGGGAGCACAAGGTCTTTCTCCAGACCTTCAGTTTCGCCGAGCTGGAAATCATCAGCAGCGAAATCCTGCCGGAAGCGGGAATCGACATCCGCCTGATTCAGCTTCTCGGCGACCCGGACGCCTACCCGTGGATGTTCGAGGCAGGGGGCATGAACATTCTGGCCGAGCACGCCCATGGCATCGGCCCCGCCCATCCATTGATCATCGACCCCGCATCCACGCCGGATGCGCTGCGCATCAGCCAACTCGTCGAGCGCGCCCACGCCGCCGGGCTTGCGGTGCATCCCTACACCTTCCGCGCCGACCCGGGCCAACTACCGGCCTACGCCGACAGCTTCGCCGACCTGCTGGAAAAGCATTACTTCACCGCGGGCGTCGACGGCCTGTTCACCGACTTTCCCGATCTCGCGGTACAATTTTTGCGAGCCAGGCCATAACGCCCGGACTTGCGCCACACCTGTTTTCAGGGGTTATCATTTGCGGTCTGACGACAATTCGGGAATCAGCCATGGTCCTCTTGCTTCGTTTTTCAGTTCGGCCTGCCCTGGCCGGCTTGCTGCTTGCGGGCCTGTTCGCCTGTAGTCCGGGTTATGACGTGCTTGTTACCGACGGGCTTGTTTATGACGGTAACGGCGGGGCGCCGTATGTTGCCGATATCGGGATCAGTGGGGACCGGATCGCGGCGATCGGGGATCTGGGTGGTAATGCCGAGCTCGTGATCGATGCCAGTGGGCTGGCGGTGGCGCCGGGGTTTATCAACATGCTCAGTTGGGCTACGGAGTCTCTGCTCATCGACGGGCGCAGCCAGGGCGATATTCGGCAGGGGGTTACGCTGGAAGTGTTCGGAGAAGGGCGGTCGGAAGGGCCTTTGAGCGAAGCGATGCAGGCGGAGATGGACGCGGCCTGGGCGGGGGAGTGGACCACGCTTGGCGAGTATCTTGAATATATGGTCGAGAAAGGGGTTTCGCCTAATGTCGCTTCCTTTGTCGGGGCTACCACGGTGCGCGTGCATGAGCTGGGTTATGAAGATCGGGCGCCGAGCGATGACGAACTGCGGCGGATGCGTGATCTGGTGCGCCAGGCGATGGAAGAAGGCGCTCTCGGGCTTGGGTCCTCGCTGATCTATGCGCCGGCGTTCTATGCGGAAACGGACGAACTGGTGGAGCTGGCCAGGGTCGCGGGCGAGTACGGGGGCATGTACATCTCGCACCTGCGCAGTGAAGGCAATCGCCTGCTCGAATCACTCGACGAACTGATCCACATCGCGAGGGAGGCCGATATCCCCGCCGAGGTTTACCACCTGAAGATGGCCGGGCGGGAGAACTGGGACAAGTTCGACGATGTTGTCGCCATGATCGAAGCGGCTCGCGCCGAGGGGCTGCGCATTACCGCCGATATCTATACCTATACCGCCGGCTCCACCGGCCTCGACGCCGGCATGCCGCCCTGGGTGCAGGAGGGCGGCTATGCCGCCTGGGCGGAGCGCCTGCAGGATCCGGAAATCCGCGCCCGGGTGCTGGAGGAAATGACCACTCCCACGAACGATTGGGAAAACCTGATGCTGGCCGCGGGCCCCGAAGGCACCTTGCTGGTCGGCTTCGAAAATCCGGAGTTGCGCCGCTACACGGGCATGACCCTGGGCGAGGTCGCCGCGGAGCGGGAAACGAGTCCGGCGGAAACCGCCATCGACCTCGTCGTCGAAGACGGCAGCCGGGTGCAGGTCGTCTACTTTCTGATGTCGGAAGAGAACGTGGCGAAGGGCATCGCCCTGCCCTGGGTCAGCTTCTCTTCCGACGCGGCCTCAATGGCGCCGGAAGGCGAATTCCTCGATCGCATGACTCACCCGCGAGCCTACGGCAATTTCGCCCGGGTGCTCGGCAAATACGTGCGCGACGAGCAGGTCATCACTCTCGAAGACGCGGTCCGCAAGTTGACGAAACTGCCGGCCACGAATCTCGGCATCCGCGACCGCGGCGAACTGCGCGAAGGCTTCCACGCCGACATCGCCATCTTCGACCCGGCCGAAGTGCAGGATCACGCCACCTACGACGATCCGCACCAATACGCCACCGGCATGGTCCACGTCCTGGTCAACGGCGTCCCGGTCCTGCGCGACGGCGAACACACCGGCGCCCTCCCCGGCCAGGTCGTAAGAGGCCGGGGATGGACAGGGTGGGAACAGGCCCTAATCTGGGATGGCAAGGCTGGTGGCTAGCGAATCCAAATTGGATTGCCCGAAAACCGCGTGCTTGCTAAACTTCTCTGCCATGCGGTCGAAGGGCATGGGCGAGCCACTACATGTGGTGGCGAGTTAGAGAAAGGAAGCACAAGCCTAAGGTATATTAATGGAATTTTCCGTGAACATAAGCATGGTCGAGGCCGTGTTTATTCTCGCCGCTTTAGGTCTGGCGGTGCGTCTGATCATTTGGTATGCGAATGTCAATTCGGACAGGAAATCGTTCAACGAATTCATGGACTATATCCGAGGCCGGATTGACGAGATTTTTGACCGCCTTCCAAATCCCCTGACAAAAGATGCCAGCCCTTTGCGCCTGTCCGATTCGGGCGAGGAAATATCCAAGAAAATCAACGCTCCGACGATTGCCGATGCAATGTCCAGTAAACTACGACCAGAGGTGGCCGGAAAATCGCCATATGAAATCCAGCAGCTATGCTTCAGATGGGTATCTGTAGATAAGCTCGCGGACGACCAAAAGGCGCTTGTGCAAGATGCGGCATTTTCTCGCGGACCCACCCTCTCGCAAATCATGGAAGTTATAGCGATAGAAGTTCGAGACCGCCTATTGACGCCAGAACAGCAGGAATCCCTGCCCTAATTTCTCCCTGTCAACTGTGTGTGCCACGAAAAGTCCATGCCAAAACCGGATGAGGCATGAACGACTTCGTCAATCTCGCCCGCCTTGAGCTTGTCCAGAGGGCGCGCCGTATCGTCGGCGAAGGGCCACTCCTGGGAAAGAAAAGCCCAGGCCAACTCAGGGTTGTCGATGACGGCCGCAATTTTGGCAATGCCCGGCACGACTTTTCCCGGGCCCAATATCTGTTCTTTTGGAATCGTGAGTCCGCGCTTGGTGGACCGCCACCCGAGCAGAACGTTCTTGTTTACCCAGGCATAGACCGTAGCGCGTGTGATCTTCAGAAGTTCGGCGGCTTTGGTTACTCCAAGAAATTCTTCGCCTGTAGAATCCTGTTTTACGAACCGTTCGAGCGATTCGGGTACTCCAGCGCTTTCCTGAACTTCGCATTGCCTGGCCGCCGCCTCAAGCGCGGCCGCCACGACTATTCGGGCTTCGCGCGGGCGCTGCGCGACATATCTGGCCGCGAAATCGGAGAGATGGAGATTGCGGATTCCATCCTTGTCGAACCGCTCCCGTTCGCGAGACAGTTTCCGCGCTTGAACCATCAGTATTTCCAGACAATTTCTTCAACGACGAATCATACAGTACTTTGTATAATATGCCTATTTCGTATAAGAAACTGTGGACTACTCCTCCGCCTCAAGCGCCTCCTGGGCTCTGGCGCCGCGGATGATGTTGGTCATGCCGTAGTTGCCTTCGTGGCAGGCGTATTCGTAGAGCTGGCCGGCCACCTTGGTCATGGGCACGATCACCGTCATCTTGTCGGTGAAGGTCGACGGGTCGTCGATGGTCCACTCGTAATCGACCGTATACTCGTCGATGCGGGTGAATTTTTCTGTCAGCAGCTTGTCCTCAGAGTGGCCGAATCCGCCGAAGCTCTGGGTCAGCCCGTTGAAATTGCGGGTTTCCACCACCAGCGTATCGCCCTCGTAATAGCCGCGCGAGTCGCCCGACCACAGCCCGATATTCTCATCGAGCGGCGGCCGCTCGCCGATGGGCACGATGCGGGCGTCGTGAATCATCTCGGTGAGGATGACGGCGGTGTCCTTGTTCTGGAAGATCTGCACATTGTTGTTGTACAGGCTCGGCATGAACGGCGGGCCGGAATTGAAGCCGACGATGCAGCGCTCCGACAGCCCGCGATCCTCCGGCCCGTCCTTGCCGATGCCGCCGACGACGAATCGCACGGGCCGCTGGCCCGGCACGTCATCCCCAAGCCCGCCGAAAACGATTTCCACGCCCTCGACCGTGGCGGGCATCTGCCCGTCGGTCGGATAAACGATGTGCGAAGTACGGATCCGGTCGGTAATGCCGGCGCTTTCGACCCAGAAATCGTTATAACCGCCGGGATCGTCGGTCGCCACGGGCCGCGGCACGGCCTGGTCCGAAGCGGCGTCCGCCGCGGCCAGGCGCGCGCGCAGCTCCTCGATTTCCTCAGGCGTCATGAACTTGCGATCGCCAAAGCGCTCGGGCCGCGTGAGAGGCACGTTGGAAGAGAAGTTCCACACGCCTTGCAGGTCGGGATGCCCCCATTCCGTACGCGGCGCCACAAAGTCATCCTGCGCGAACACCGACACGGAAAACAGCAACAGGATCAGGCCAAAAATCTTTTTCATGGAAACCAACGCTCCACTCTCAAACCAGGAGTTTCACGCTAGACCCTTTCCCGCCCCGAATCAAGCTCGCAATTTGCCCGTCTCGTGGGATTGTGGCTTCGACCCGCCGCCCGATGGCGACTCACGCCGTGCGAAATCAACGGGGAAACCAACTCCGAATCTCTCTCAATCGCTAGTCGCTGTCGGGCTGGAGAGCGGTGCTGCGGGCGTGCGAGGCAGGATGCCGAGCCCGGAGCCTCCAGGGATGGATTCACGGCATCCGCAGCACCGCTCTCCAGCCCGACAGCGACGGATCGAAGCCACAAACCTTGCCGCTCAGAAGGTTTTTCCGATCATGAAGACAAAGGCCTGGCTTTGGGTGGGGTTGCCGTCGGCGTCGAACTGGCCGTTGCCTGCGCCGAATTCGTCGCTGCTGAAGATCGCCGCCACGCCGAAATCGATCTCGCTGACGGTGAGCCCGTAGCCGATTTCGATGTAGTTGCCGTCGAAATCGCCGCCAAACTGTCCGATCGTGCCGTACAGGCCGTTATCGGCGCTGATCGTCGCCGCGAGGAAATTGTAGTCCTGCTCGGGGCCGTCGAAATTGCCGTAGGTTCCAAATGAATACTCGATTCCCAGCATGCCGTAGCCGAAGTTGAGATTGAGTTCCTCGTAGGTGTCGTCGAAATCGCCGGTGTAGTAGTAGCCGGTGAAGCCGACGCTGGCGCTGAAGCCTTCCTCGGTCTCGATGCCGTAGCCAAAATATCCGTCGACCTCAAGCCCATCGCCCACATCCGCCGTCCAGCCGCCGGCGTAGAAGCCGCCGTTGGTGAAGTCGATGCCCGCGCTGCCCGAAGATTCCTTCTGTAACAGTCCTCGATAGTAATACTCGGAAGCCCAGCCGATGTTGTAGGAAACTTCCTGGGCATTGGCGGCGCTGTTGAGGAAGGACCCGCACAGGAGCAAGGCGCCGGCGGTAAACAAGGTGAATCTTTTCATGATGATCTCCGTTTGATGTAAGCGATGCGCAAGGGGGGATCCGGCCCAGGCCGGATTTCTTCCGCGCACAAGCCAATAAGCAATCTTCAGGCCAATGTTCGAATATTTATGAAAAACAGTGGGTTACCAAATCCACACGGGCGCTGTAAAGGTTCTCCTGCATCAAAATGGTGCGATTGCAGGCAGGGCCCTGCGTCTCAGGGCAGGGGAATCTCCGCCGCATCCGGAACGCCGTAGCCCCGCTGCACAGCGGGGCGGGCGGCGATGCGCAGATACCATTCCCGCAGCCGCGGAAACTGATTGAAGTCGATTCGCTGCCATTCATACCGTGATATCCACGGCCAGGTGGCGATATCGACAATGGAATAATCCCCGGCGATATAGTCACGGCTCTTCAGGCGTCTTTCGAGCACGCCATACAGCCGCCCGGTCTCCTTGCCGTAGCGCTCTTCGGCATAGGGCGCCTTGCCCGGATTGAACTTGAGAAAGTGGTGGGTCTGGCCAAGCATGGGGCCCACATGGGCCACCTGGAACATGAGCCAGGCCAGGGACTGCCAGCGGTCGGGCCCGGGCGGACACAGCAGTTTGCCCTCGCGCTCCGCCAGATATTGCAGAATCGCCGCCGACTCCATCAGCGTCATGCCGCGCTCATGATCCACAATCACGGGAATCTTGTGGTTCAGTGTCAGGGTGTCGAACTCGGGGCTGTGCTGGTCGCCCTTGATGATATTGATGGGAATCACCCGGTAAGGCAACTCCAACTCTTCCAGCATGATGGAAACCTTGCGCCCGTTGGGCGTGTTCCAGGTGTAGAGATCGATCATGATGGTTTCCGCTCCCGTGGCTGAGTCCATTGGCAGGGCGCAAGCATACAACAATGACAGCGCCTCGAATTATTTCTCCCGCAAATTATGCAATTCCTGAAAACTCTTCCTAGGCTTTCTCCGCGCACCGGCCAAGGGTATGCCCCGGAGGCCCGCTTGCACTCTGCGGGGCATCCACCCGCGACCGGTGCGCATCCCCAATCACTCAACTTGGAGGTTTTCAATCATGAAGCATGCAATACGACTCGGGGCGGCCATCACCCTGCCTTGCCTGTTCGCCGCCTGTGCGGCAAACCCGGAACACGGACCGGGCCAGCGAGCGCCAAACCGCGCCGAAGTCGCCCAACACAATGCAACCGCTCCCGGGCAGATGCAGATTGTCTGTCAAGACTTCGCCGATTCCAGTTCCCTGATCAAACGCCGCACCTGCTGGCTACGCCAGGACATGGACCTGCGGGTAGCCCAGCGAAAAACGGTGCTGGTGGCGGCAAGGCCGTGACCTGTTTCAGCAAGAAGCGGCATAATCGCGGAAACAGCAATTCCCATTCTGGTTTACCCCTCCCGTCATTCCGCGACTGCGCGCGGAATGACGGAAAGGAGGTTGGCTATGGGGAAGCAGGCGCTTGCTTGTTTGGCGGGGTTTGCTAGAATGCTCCGCCATTCGGAGCGGTGGGTCGGATTTCGGGCTTGCCGGCTGTTAATCGGGACATCATTCCATGAAGCCTGACATTCATCCTCAATATTCGCGGATCAAGGCGACCTGCAGTTGCGGCAATGTAATCGAGACCCAGTCCACGCTATGCAGGGACATACTGATAGAGGTCTGCTCCAGGTGCCACCCTTTCTACACCGGCAAGCAAAAGATTCTTGATTCCGGTGGCAGGGTGGACCGTTTCAAGCGCCGCTTCGGCGACCGCCGCGCCTGAGGCCTGACTCCCTAGGAGCCTGCGCCGTAGGAATTCACGGCTGCAAATCCGCTCCCGTCCACGCCCCTGGCCGCTCGATTTCGTTGCATATTCACCAATATTCGCCTCAATCGACCGGCCAGGGGCGCGGCGATAGCGAATTTTCGCTTTCGCGGATTCCTACGGCGCAGGCTCCTGGGCGAGGTCGGCCTTCAGCACGCCAATCCGCTCAGAATATCGTTTCGGTGCTTAGCGGCGGCTGTTCGCCGGCGTCGGTGTCGCTGCCGAGCGCCGTTGAGGCATGGTTTTCAGGCGCATTTTCCGCAAGGAAGTATTCGAATACCGCGTTCGGATCGCCCGGCATGGCCGGGGCGCCGGAGTCTCGGTCCACCAGCCGGTCAACGATGCCATCGGGCCGCCGCAGGCCGGCTTCCGGCTCATCGGCCAGGGCCTGTTTCATGTAGTCGATCCAGATAGGCACCGCAACCGTGGCGCCCTGTTCCCTTTCGCCGAGTGGTTCGGGCTGATCGAATCCGACAAAGACCGTGGTGGCCAGATTGCGGTTGAAACCGGAAAACCACAATTCCTGGGGACCATTGGTGGTGCCGGTCTTGCCCATCAGGTCGGAACGGCCGATTTCCCGCTGCACCCGGGCGCCGCTGCCGTCTTCAATGACCGAGCGCAGCATCGAGCCGAGGATAAAGGCGACGCGCTCGTCGATGACGCGCCCGGGCCCTGCCGCCGGTATGGCGGCGCCACTGCCGGCCTGGCAGTCTTTGCAAGGCGAAGGGGGCTCGACGGCATAGACGACGCCATCGGCAATGTTCGCCACCTGCCGCAGGAGCCAGGGTTCCACCTGATAGCCGCCGTTGGCGATGGCCGCGTAGCCGGCGACGATTTCCAGCGGCTGCACATCCTGGCTGCCCAGGGCCACGGTCAGATCATTGCCGGGAAAACTTCCGGCGTCAAAGCCGAACTTGCCCACATAAGGCAGCACCGAGGCGGCGCCGAGTTGATCATAAAGCCGCACCGCCGGCACATTGCGCGATTCCCGCAAGGCGTGGCGCAGGGTGATGGGGCCGAGGAAATTGTTCTCGTAATTGCCTGGACGATAGTCGCCCCGGGTAAAGGGAGCGTCATTGATAGTGCTCGCCGGGGAATAGCCATTGGCCAGCGCCGCGGCGTAGAGGAAAGGCTTGAAATTGGACCCGGGAGGACGGGGCGTGGTGACCCGGTTCACCTGGCTGAGGCGAAAATCGTAACCTCCCACCAGCGCCAGAATGGAGCCGTCATTGGGCGAGACCGAAACCAGCGCGCCCTGGATATCCGGAATTTGGCCGAGTTGCCATTCGCCTCCAGATTCCCGCAGGCGGATCAGATCGCCCACCGACACCACATCGCCCGCAGCCTGGGGCGGCGGCCAGGCTTCATTGCGGTTGCGGAACCGGTAGGCCCAGCGGATGCCTTCCCAGGGCACGGTAATGACTTCCCCCGATTGCAGCAGCGCGGTGAAGGACCGCGACTGCACGCCGGTGACGATGGCCGGGCGCTGGTTGCCATAAGTGGGCACGCCTTCCAGTTCAAGCAGCCATTGGGCTTCCGGCTCGATCAGGTCCGGCGGATAATTGGCGCTGGGGCCGCGGTAGCCGTGGCGGCGGTCGTAATAATTCTCCAGCCCATTGATCAGCGCGGCATTGGCAAGCAACTGCTTGCCGCCGTCGATACTGGTGATGACTTCAAACCCCTGGGTGTAGGTGTCCTCGCCATGGCGGTCATACAGTTCCTGGCGCACCATTTCGGCGACAAAGGGCGCCGGCACTTCGATGTCGCGGCTGCGCCGGTTCGCGGTAACCGGCATGGCATTGGCCGCGGCAAACTCCGCTTCGCCGATCATGCCCTCATTGCGCATGTTGGCGAGGCGGGTTTCGCGCCGGTCGAGAGCCCGGTCCGGGTTCGCCAGGGGATTGCAGGAGGAGGGGCAGGGCAGCAGCGAGATCATCATGGCCGATTCGGCCAGGGTGAGGTCGTTGACTTCCTTGCCGTAGTAGACCGAGGCGGCGGCGCCGATGCCGTCGGCGCCGGAGCCGAAATAGATGGTGTTCAGGTACAGGGTCAGGATTTCTTCCTTGCTTAACTCGCGCTGGATCTGCAGCGCGAAAAAGATCTCCTTGAACTTGCGCATGTAGACATTGTCGCTGTCGAAGGAAAGATTGTTTGCCAGTTGCATGGTGATGGTGCTGCCGCCGCCGAGGCGGTTGCCGGTGAGGAAACCGTAAAAGCCCCGCAGCAGGCTTTGGACATCCACGCCCGGGTGGGAATAGAAACGCACGTCTTCGGTGGCGATCAGCGCATCGATCAGCACCTGGGGAAGGTCTTCGTATTCCACCGGGTCCCGGCGGTTGCCGATTTCGTCGATCAGCCGCAGGTCGGCGGTGTAAATGCGCAGCGGGGTTTCGAGCTGCACATGGCGGTAATCTTCGGCGGAGGGGAGCAGCGGCGCGAGGTACAGATAGGCGGCGGAGGCAACCATGCAGACGCCCGCCACGCAGGCGAGGGCGAACAGGCCACCCCACGTCACATACGGTTTCAGTCTGGCATCCACTGGAATTCCCGTGCCGCGCTGTCATTTCACAACCGAGCGGCGCTTCTGGGGAGATTATACACCTTGGGGTGGGGCGTTGCGTGTGGGAGAGTTGAAATCCCGCAGAGGCTTACGGCATCCCACTTTCGGAATTCTGCGCGTAGCGAAGCGAAGCCGCAGAATCTCCTCGTCGAAGCAAAAATTTTCCCGATGAACTACGCAAGTTCCGTTCTTTTGCACTACACCTATGGGGACCTTGGTTGTTGGGGTGAAAACATGGCTTTTCGAATGTGGGGCTGGCGACCGGAGATGCCGGGCCTGAAGCGGGGCCGGGGGCGGATTGGGGTGGATATCGGTGCGGGTGCGGTAAAGCTGGCGCATTGGCCGGGGAGTGACGGAGCGCCGCTGGATTATGCGATTCAGGCGCTGCCCGGCGGGGCGGTGGTGAATCGGAATATACGGAATGTGGATACGGTGGGCGCCGCGATCAGGGAAGCGGTGGAATCTCTTGGCGCGGTCGGGAAGGATGCGGCTGCCGCGGTGCCGACTTCGGCGGTCTTGCAGCGTCGGCTTGAGATGGATGCCGGCCTGCCCGAAGCGGAACTCGAAGCGCAGATTTCGCTTGAAGCCGAACGTCTGGCGCCCTGGCCGCTGGCGGAAGCCCGCATGGATTTCTGTCGTCTGGAGCGGGGAGCGAGCGGGGGCGGGCAGGTGCTGCTCACCCTTTGCCGCCGGGAGCAGGTCGAAATGCGCGAACAGGCGCTGTCCCTGGGCGGGCTGCGGGCTGCCGCGGTGGATGTGGAGCATCACGCCCTGGAGCGGGCTCTGGTTGGCCTCAAGCGGCTCGTTTCTGACGAAAGGGCATCCGGCGGCTCCGCCCGGAAAGCGCAGGGTGGGCGGGAGCCGAACGCTCATTCTGAAGCGCAGCGGGAAGAACTCATGGCTGTTGCCGAAATCGGTGTGGCGGCGATTTGCCTGCAAGTGCTGGCCGCCGGCGTTTCGCTCCATTGCGAAGAACGGCCATTCCATGGCGGGGAACTGCTGCGGCAGGACCCGGCGGCCCATGCCGGCGCGGCCATCAGACAACTCGCACAGGCATTGCAATCGTTCCGCGCCTCTGTCCGTCCCGGCCAAATGGATCGGATTACCCGACTCTGGCTCTGGGGCGAAGGCGCGGTGGAGCGAAATCTGGCCGAACAGGCCGGGCAATTGCTGGCCTTGCCGGCGGCGCTTGCCAATCCGTTCCCCGCGGAAGGCGAAGGGCGCAATGCAAGCGGGGCGCCTGCCCTGCTGCTTGCGGCGGGACTGGCAATCGCGGGAGATGTCCGGGGAAGGAGGCCCGCCAATGGTTAACCTGCTGCCCTGGCGCGAACGACGGCGTGAGCGGCGGCGCCGGCAATTTCTGGCGCTGCTCGTGGTTACGGCGCTGGCAGGCGGCGCGGTGTTGCTGCTGCTGTACCGCACAATCAACGCCAATATCGCCGGCAACATCACCGGGAACCAGCGACTGCGCGTCGAAATCGCCCGGCTCGAAGCCCGCGGCGCGGAAGCGGAGCGATTGCGCGGCGAGCAGGAGCAGACCCTGCGGCACATGCAAGTGCTCAACCAACTGCAGCGCAGCCGTCCGCTGGCGGCGGAAATGCTCGCCCAACTCGCCCGAAGCCTGCCGGATGCGGCGCATTACCGCCGCATCGCCCGCAACGGCGCCGAATTACGAATCGAAGGAGAAGCCGAATCCCAGGCCGCCATTGCGGAATTGATGCGCGAACTGGCTGTCTCGCCACTGTTTGCGGAAGTGGAACTCGCGGGAGTGGCGGAAGCGGAAAGCGCTGCCGGGGCCAGTGGCGATTTCGCTTTCAGCCTCTTGTTGCTGCTTGCCGGAGACGGGAGTTGAAATCATGGAGAGGATAGCCGGAATCATCCGCGAATTGAACGAATTTGACTGGCGCGAACTGGGTGAGCCGGCGGGAATGGGCGACTGGCCGGCTTCGGTCAAGGCCTGCCTGATTCTGCTGCTCGCCTTGGCGCTGTTCGGCAGCGCTTACTTGCTGGTGCTGCGCGGCCCGCAGCAGCGCGAAAGCGGGCTGGAACTTGAGGCGGCAGGGCTGCGGGCTGAGTTGCGGCGCCTGACCACAAGCGCCGCGGAACTCGACCGCTACCGCGAGTGGGCCCGGCAAAACGAAGCGCCTTACATGCGCATGCTGCGGCAACTGCCCTACGAAAGTGAAATCCCCGCCCTGATGGATGAAATTTCCACTCTCGGACTTGCCGGCGGTCTCGAATTCAAGTCGATCGAACTGCCGGATGAGCGCGAAGCCCGACATTATGTCGAGCAGCCCATGGAAATCCGCCTGACCGGCGCTTACCACGATATCGGCGCTTTTCTCGGCGGCCTGGCTTCCCTCGACCGTATCGTCAGCAGTCACGACTTCAGTCTCAAGGCGGCGGGAGAAGGACTCGAACTGGTTTTGCAGGCCCGCAGTTACCGTTATCGCCCCCTGTCCGATGCGGAAGCCGTTGTCGCCAGCGACACTCCGGGCCTGGAAAATCCCTTCGAGCCACATCAGGCGGCGCCGTTCATTTATCGTGCGGACACCAATCGGAACCCTTTCCACAAATCGCCTGATACCCAACCCGGGAAGGGCCAGGCCGGTTCCTGGCCATTGGCGGAATACGGACTCCATGAATTGCAATTCGTGGGCCTGCTCAGGCAGGGCCGGCAACCGAGCGGGCTGATTCGCGATCCAGAGGGCAGGGTGTACCGGGTGCGACCCGGCGATGATCTCGGCCGCAACCGGAGCCGCGTCAGGCAAATTTCAGAAATCGGCGTGCTGTTGCTCGAATCGGGCCAGGGAGACAACGGCGCGGGACAACCCCGGGAATTCCTGCTGGCCCGGGAGGAAGATCAATGAATATCAAACTCGCAAGATGGTCCGGCGCCCGGAAGCGATTCGCATATGGCCTGCTGTGCGGCTTCCTGCTCACAAGCCCTGCCGTAGCGCAACAAACCGATCCCGCAACGGCCCAGGCCGACGATGCGCAGCCCGCGGGTTCGCCCGAGGCGGGAGCAAGCATCGACCTTTCCTTCCAGGACATCCCCATCCGCTCCGCCCTGCAGATCCTGGCCGACGCCCAGGGCTTCAACCTGGTGGCGGGGGACGCCGTCGCCGGCAATACCACCCTGCAACTCGAAAGCGTGGCCTGGGAGCAGGCGCTGGAACTCGTGCTGCGGGCGGGCAATCTGGCCTACCGCATGGAAGGCAATGTGATGTTCGTCACCACCGCCGAAGAGATGGCCCTGCAACGGCAGCAGGAACTCGAAGCCAGCCGTCAGGCGCTGGAGTTGGCGCCATTGGTTACCGAGTTGCTGCAAGTCAATTACGCAGACGCAGCGGCGCTGCTCGAACTCATGCTCGGCGCCGGCGAGGGCGCGGCAGTGGCCGAAGGCAGCCGCGGCCTGCTTTCGCCCAGGGGTTCGGCCTCGGTGGATGTGCGCACCAATACCATCATCGTGCAGGACCTCGAAGAGAATCTGGCGGCGATGCGGGAATTGCTCGCCAGCCTTGACGTGCCGGTGCGGCAGGTACTGATCGAGGCCCGCATCGTCAATGTGTCCACCGACTATTCCCGGGATTTCGGTGTCCGCTGGGCCGCCGGGGGAACGCTGGATGTGGGCGGCGGTATCCGCTATGGCATCAGCCAAGGCATTGCCCCGGGGCGGCAACAGGACGCACTCGCCATTGATCTCGGAATGGCGGCCAGGGCAAGCAGTTTCAGCATCGGCTACAGCGGCGGCAGCGAAATCATCGAACTCGAACTCGCCGCGCTGGAAAGCAGCGGCTATGGCGAAATCATCGCCAGGCCGAAAGTCACCACCCAGGACAAGGTCACCGCGGAAATCCGCTCCGGCGTGAGAATTCCCTATCAATCCCAGGCCGGCGGCGCCGCCGGGGGTTCGGTGACCCAGTTCGAGGATGCGGTCCTGCTGCTCCGGGTCACGCCTCGCATCACGCCCAACGGGCAGATCAACATGGAACTCGAAGTCCGCCAGGATGCAGTCTCGCCAACGGCCTCCGGCGTGCCATCCATCAATACCAACGAGGTCATCACCAGCGCCCTTGTGGATGACGGCGAAACCATCGTCCTCGGCGGAGTCTTCCGGGAAGAAGCCGCCACCACCGAATCGAAAACCCCGATTCTCGGCGACATTCCCGGCATCGACTGGCTTTTCAAACGCAGCATTACCGACACCCTGCGCACCGAGCTGCTGATTTTCATTACGCCGGGGGTGATTCCCAACGGGGTCTAGGAGCCAGCGCCACAGGAATTCACGGCTGCAAATCCGCTCTCATCCGCGCCCCCGGCCGCTCGATTTCGTTGCATATTCACCAATATTCGCCTCAATCGACCGGCCGGGGGCGCGGCGATAGTGAATTTTCGCTTTCGCGAATTCCTGCGGCGCAGGCTCCTAGGGCGGTCGTGTCTGTTCACCACCGGATGCCGGTCATCCTGCCGCCGCTTCTTCCCGGCGCAATGCGAACAGCCGAAGAATGTGGATATTCGAACCCCGCCAGTTGAAAACGGCGTTCCCATGCGGAAAGCGCCATGTGTAAATAACGGCAAATACCAGAACCCAGCTCATCGGGCTTTCGGTGGCGATGCTTGGCAGCGCGCCCGGAACCGACCGGCTGAACGATTGGGTGGACGACCTCGACGACGACATGTCGGTCGAGGATCTGGCCAACCACATCGAAG
>JAJECW010000114.1 GCA_022821865.1 Pseudomonadales bacterium
GCTATATTAGTTCCTCGCGCCGCTCCGTGGTGTTCTGGATGGGTCGCACCGACTTCAAGCAATTCACCCTGGGAGTGCGCAATCAGGATGCCGAGGGCACGATCTGGGCGGAGGTGGTGAAAGACCGCCGGGTGATGTATGACGACCGGGGCCAGGGTGGGAGTGAAGAAAACTTCCGTCAGCCGAAAGTCGCCGGGGATTCCGCGTATGAGATTTTGAGTACGCCCCGCATTCCGAATCCGTTCAAGATCAAGGTGGTCCAGGATGACTTCAACCTGGCGTACGCGGAATGGCAGGGGACAGGAAGGGGCATGCGCCTCTTTTTTGACAAGGAACTCGATACGGGATCGGTACCTCCGGCTTCGGATTTCACGCTCACCGTGAACGGGCAACCCCGCCCGCTCACTGGTACCGCGATAAGAAATGAATCATTATACGGCCACCGAAGCCAGCTTCATGTTATTCTTGATCATACGGCCAGACCTACCGTGGCGGAAAGGGAAATGGCGCATGATCTCGATGCCGTATTGACCTATCACGGCAACTCCTCGGACCGCATCCGGTCCGTTGATGGGGACCTGTTCCCCGCCGGCGGGATCAAGGTCCTGAATTCGTTGACGGCCACTTCGGGCACAGCTCCCTACTATGAACAGTTTGCCGCTACCGCGAATGGGATCAGGATCGCGGAAGTCGAGTTGACGGAGGGCGGGGTCTGGGAAGGCGCCTTGCTGTTCGGCCAGGGCGACGGTTTGATGTGGTGCGCCGATGGTTGGCTGTCCCTGGGCGACCGCGGCAGCTATCCGGTATTGAACAAGGATTTCAAGATCGAACCCCTGGACGGCGCGCCCGACCCCTTCGGAAACAGTTTCCTCGGCAGCAAGTTGACGGTCTGCAAGGGATTGAGCCTGGCGTACAGGATCACCGCCATCGGGGACGGCCTCGACGAGGGCAGGGAGACGCTGACCCTCGGCTTCGACCTTTCCCGCGTGTGGAACCAGTTGGGGCCGATACAGACGGATCAGTTAATGCCCAACCAGTTCGAGCGCGATACCTGGGACTATTTCAAAATCCTCAATGGCGCGCTGACCATCGACAACAAACCGGGCCAGGGCCTCAAGTCCGGCGGTGGCCAGGACGGCCTTTCGTCCCGGGACGGCGATGGACAGCAACCGGCGGACTACGGCGAGTTGAAAGCGAAGGTGCGGACCTGGGCGGAACAGACCTGGCATGGAACAGCCCATGTAACCCGCTGGATGCGCGTGTTGGCGGCTTTCGGCGAACAGGACGCGGTCGACCAGGGCTACACCGCCATGACCGCCGCCGAAGCGCAGGACATGGCGGACGCCTATACCGCCAGCCGCTGGAATCCGATCGTGGAAGCCCTGACCGATCTGGAATCCAGGGTGGTGGCGCAGGCCGAAACCGAACCCGAGCCTGAACCGGAACCCGAACCCGTGGCCTGTGTCTCCCAAGAACTGGAAGACACTATCGAAGACTACAGCGAAGAGACCCAACACGGCGCGGCCCATGTGGAGCGCTGGCTGCGGGTGCTGCAGACCTTCCGCGGCACGGCCAACGATTCGACGATCGTGACCGCCGACGAGGCCCGGCAGATGGCGAACGACTTCTCCCCCGGCCGCTGGAACCCGGTGGTCGCGGCCATTGAGTGCCTGGAAAATCAGGCTTTCCAGCAAGCCAACTAGGGAAGCTCTGATTAAGTCAGAGAATACCTAGGAGCCTGTTCCCCCATGCTTGCGGCATCCCGGGCAACCGGGACGCCGCGGGCGAGATACACCCGGTTGTACAGCAGCAATTCCCATTATGGCAATGGGCGCGCTCACATGGGTCATCCCGCGCGCGGTCGCAGGATCTCATTGCGTGGCCACTGCAAGAGATTCTGCGACTACGCTTCGCTCCGCGCGGAATGACGGAAAGTGGGTTGCCCGGGTTCAGTCCCGGGCCGACAACTCTTCCCGGAGGCCCTTGAAGAGGCCGGCGCACATGCACAGCAGGACGACGGCGAAGGGCAGTCCCACGGCGATGGTGAGGGCCTGGAGCGACGCCATGCCGCCGCCGAGCATGAGGGCCATGGCGGCCATGCCGGCGAGAAGGCACCAGAAGACCCGCTGCTGCACCGGGGCGTCCATCTTGCCGCCGGCGGTGATGGTGTCCATCACCAGCGATCCCGAATCCGCCGAGGTGACGAAAAATATCGTGATCAGGAATACGCTGCCGGCGGAAACCAGGGCCGTCAGGGGCAGGGGTTCGAGCATCTTGAACAGCGCGAGTTCGGGAACCGATTCCGCCACGCCCAGATAGCCGTCGGAAAAGTACTGGTCCAGGGCGGCGCCGCCGAAAGTCGCCATCCACAGGGTGCCAATGACCGTGGGCATGATGAGCACCCAGGTGATGAATTCGCGCACGCTGCGGCCAAAGCTGATGCGGGCGATGAACATGCCCACGAAAGGCGCCCAGGCGATCCACCAGGCCCAGTAGAAGACCGGCCATTCGTGGAGGAAGGCCAGGTCATCCCGCCCGACCCAGTTGCTCAGGGCCGGCAGGAAACGCAGGTAATCGACCCCCGCCCAGGCGATGGTTCCGAGTATCGCCTGGGTGGGCCCGGCCAGCAGCACGAACAGCCACAGCAACCCGGCCAGGGCCATGTTGATCCAGCTCAGGCGCTTGACTCCCTTGTCCAGCCCGGCAACCACCGAAGCCAGGGCGATGCCGATGATGACCATGATGAGGATCGATTTGGTCGCCGTGGTGGCGGGGATGCCGAACAGGTATTGCAGGCCGCCGGCAATTTGCTCCGAACCGAAACCCAGGGACACCGCGAGCCCGAACAGGGTGGCCAATACCGCGACAATGTCCACGGCGTGGCCGAAAGGCCCCCACACCGACTTGCCGATGAGCGGAAAGAAGCCCGAGCGCAGGGTCAGCGGCATGCCGCGGTTGAAGCAGAAAAAGGCCAGCGAGAGGCCGGCCACGGCGTAGATCGCCCAGGCGTGGAGCCCCCAGTGCATGATGGCCACCGACATGCCCGCGGCCCGGGCGGTATCCGCATCGGTGGGGTCGATTCCCAGTGGCGGCGACAAGGTATGCGTAACCGGCTCATGGACGCCGAAGAACATCAGGCCAATGCCCACCCCGGCCGCGAACAGCATGGCGAGCCATGTGGGATAGCCGTACTCCGGTTTCGCATCGGCTCCGCCCAGGCGGATACGCCCCAGCGGCGACAGCGCAATACCAAGGCAAAACAGGATGAAGAAATTCGCGCTGGCGAAGAAGAACCAGTCGAAGGTCCGGGTGGTCCAGTCCCCCATCTCGGCGAAAACCACCGCCGCGTGTTGCGGAAAGATCAGCGCGTAGGCCACGAGCAGCACCACCATCGCCGCGGAAACGATAAAAACCGGGTTGTGGATGTCGAGGCTGAAGATGCGGATATTCTGCTCGCCGATTTCATGGCCGATATCCTCCGTTTCCGTATCGGCCCCGGCGGAACCGGCGCTTGCATTGCTGATATTGCTCATAGGCTTGCTTCTTCGGTTGGAGTCGTTATGCGCTAATGCCGTAGCGGCGCCGCAGGTCTTCCCCCAGCGCGTCCCGGAAGGGGGCCAGCCAGGATTCGTAGTTGCGCCAGTAGTCCAGGCCCGAGGTGTAGATGGGCCGCCGCACCTGTTCGGAACTCGGGGTGCGCACCGAGCGCTCGGTGCGGTGGAAACTCAGGCAGTCGGCCTCGAATTCCAGGCCGCAGTAATCGAGAATCCGCCGCACCTGGGCTTCCACGTCATCCACCACTTCTTCGTACCGCACCCGCAGCACCTTGCCCGGCAGCGCTTCATCCCAGAAATCCATGAGTTCCACGTAGTCCCGGTAGTACTGGCCGAGGTCGGCGAGGTCGTAGGTGAATTCCTGGCCTTCGGCGAAAAGCTGCTTGTAGCCGCTGAATCCGCAGGCCATGGGATGACGCCTGGCGTCGATGATTTTCGCCCGGGGCAGGATCAGGTGGATGAGGCCGATATGGCGAAAATTGTTCGGCATCTTGTCCACGAAGAAGGGCGCGCCCTGGCGGTGAATCCGGGTGTCGTCGATGTATTGCCGGCCGAATTTCTCCAGTTCCCCGTCAGTCAGCACACCCAGGATATCGGGGTAGTCCGGCTCCTTGCCATTGCGGCCCCGGCGGCGCAGATGCTGGGATAGCGAAGGGATATTGGGCAATTCCAGGGTGCCGTCCACCCGGGAATGGGAGGAAAGAATCTGCTCCAGCAGGGTGGAGCCGGACCGGGGCAGGCCCACCACGAAAATCGGATCGCCCGCTGTGTGCCCGGCGCCCTCGCCCCGGGACAGCAACTCCGGTGTGCAGACCCGCCGCTGGGCGCGCAATTCCCCGGTCATCTGCTCGGCGTCATAGGTGCTCAGGGCCTTCTTGAGCCGGTTGCCCCTGGCGTAGCAGTGGAAGGAAGCTTCGAACTCTTCCCGGTCCTCAAAGGCCTTGCCGAGGGCGAAACTCAGGTGGACCCGGTCGGCGTGCGGCAGGTCCCGGTTATCCGCCTGGGCCTGCATGGCGTCAAGTTCCCCGTCGCTGAAGTTGTACACCTTGAGATTGGACAATGAGTACCAGGCTTCGCCGTGGCGCGGCTGGCTGGCCAGCGCCGCCCGGTAGGATTCCACCGACTTCCGGTAGTCGCCGCGGGTCTTGTAGGCATGGCCCCTGGAAGTCAGGGTAACGGGGTCTCCCGGTATCCGCTCGAGCACCCGGTCAAACAGGCCAAGGGCGGTATCGTAGTCGCCGGTCTGCATGCATTCGATGGCGTAGATCGACTGGAACTGGGGATGCTCCGGCGCGGTATCGAGCAGCTTGCGCGCCTGTTCCAGGGCGAGGGCGAATTTCTGCCGCTTGCGCAGCGCCCGGATGTAGTCGATATGCACCCGCGTATTGCCGGGTTCGAATTCATGGGCGGATTCGAGCAGGAATTCGGCGTCGGCCAATACGCCGAAGCGGATGCCGATATCCGCCAGCAGGCGCATGGCCTCGGCGTGGCGGGGCAGTTTGCGCAGGAACTTGCGGCACAGGTCTTCGGCGCGCAGCAGCTTGCCCTGGCTGATGAGGTCGAGGACGATGACCAGCGGCTGGGGCAGTTTCTCCAGATAGTCGAGCTGCGCCCCGACCTGGACGGCTTCGCCATGGCGCTGGTGCTGGCGCAGGATCCGGTATTGTTCGCGCCAGCTTGCCAGCAGCGCCGGATTGAAGCGGCAGGCCCGGGCGTAGGCGCCGAGGGCGCGGTCGGGCTGGCCCATGTCGCGCCGGGCGTGGCCTTCCTCCTGGTGCGCCCGGCCATTTTCGGGAGCAAGTTCCCTGAGTTGCCCGAGCAGGGCCAGGGCCTGGGCAAATTCCCGCCGGTAGCGGCGGCAGACCGCGCTCATGTACAGCGCATCGGTGTTTTCAGGTTGGTCGGCAAGGATTTCTTCGAGGTGGGTCAGCGCCTGCCGGTACCGCCTGTCTACGATCAACTGCCGGATTTCGGCCAGACTGGGACGGGCCGCGGGTTTGTCACGCCAGGAAGCGACAACGGCATCCTCCGGGGAGAATGCCGTTGCGGCCCTTGGCGCCTGTTCGGTCAAAAGTCAAAGCTCGTGCGGATTCCGAATGTCCTGGGCTGGGCATAGGTCACGTGCCGGGTGTCAAACACGAAGGAGCGCGACACCTCGGCGCGTTCGTCGGTGAGATTGCTGGCGTAGAAGGTCACCGACCAGTTGTCGGCGGTCACGCCCGCGGTCACGCCAAGCATCGCCCAGCCGTCGATCAGGTCGCGGTTGATGGTGATGATGTCGCTGTAGGACTCGGACGACCAGTTGATCATGGGCATGACGTGGGCGGTCCAGCCATTGCCCGGCAGGGTCCATTCATAGCGCGCCCGCAGATTGCCCTGGGAACTTGGCGCAAAGGCTAGCTCGTCGCCCACCCGCACGTCGTTGGTGGGGGTGATCTTGCGGGTGATCTCGGTATCGAGGAAGGAAATGGCGCCGGCGAAGGTGAGCCGGTCCGACCATTCCGGCAACCAGGTGAAGTCGGCTTCGAGCCCGGTGACATCGGCGTCGGCGGCATTGTCCGAGAAGAACAGGTTGACGATGCTGGTGTCGAAAATCGTGGTCTGCAGATTTTCGATATCGATATTGAACAGCGCCGCGTTGATCCGCAGGGAATTGTTGAAGTCCGCCTTCATGCCCAATTCAAGGTTGACCACCTCGTCGGTTTCGAGTTCGTAGGGCACCACGAAACCGCTGCCGTCGGCGCTCGTGCGTCCGCCGGGGCGATTGAGCAGGCCGGGGCGGAAACCTTCGGAAATCGTGACGTAGAACATGCGGTCATCCATGGGCCGCCAGTCCAGGGTGGCCTTGAAGATGGTGCCGTCGGCCACGGCCTTGTCCGGCGCCCCCACCGCATTGCCCGGCATGAACTGCTGGGAGATGTTGGTGCCGAAACGCTGGCCGTCTTCCCGGTTGGCGCCGAAGTTGCCAAAGGAGGAATTGGCGCTGCCTTCCAGGTCCACTTCGATCTCGTAGTTGCGCGCGCCCAGGGTGACCGAGAATTCATCGCTGAGGTCAAATCCCACTTCCCCGAACACGCCCATCTGGGTGTCCGTGCGCCGGACATCGTTGCGGAATATCACGCCATCGGGAAAAGGCCCGGGATAGGTGTAGTAACCGGGGCCGGCATTGAAGCTGGAGCCATCCGGGTTGCCCGGCGCCGCCTGCACATTGGTCAGCGGATAGTTGGGCGCGAATCCCGGATGCCCGTTCCAGGAAATCGCCCTGGTGGAGCCGGGATAGGTGAAGTCGTTGACCTCGATCAGCTCCAGGTCGCTGGAGAAGAAGCCGCCCTGCAGGCGGAAGCGGTTGGTCTGGTCGGTGGTGAAGCGGATTTCATGGGTGGTGACTTCCAGCGCGTTGAGGCTGTCCACGAACATCCGCGGTTCGTTGCAGGTGGTGCCTTCCCGGGGCACGCCGGGAGGCGTGTTGAAGGAAGTGTAGGTGGCGTAGTAGTCGCAGATGTAGTAGGGCAGGTACTGGCCCACGAAGAGGTAGTCGGAATAATCGACGATCTGGTCCGACTGCCGGTCGGTGAAGGCGCCGGTGTAGACGACTTCCAGCTCGGCGAGGCGGCCCGAGAGGGTCCAGGAGGTATTGTCGAAGGCGTCCTTGATCTCCTCGTCCACAAAGCGGCTGATCGCCAGGTCGCCGGCGGCCGGGTCGGCGAAGAATACGCCGTCGGCGTCGGTTTCCTGGGAAGTGTGGGCCACCAGCAGGCTCCAGTCGGGGTTGATGTCCCACAGGGCGGAAACCCGCCCGCCGAGATAGGAAACGCCGTTGATGTCGCTGCGGGCGATGGCGCTGTTGTTGGCTTCGATGAAATTGATGTTGGACAGATCGACTCCCGCCTGGAATCCGGCGCGGTGGGAGGCCACCGGCACGCCATTGTCGCGCAACGCGCCTTCGGGCCGGAAGCGCGCGCTCTGGCTGGCGTCCCTTCTGCCGGGCACATTGTCGATCCAGCCGCCCTGGTTGTCCTTGTAGATCACGCCCCGCACGGCGAAATTGTCCGCCACGGGAATATTCACCACAACTTCCATGTTCGATCCCGAATCGCCGTCGCTGATGGTGTTGGCGCCGAGCTTGGCATTGCCGTAGAAGCCCGAGGGGTCGGGCTTGTTGGTGATCAGGCGGACGTTGCCGGCCTGGGAACTGGCGCCGAAAAGAGTGCCCTGGGGCCCGGAGAGCACTTCGATGCGCGCCAGGTCGGCGGCGTAGACGTCGAGATTGCGGCCCGGCTGGGCCAGTGGCTGTTCGTCGAGGTAAAAGGCGACATTGGGGGAGAGTCCCGCCACGCCGGCAACCGTCAGGTTGGGGGTGGTGGAGGCGACGCCGCGGATATAGATGGTGTTCTGGCCAGGGCCGCTGCCGCCGGCGGAAACGCTGGGCAATTGCAGCACGTAGTCGGCGAAATTGCTGATGCCGAGTTCGTCGATCTCCCCGGTGTCCAGGGCCGATACCGCCACCGGCACGTCCTGCATGGCGCGCTCGACCCGGGTCGCGGTCACGAGCACCTCCTCAAGGCCCCGCCCGCCGGGCGCTTCCTGGGCCAGCACCGGGGGAGCCGCGAGGGCGGCCGCCACGGCGGCGGAGATCGTGGTCTTTTTGGCGTGCTTGGGAAACTCCATGGTTACTCTCCGTTGATCGTTCGTTCTGTTTTTTGGAATCTTTTGAGCATAGCACCGGGATGCGTCATGCAATGGCGCGTATGCGACATCGGTGTGCCAAAAACGGACAAGAAATGGATCGAACAGTCGAAATCAATTCATGAGCCATTGCACACCGCGGGCGTATCCGGCAGGTGCCGGAATGTCGCCTGGGATTGGGTTCATGTCGCATCCGGTGAAGCAGGAAAACCCATACTACCCCAAACTTGCAGGCAAATGGAACCTGGACGAGTTCGCTTGTTCTCCCGTCATTCCGCGCCCTGGCGCCCTCCCGCGCGTAGTCGCGGAATCACGTGCGGACGCCTCGTCGGGAGATTCCGCGACTTCGCTTCGCTCCGCGCGGAATGAAAGGCGAGGGTAAGCGGTTGCAACCATGAGTATCAGCCCACAAAACCGGTCAGACCCGGGTCGCGGGAACCGCGGCGAAGCCCCGGCGCGGCGCGGTCGCCGGCGCGGCGCGGCGCGGCGCGGCGCGGCGCGACAGCGGCTCACCGGGGCAAGGGAGTCCGCGGCCTGGATCGAGCGCGGGATTCCGCATTTCGATTTGCTGAATGCCGAAGCGCTGGAACTGATCGAGCACAATGCCGAAACCGTGCTTGAGGAAATCGGCGTCGAGTTCCGGGAATTCCCCCGTGCCCTGACTCTCTGGAAGGAAGCCGGCGCCGGGGTGGACGGCGAGCGGGTGCGTTTCCCCCGGGGCCTGTGCCGTTCCCTGGTCCAGGCCACGGCGCCGAAGGAATTCCGCCAGCACGCCCGCAATCCCGGTCGCGGCACGATCATCGGCGGCGACCGCACGGTGCTCGTTCCCGCCTATGGGCCGCCCTTTGTCCATGATCTCGACAAGGGCCGCCGTTACGCCACCCTGGAGGACTTCCGCAACTTCGTCAAACTCGCCTGCATGAGCCCCGGCCTGCACCATTCCGGCGGCACGGTCTGCGAGCCCGTGGACGTGCCCGTGAACAAGCGTCATTTCGACATGAT
Organism: Pseudomonadales bacterium; assembly: GCA_022821865.1. Taxonomy (GTDB): domain Bacteria; phylum Pseudomonadota; class Gammaproteobacteria; order Pseudomonadales; family Pseudohongiellaceae; genus UBA9145. The sequence goes on from JAJECW010000114.1 coordinate 9,243, forward strand.
CTACAGCCATGTCAAGTACAGCGACAAGCCTTTCATGGGCTCGGTCACCCATCCCGAGCGCGCGGGAGACAGCGTCGCCATGGCCAAAATCTTGTTCGGCGACGATTTTGTGGCGAACAACACCGTGCTGATCAATCTCATCAACGTCAATTCGCCATTGACTTTCGACGCCACCATGCTTGGCGCGGCGACGGTCTACGCCGAAAACCACCAGGCGACGATCATTTCCCCCTTTCTGCTTGCCGGCGCCATGTCGCCGGTAACGATTGCCGGCACCCTGACCCAGATTCTCGCCGAAGCGCTGGCGGGAATGGCCTATGTGCAACTCGTCAGGCCCGGCGCCCCCGTGGTCTTCGGCAGTTTTGCCGCCGCGGTTTCGATGCAGTCCGGCGCGCCCACCTTCGGCACGCCGGAGCCGAGCCTGATCCTCTACGGCGCGGCGCAGCTCGCCCGGAGGCTCGGAGTGCCTTTCCGCAGCGGCGGCGGGCTTTGCGCCGCCAAGATTCCCGATGCCCAGGCCGCCTATGAAGCCGCCAACACCCTGCAGACTTCCGCCCTGGCGGGAGTCAACTTCATGCTGCACACCGCGGGGTGGCTGGAGGGAGGCCTCGCCATGGGCTATGAGAAGTTCGTCATGGACGCCGACCAGGCCAACATGCTCGCGGGGCTGCTCGGGGGGGTCGATCTGTCGGAAAACGCCCAGGCGCTGGACGCCCTGCGCGAAGTCGGTCCGGGCGCCCATTTTCTCGGCGCCGCCCATACCCTGGCCAACTTCGAGTCCGCCTTCTGCCGCTCCGGCGTCGCCGACAACAACAGCTATGAACAATGGCGGCAGGATGGTTCCCTGGACGCCGCCCGGCGCGCCAACGTCATCTGGAAGCAGATGCTGCGGGACTACGAGGCGCCGCCTCTTGACCCGGCGATTGATGAAGCCCTGCTGGAATTCATGCAGCGCCGCAAATCCGAATTTGAGGATAGGGACTACTGATGACTGATCAAGACGCCAATCCGGAAGACGAGGAAATCATCCTCGCCGAGCTTGACGACGGCGAACTCGTCGAGCAGATGCACGAAGACCTGTACGACGGCCTCAAGGAGGAGATCGTCGAGGGCACCTCGATCCTGCTCGCGCGCAAATGGTCGGCGGACAAGGTGCTCAACGAGGCGCTGGTGGAAGGCATGCGCATTGTGGGCATCGATTTCCGCGACGGCATCCTGTTCGTGCCCGAAGTCCTGCTTGCGGCCAATGCCATGAAGGGCGGCATGGAACTGCTGCGGCCCCTGCTGTCGGAGACCGGGGTCAAACCCATCGGCAAGATGGTCATCGGCACCGTCAAGGGCGATATCCACGACATCGGCAAGAACCTGGTGGGGATGATGCTGGAAGGCGCCGGATTCGAGGTCTTCGACATCGGCATCAACAATTCGGTGGAAGACTATTTCGAAGCGATGGAAAAGCACCAGCCGGACATCCTCGGCATGTCGGCCCTGCTCACCACCACCATGCCCTACATGAAGGTGGTCATCGACGAAATGGTCAAGCAGGGCATCCGCCAGGACTACATCGTGCTCGTGGGCGGCGCGCCGCTGAATGAGGAGTTCGGCCGCGCCGTGGGCGCCGACGCCTATTGCCGGGATGCGGCCCAGGCCGCCGACGTGGCGCCGGCCATGGTGCGGGCGCGTCAGGCGGGAGGATGAGCCGGTGGCCGAAACGGTGCTCGTCATCGCCTGCGGCGCCCTGGCCCGGGAAATCGAAGCCATCCGCAAGAACCGGGGCTGGGAGCATCTGCGCCTGCAATGTCTCGACGCCAGCCTGCACAACCGCCCGCGGGAGATTCCCGGGCGCCTGCGGAAGGCGATTCGCCGCAACCGGGACGCATACGGCAGGATCTTCGTCGCCTATGCCGACTGCGGCACCGCCGGCGGCATCGACGCCGTGCTCGCGGAGGAGGGCGTGGAGCGGCTGGATGGCGCCCATTGCTACGAGTTTTTCGCCGGCGGCCAGCGCTTTGCACAACTCGCGGAGGCGGAGCCAGGCGCCTTTTACCTGACCGACTTCCTGGCCCGCCACTTTGACCGTTTCGTTATCGAGCCGCTGGGGCTGGACCGGCATCCCGGGCTTCGCGACGCCTATTTCGGCAATTACCGCAAGCTGGTGTTCCTGTCCCAGACCGGGGACGAAGCCCTGCTGGCGGCTGCCGAAAGCGCCGCCGTGAGGCTGAAACTCGATTTCGAGCACGTACACACGGGATATGGCGGCCTGGAAACGGCCCTCGCGGCACAATCCAGCCAGCGCGCCATTCCTGTGAGGGTCTCCACCCGCCGTCATCCTGCGCGAAGCGAAGCGGAGCCGCAGGATCTCCCCGGAGAGGCCGCGAAAAGAGATTCCGCGACTCCACTTCGCTACGCGCGGAATGACAATGAACAGGCCGCGTCAATATGAAAATAACCAGGATTTTTTGGCGCGCCATCCCCTCCCAGGTCATCGTCCAGCGGGGGCGGCGGCGGGAGAAGGTGATGCTGAGCCCGCGTTTCCAGCAGGCCATTGACCGCGCCGCCATGCGCGCCGGCAAGGGCGGCAGCGGGCCGTATCTCGCGGAATGGCGCCGGGAGACCAGCCGCGTCGAAACCGAAGGCGACCCGGCCGAAATCGCCCGCATCGAAGCCGACCGCCTCGAGAAGGCTTTCAGCGACGAGCAACTGGAATCCCTGATTCGCAATCATGCCGTGGCAGCCGGGCCATGAGCGCGACCAGCGCCGGCGGCAGACCCGAATCGTACCGGATGCGAGCGTTTTCCGTGCGCCACGCCCGCGCCCTGAAACGGCTCTATGCCGCGCTCGAATGGGCGAGGCCCGGTCGGCGCAGCCGACGAAAAGCGAAGCTTTTCGAGTGCCGAGCGACTTGCCATGGATGGCAAGGCTGGGGGTTGGCGAGGCCAGTTACCTGGCGCCAAGGATGGCATGCAAAAACTTGACGGGATCAAAAGCCACCGAGCCATGAACGCCACAAGCGCCGCCAGCAAACCCGAATCGTACCGGATGCGAGCGTTTTCCGTGCGCCACGCCCGCGCCCTGAAACGGCTCTATGCCGCGCTCGAATGGACCCTGGTCCGCTGCGAACCCCTGCTGCGCCGCATCGGCTACCAGCGGCTCGACAAACCCTTCGCCCGGGTCGAATCGCTCACCAAAGGGCTGCTGCTCGATTCACAGAACTGCGGCCAGTGCATCGTCGGCTTCACCGGGCTGTCCTGCCCCATGAACTGCCCCAAGAAGATGCGCAATGGACCCTGCGGCGGCGTCCGCGGCGATGGCCGTTGTGAAGTGAAGCCGGATATGCCCTGCGTCTGGGTGCTCGCCTGGGAAGGCAACCAGCGCCTTGGCGAGGAGCCGGCGCCGATGCAGGTGCTGCAGCCTCCGGTGGACCACCGACTTCCCGGCAAGTCGGCCTGGCTGCGGGAGCTGCGTATCCGGGTGGGGGACGCCGGCCATGCGGTTTGAAGACGAACCGGTCACTCCCGGCGACCCCCTGCCCATTTTGCCGGGGCATTCCTCCTTCGGCCGCCTCGAACGGGTCCTGCGCGCCGGCGGTTTTGCCGTGACCGCCGAAATCGCGCCGCCGGACTCCGCCAACCCCGCCGATGTCTATGAGCGCGCCGCCCTGTTCGATGGCTGTGTGGACGCCATGAACGCCACCGACGGCTCGGGCGCCAACTGCCACATGTCCAGCATCGGCATGTGCTCGCTGCTCGCCCGGCGCGGCTACGCCATGGTCATGCAGATTTCGGCCAGGGACCGGAACCGCATCGCCATCCAGGGCGACGTGCTCGGCGCCGCCGCCATGGGCGTGGCGAGCATTCTCTGCCTCACCGGCGACGGGGTCGATGTGGGCGACCACCCCCAGGCCAAGCCCGTATTCGATCTCGACAGCATGTCGATGCTGGGCATGATCCGCGCCATGCGCGACGAATCCCGCTTTCTCAGCGGCCGCGAACTCAGCGAAGCGCCCCATGTCTTTCTCGGCGCCGCCGCCAATCCCTTCGCCCCGCCGCTGGACTACCGCCCCCATCGCCTCGCCAAGAAGGTCGCCGCCGGCGCCCAGTTCGTGCAGACCCAGTACTGTTTCGACATCGCCGCTTTCCGGCGCTACATGGCGGCGGTGCGCGACGCGGGAACCCACGAGAAGGTCTTTATCCTGGCGGGGGTCGGCCCCCTGGCCTCGGTCCGCTCGGCGGAGTGGATTCGCGCCAATGTGCCCGGCGTGCATATTCCCGATGCGGTGATTGCGCGGCTCAGGGGCGCCCGGGACCAGCGCCGGGAAGGCGTCAGGCTGTGCGTTGACCTGATCCGGCAAATCCGTGAAATCGAGGGCGTCCATGGCGTCCATATCATGGCCTACCGGCAGGAACGCCGGGTGGCGGAAATCGTGGAGGAATCCGGCGTGCTCGGCGGCCGCAAGCCCTGGCGCCCCGCCGTGGACTGGACCGACGCCGACTGGGACCAGGGCAGCGCCGCGCCGCCGCTGCGTCCGGGTATGCGGCAACTGGAGCAAGCTTCATGACAGAAACCCTCATTACCTCGCCCGGGCGGGAAGTGCGGATCGGATTCGACCGGCCGTTCGTCATCATCGGCGAGCGCATCAATCCCACCGGACGCAAGATTTTGTCCGAGGAAATGGCCCGGGGCGACTATAGCCGGGTCGAGGCCGACGCCATGGCCCAGGTCGAGGCGGGCGCGCACATGCTCGACGTCAACGCCGGCGTCCCGCTCGCGGACGAACCCGCGATGCTGGCCGACATCGTCAGGCTGGTGCAGTCGATCACCGACGTTCCCCTGTCCATCGACTCTTCCATCGTCGCGGCGCTGGAATCCGGCCTGTCCGTTTACCAGGGCAAGGCGCTGGTGAACTCGGTGACGGGGGAGGAAGAGCGCCTGGAGTCGGTGCTGCCGCTGGTCAGGCGGCATGGCGCGGCGGTAGTCGCCATTTCCAACGACGAAACCGGCATTTCCGAGGATCCCGACGTGCGTTTCGAAGTGGCGAGAAAAATCGTCGAACGCGCCGCGGATCACGGTATCCCGCGCGAGGACATCGTGGTGGACCCGCTGGTAATGCCCATCGGCGCAATCAATTCGGCGGGAAAGCAGGTCATGCGCATCGTGCGCCGTTTGCGCGGGGAACTCAAGGTCAACACCACCTGCGGCGCGTCCAACGTCAGTTTCGGATTACCCAACCGCAGTGGCATCAATTCCGCCTTTCTCACCATGGCCATCGGTGCGGGGATGACCTCGGCGATCACGAATCCCATGCATCCCGAAGTGTTGCAGGCCGCGCTGGGCGCCGATGTCATGATGGGCCACGATCCGGACTGCGCCAACTGGCTGCGAAAGTATCGCGAGACTCCGGCCGGCCGGCCGGAACGCGAGCGCGGCGGCCGGCGCCGCCGCAGAGCCTGAGGATGATTGTCCCGGAACAACTGATGTGGCCGAAACCAGTGCCAGAATAGTTTTTACTCCTTCCGGGCGGCGCGGCGAGTTTCCTGTTGGAACCCGGCTGCTGGACGCTGCCCGCAGTATCGGAGTTGACGTGGACTCGGTTTGCGGCGGCCGTGGGCTTTGCGGGCGCTGCCGTATTGTCTGCATGGACGGGGACTTCTCCAAACACGCAATCCGCTCGCGCCAGGAGAATCTGTCCGCTTTCAATGAAATCGAGGCGCGCTACAGCGAGCGCCGACTCCGGCTTGAGCAAAATCATCGTCTGAGTTGCCAGGCGACTGTCCAGGGTGATCTCGTCATTGATGTGCCGCCTGAAAGCCAGATGCATCGTCAAGTCGTGCGCAAGGAGGCCGAGCTTCGAGACATCGAACTCGATCCTGCCACGAGGCTCTACCATGTCGAGGTGCGGCCCGCCGACTTGCTGGAAGCCACCGGCGACCTGCAGCGGCTCTGCGACGCGCTGGCCCGGGAGTGGAATCTGGCCGACCTCGATTGCGACCCCGTCGTTTTGCCGGAGTTGCAGCACACTTTGCGCGAGGGCAATTGGCGGGTTACGGCGGCGGTGCATCGGCAATCCACCATCATGGCGGTCTGGCCCGGCTTCAGGCCCGCGGCCCACGGTATGGCGATCGACATCGGTTCGACGACCATTGCCGCTCATCTGGTGGACCTGACGGCGGGCAATGTGGTCGTCACAAAAGGCATGATGAATCCGCAGATTCGTTTCGGCGAGGATCTGATGAGCCGGGTTTCCTATGTGATGATGCATGCCGAAGGGGCCGCGGAGTTGACGCATGCCGTTCGCCAGGGCGTTAACGGCCTTATCGGCGAGCTTTGCGGCGAGGCCGGTATCGACCCGGCGGACATCGTCGAGCTGACGGCAGTCGGCAACCCGATCATGCACCACCTGTTTCTTGGACTGAATCCGCGCGAACTCGGCGGCGCCCCCTTCGCGCTGGCCGTCGATACCGCACTGGACCTGAAGGCGCGGGATATCGGCATCGGGATCCACCCCGGCGGCAACGTGTATGTATTGCCATGCATCGCCGGCCACGTCGGCGCAGACGCGGCCGGGATGGTTCTCGCCGAGGAACCGCACTTGCTGGATGAAGTTTCATTGGTGGTGGACGTGGGCACGAATGCCGAAATCGTGCTCGGCAACCGCGACCGGCTGCTGGCCTGTTCCAGTCCCACCGGTCCCGCGTTCGAAGGTGCGCAGATTTCCGCCGGTCAACGCGCCTCCCGCGGCGCCATCGAACGCGTGCGCATCGACCCGCGGACCTTCGAACCGCGCTTCAGCGTAATCGGTTCGGACTTGTGGTCCGACGACCCGGGCTTTGAAGAGGCGACGCAGGCGGCCGGCGTCACGGGCATTTGCGGATCCGGAATCATCGAGGTCGTCGCCGAGATGTATCTGGCTGGAATCATCGACGGGGATGGCGTCGTCGACGGTTCGCTGGCGGCCCGCAGCGAACGCGTCGTGGCCGATGGCCGCACCTGGTCTTTCCTGCTGCACGACGGCGCGCAGCGGATTCTCGTCACCCAGAACGACGTGCGGCAGATACAACTCGCCAAGGCGGCGCTGTACGCTGGCATCCGGCTGCTCCAGGATCGGGCGGGGCTCGAAAGGATCGACCGCATCCGGTTCGCCGGAGCGTTCGGTTCCCACATTGACCCGAAGTACGCGATGGTCCTGGGACTGATTCCCGATTGTGACCTCGACCGGGTCGATTCGGCCGGCAACGCGGCGGGCATGGGGGCGCTGATTGCCTTGCTTAACGCACCCGCCCGCGCGGAGATCGAAGCCGTGGTGCGCAGGATCGAGAAGATCGAGACGGCGGTGGAGCCGAAATTCCAGGAGTATTTCGTGGACGCCATGGCGATTCCGCACAAGCGGGACGCCTTTCCCAGGCTGTTCTCGGTGATCGACAGGCCGGCCGCCGCGCAGGATTCCGCCGATACGGGCCGGCGCCGGCGCAGACGGGAGCGAACAGGATGAAGACTCGGGCAAGAGTGGTAGTCATCGGCGGCGGCGTGGTCGGTGTCAGCACCTTGTATCATCTCGCCAGGAAGGGCTGGGGCGACGAGGTCGTACTGATCGAAAAGGGTGAGTTGACTTCCGGCTCGACCTGGCACGCGGCGGGACTGCTGCCCTTGTTCAACATGAGTTACTCGGTGGGCCAGATCCACAAATACTCGGTCAAACTCTACCGGAAACTCGAGCGGGAGACCGGACAGCGGGTCGGGTTCAGCCAGGTCGGCAATTTGCGTCTGGCCATGAACCGTAACCGCATGGACGAGTACTACCAGTACGCGGCTACGGCGAAGACCATCGGAGTGGACGTGCGTTTCCTGACTCCCGCGGAGATCGGAAAACTCTGGCCGCTATGCGATATCGACGGTCTCGTCGGCGGAATCTACCATCCCGAGGACGGCTATATTCAGCCCGCCGACCTGACGCAGGCACTGGCCATCGGCGCCCGCGCCCGCGGCGCGGAAATCTACCGGAAGACCGCGGTCGTCGGCATTACCCAAGCGACCTCCGGCGGCTGGGTCGTGCATACCGACAAGGGAGACATCACCTGCGATCACGTCGTTTCCGCGACCGGAAACTACGCCCGCCGGACCGGTGGGATGGTGGGACTCGATATCCCCGTGATGCCGGTGGAGCATCAATACATCGTCACCGAACCCCATCCGGCGTTGGAAGAGCGCAAACGCGAGGGCCTGCCGGAACTCGGCGTGCTGCGCGAATCGGACGGTTCCTGGTACCTGCGCGAGGAAAACAGCGGTTTCATCCTCGGCCCCTACGAGAAGGACGCGCCCTGCTGTTACGTCGACGGCCCGGACCCCGCGGCCGAGTACGAACTGTTCCAGGAAGACATCGACCGCCTGATGCCCCACATCGAGGCCGCCATGGCGCGGGTGCCGGCATTCGCGGAAGTGGGAATCAAGTCGGTTTACAACGGCGCCATCGCCTATACGCCCGACGGCAACCCGATCGTCGGCCCGGCCTGGGGCATCGACAACTTCTGGCTGTCCGAGGGGCACAGTTTCGGCATCACGGCCGCGGGCGGCGCCGGCTGGCAATTGGCCGAATGGATCGTCGGGGGCGAACCCACCGTCGACATGCTTGGCGTCGAGCCGCGCCGCTTCGGCGATTACGCCACGAAGGACTATCTCGTCAGGAAAAACGAGGAGGCCTATGCCCATGTCTTCGTCATCCATTACCCCGACGAGGAACGCCCGGCCGCGCGCCCCTTGCGCACCGCGCCCTGTTACGAGCGCATGAAGGCGCGGGGCGCCGTTTTCGGACAGAAGTTTGGCTGGGAACGGCCGAATTTCTTCGCCGCGGACGGCATGCCGCGGGAAGACGACTGGTCGTTCCGCCGTTCGCGCTGGTTCGAAGCGGTGCGCGGGGAAGTCGGCAACGTCACGCGCAATGTCGGCCTGCTGGACATGACCGCCTTCGCCAAGTGCCGCGTTTCAGGCCCGGGCGCGGAAGATTTCCTCGACCGGTTTGTCGCCAACAGCGTGCCGAAGCAGGCCGGACGGCTGTGTCTGGCCCATGCCCTGAACCGCAACGGCGGAGTGCATTCGGAGTTCACGATCCGGCGCGAGTCGGACGATTCCTTCTACCTGGTATCGGCCGGCGCCTTGCAGAGGCTGGATCACGACTATCTGCGCAAGTACATGCCGCACGACGGTTCGGTGCAGTTTACGCCGCTGACCGGCGCCATGGGCGTGCTGGTATTGGCCGGGCCGAAGGCAAGGGAACTGTTGTCGCGGGTGACCGACGCCGACCTGTCGAACGAAGCGTTCCGCTGGCTGACCGCACGCGACATCGTGGTAGGCTCGGCGCCGGTCAACGCCATGCGGGTGAACTTCGTCGGCGAACTCGGCTGGGAACTGCACCATCCGCTCGAGTACCAGAACCATATCTTCGACGCGCTGTTCGAGGCCGGGGAGGATCTGGGTCTGGCGCCCTTCGGCATTCGCGCCATGGACTCCATGCGCATGGAGAAATCCTATCGCATGGTGGGCACCGAACTGTCCATTGAGTATTCGGCCTTCGAGTCGGCCATGGACCGCTTCGTCAAGCCGGACAAGGGCGACTTCCTCGGGCGCGACGCCTTGCTGGCGTCGAAGGAGGCGGGACTGGACAACCTGCTGGTGACGCTGGAAGTGCACGACGTGGAGGACGCCGACGTGCTTGGCAACAACGCGCTGCTCAAGGACGGGAAAACCGTCGGCCGCGCCACCAGCGGCAATTTCGGTTTCCGCACGGGCAAATCCCTGGCGCTCGGGATGCTGCCCCCCGATCTGGCCCGGCCGGGGGTCGAAGTCGAAGTGGAGCTGCTCGACAAATGCTTCCAGGCAACCGTAATCCCCGAAAGCCCCTTCGACCCCAACAACAAACGTCTGAGAGCCTAACGACTTGCCATGGGCGAGGGCAAGCGTTTACGAAGCGCAGCTTCGTGCGCAGTCCCGAGCCATGCTCGGCGACTGGACTGGCATGCACAACCCAGACCCGGAGCCTGCTGTTCCAATGCAAATGCAGCGGGATTTGTCCTTCGGGGCCTTTGATATATCATTATAACTTTCTATATCAAACGGGCCCGCCGTGAACGTTTTCGATACCCTGAGTGACGAGTCCCGCTTCAAGGAACTCGACAAGTCTTCGCCAACGCCGCTGTATTTCCAGCTCTACAGCCTGCTGAAGACACTGATACTCGACGGTACGCTGCCATTCGGCAGCCGTATGCCCACCGAGGAAGTGCTGGCGAATCTGTTCAAGGTCTCCCGGATCACCGCCAAGCGCGCCATGGACGATCTTGCCGGCGAGGGTCTGCTCGCCCGCAGCCGGGGCAAGGGCACCCATGTCATCTACAAGTATTCGCCGCGGCCGGTGAAGGCGCCCCTGGTGGGCATGCTGCAGGAGATCGAGACCATGGCGCGCAACAGCCGCGCCCGGGTAATCCGCTGCAGTTGGCAAGAACCGCCCCAGGCGGTGCGGGACGAACTGGGCCTTGATCCGGGAGAGAAGGCCCTGCACCTGGTTCGGGTGCGGCAGCGGGACCGGCTCGACTTTGGCTACTACACGAGTTGGACCGCCGGAGTGGAGATGCCTTCGAAACCGGCGATATTCGAGACAACGCCCAGACTTTCCTATTTCCGCCAGAAGGGCCTTGAAGTAACTCATGTCAAGCAGACCCTGAGCGCGGAAGCCGCCGGCGTCGAGGCCGCCAGGGTGCTGGCCGTGGCCGAGGGCAGCCCCTTGCTGAGTCTGACCCGCCGTTCCTACAACAAGAGCGACGAAGGCGAGCGCATGCACGACTACCTGCGGGCGCTCTACAACCCCGAGCACTTCCGCTACGAAATGGACCTTGAGGTCGATTGACGTGAGGCTCGGTTGACGCGGCCGACCGGGCGGACTGCCCCTGATTCGGGTTTTGCATGCCGTACCTGGCGTGAATTTCCGGCCACCGAGCATGGTCCGGCGCAGGCTCCTGGTCCATGTCGAACCGTTCGGCTCCACCCAATCGACAAAGCCGCGAACTTTCGGTACTCTCGCGTCTTTTCCGCTGCTCGAAATGCGTGCACAATTCGGTCCCATGAGAGCACTGACCCGGCGCAAGTTTCTGCGTGCCAGCATCCTGGGCGGTCTGGCCGCGTCCTGGTTTGGCCGCGGCGCGGCTCTTGCCCAGGATGAAACCGGCGGTTCCCCCGCGGGATTCCACGAAGGCATATCCGACGATGAGATTCTGCTGGGCACTTCCGCCGCCTTCTCCGGCCCCTCCCGCGGCCTTGGCATCGAGTTGTACCGCGGCGCCCAGGCCTGCTTCGCCCGTGTCAACGAGCGGGGCGGCGTCGGCGGCCGCCGCATTGGGCTGCGGCTGTATGACGATGGCTACCAGCCCGTTCCCTCGGTGCAGAACACCATGGAACTGCTGCTTCGGGACCGGGTGTTCGCCCTGTTCGGCTATGTGGGCACGCCCACGGTCACCCGGGTGCTGCCGATTCTCAAGAAGTTCCAGGAAGAGAACGTGTACATGTTCTTTCCGTTCACCGGCGCCCAGCCCCAGCGGGAGCCGCCCTACGGAGAGTTCGCATTCAACCTGCGCGCTTCCTACCGCGAGGAAACCGCGGGCCTGGTGGAGAACTTCCTCCGCATCGGCCGCCGCCGGATCGCCGTCTTCTACCAGGCCGACGCCTACGGGCGCAGCGGCTGGGCGGGAGTCCGCGAGGCCCTCGGCGCCCGGGGGGAGCAGATCGTTGGCGAAGCCACCTACACCCGGGGCGCCGCCTACGGCCGCGGCATGGGCGAACAGGTGGAGATACTGCGCGATGCCGGCCCAGACGCGGTGATCTGTATCGGCGCCTACGGCGCCTGCGCGGCGTTTCTCCGCGACGCCATCGACCTCGGGCTGGAAGTCCCCATCGCCAACCTGTCCTTCGTCGGCAGCGAGAACCTGCTGCAGCTCATTACCGACAGCGTCGACGACAGCGAACGCTATACCCGTTATCTGGTGAACTCCCAGGTGGTGCCGAGCTACGAAGACGAGAGCATTCCCGTGGTCAGGGAATACGCCGAACTGATGGACCGGTACCGCCCGGAAGTCCCGGAACCCCTGCGCCAGCCGGATTACGTGCCCTTCGACCGCAGCTTCGTCAGCCTCGAAGGCTTCGTGAACGCGAAGATGCTCGTGGAGATCCTCGGCCGCATGGGCGACTCTCCCAGCCGCGACCGGCTGGAACAGGCGGTTTTCACCGTGCGGGACTACGATCTCGGCATTGGCGAGATGGTTTCGTTTTCCGAGCAGCGGCGGCAGGGGATGCAGCGGCTGTACTACACCGTGGTGGACCGGGGCCGGTTCGTGCCACTCGACGATTGGCGGGCGAGGTTTGGATAAGATGAAATTGAACATGAACGTGCAAAAACTGTTTCGCAGGCCGCTGTTCGGGATATTCCTGCTGTTTGGCATCATCGCGGTCTCCACTTCCTGGGTGTGCATCGCCACGGTGGATTCCCAGCTTTCCGAAGAATACGAATCCAACAGCCGGGGCATCGCCCAGACCATCGCCGACGCCAGCGTTGACATCATTCTCAACCGCGACCTTTCCGCCCTGCAGTCCCTGATCGATCAGTTCCTGGAGATTCAGGGCATCAGCTATATCTACATCGTCAACGAAGACGGCGAGTTTCTCGCCCATACCTTCGTTCCCGGCATTCCCGGGGAGATTCTCGCCTCGGATCCGGCCAATATCGATACCGTGGAGCGCGTGCTTGCCGGCGCCGACAGCTATGTGGAAGTCGGCAGCCCGATTCTCGCCGGCGTTGCCGGATCGGTGCATATCGGCATGGACAAGTCGGTCATCACCCTCAAGATCCAGCAGGCCGTGGGCCGGCAGATGTATCTGATTTCTTCGATTTTTCTGGTGGGCATCGTCGCCGCCATCATGCTCATGAATCTCGCGGCCCGTCCCGTGGAGCATCTGCTCACCTACGCCGTGCAGCTTGCCAGGGCCGAACAGGAAGGGGGGCCGGTTCCCGGCGCCTTGCTCGAGCGCGACGACGAAGCCGGCCAGCTCGCCCGCCTGTTGCTGTACTTCTCCCGGGTGGCCGATCCGGAAAAAGCCGGCGCGCTCGCCCGGCCGGAAGCGTCCTGAACCGCGCCGCGGCAAGATGATCGCCCTTCCGCGATTCGTTATCGTCCTGCTTTGCGCGGGGCTGCAACTCTGCCTGGGAACGGTGTACGCCTGGAGTTTTTTCCAGACCATGCTGGTGAACCAGCTTGGCTGGAGCAATACCGACACGGCGATCGCCTTCGGCATCACGATTTTCTCGCTGGGCATCGCCGCGGCCTGGGCGGGAATGGCATTGCCCCGCCTCGGGCCGCGCAAACTCGCCCTCGGCGGCAGCATCCTGTTCTCCCTGGGCTATCTCATTGCCGCGCCGGCGCTGGAATACAACAATCTGCCGCTGTTCTACTTCGGCTACGGCGTGATCGGCGGCGCCGGCATCGGCCTGGGCTACGTTACGCCCGTGGCTACCGTGGCCAAGTGGTATCCCGACCGGAAAGGTCTCGCCACGGGCATCGTGGTGATGGGTTTCGGCGTCGGCGCCTTTCTGTTCAGCCGCCTGCTGGCGCCGTTTCTGGTGGTGCAGACCGCCGAAGACCTGCCTCAGATTTTCATGTGGCTGGGAATCATCTTCGCCGCCATCCTGATTCCAGTCAGCCTGTTCATTCGCAATCCGCCGGAAAACCATGCGCCGGCGAGCGCGGGCTCCCCAGCCGCCCGGGAACCGGTGGGCGCCGATCATCCGCGCTTTGTGCGCCGCTGCCTCCGGTCCCGGGAATTCATCATTATCTGGCTGATCTTCTTCTTCAATATCTCGGCGGGCATTTCCGTCATCAGCTTCCAGTCGTCGCTGCTGCAGGATGTCTGGGGGCTTGCCGAGCCGGGGCTCGACCCCCAGGTGCTCGCCGAGTACGGCGCCATGCTCATCGCCGTGAGTTCGCTCTTCAATGGCCTGGGCAGGCTGCTCTGGGGGCTGCTGTCCGACCTCATCGGCCGGGTTACGGTGTTCCGCCTGCTGCTCGCGACCCAGATGGTGGTGTTCGCGATTCTCATGACCGAGCGCGACCCTTGGGTCTTCTCGGCCCTGGTCTGCTACATCCTGCTGTGTTTCGGCGGCGGATTCGCCACCATGCCTTCCTTCATCATCGACGTGTTCGGCGGCAAGAACATGTCCGCCATCTACGGCGCCATGCTCACGGCCTGGGCCGCGGCGGGCATCGTGGGGCCGCTGTACGTCGGCTATTACAAGGACGTGTACCCGGACCGGGCGGTAATCTACTGCTTCCTGATCGGCATGCTCATCCTCGGGCTCGGTCTCATTTTCTCCTTCCTGCTCGACGCCGAACGAATCCGCCTTGCCAAGCCAACCCTCCAGGGCACCCTGAAACAATACGGAATCCCGATTCCGAGGACACTGTAAGAATTCTAGCGGTCCCGCACAATGTGAGTCGCCGCCGGGCGGGCGGTGTTCAGCGGGCGTGTGAGGCATGGATGCCGAACGCGGAGCCTACAGGGATGTATTTACGGCGTCCGCTGAACACCGCCCGCCCGGCGGCGACGGATCGAAGCCACGGAACATGAAGAGACACCAAACGAGTGGGGGCCGGTCTTTCTCTCACCTGGACTTGCTGGTAAAGTTGCGCCCTTCTGAACGGATGGCAGTTTGATGATCAAGGTAAAATTTATCGAACACGATGGGACCGAGCGCTCGGTCGAGGCGGTCGACGGCAATTCGCTGATGCTGGCGGCTGTTTCCAACAAGGTGCCGGGAATCGACGCCGACTGCGGCGGCTGCTGTTCCTGCGGCACCTGCCATGTCTATGTCAACGAGGAATGGCTCGACAAGCTCGAGCCCATGGACGAGGACGAAGAGGACATGCTGGACATGGTCGACGAGCGCCGATCGAATTCCCGGCTCGCCTGCCAGATCACGGTTCGCGATCGCCTCGACGGCCTGGTAGTGACGACCCCCGAATTCCAGTTCTAGGAGCCTGCGCCGTAGGAATTCACGAAAGCGAAAATTCGCTATCGCCGCGCCCCCGGCCGGTCGATTGAGGCGAATATTGGTGAATATGCAACGAAATCGAGCGGCCGGGGGCGCGGATGAGAGCGGATTTGCAGCCGTGAATTCCTACGGCGCAGGCCCTGGTTCCGGCGCCGCATCCGCTGTAACCGGCGAATCGTGGCAGAAGCGTGGCGAGCTTCTGCCGATACTGTGGAAGTATGCGTTTTAAGCGGGGCATTCGCCGCGATTCCACAAAATGTCACAGAATCAACCTGATGGGATGAGTATACTGCCGGGCGTTCGAATCAGGGAAAGGCCGCTGGCTGCCTTGCGCCGGCTGGACGGAAGCGTCATGAAGTTCAAATCAACCGGTTTATCTATTCTCGCAAGCGCATTGCTGCTTGCCTTGAGTTTGCCGGCGGACGCCCAGCAGGTTCCGGGTCCGGAAGACGTATCCGATGACTCCACCATCGTCTATCCCGCTTCCTATTTCGCCGAATTTCTGCCCGTTTCGGTGAACGACATGCTGTACCGGATTCCCGGCATCAACCTTGCCATGGGCGGCGGCGGCGGAGGAGGATCCAGGGGCGGTAACAGGGGGCGACGCGGCCTCGGTTCGGGCGAAGGCGAGGTGCTGATCAACGGCCAGCGCATCACCGGCAAGAGCTCCGGCGGACGCGACCAGCTCAACCGCATCGCGGCGGACCAGGTCGACTACATCGAAATCATTCGCGGAACTTCCGAAGACATCGAGATTCGCGGCAGCGCCCAGGTCGTCAATATCGTCCTGCTCGACGTGCTTTCCACTTCCAGCACCACAGTGGAAATCCAGACCGACCGCTCGCGGGACGGCACCATCGATACCGGTGGGCAGCTTTCCTACAGCGGCCAGAGCGGCGACCTCAACTATCTGTTGCATGTGGAGGCAAGCCCGCGTTACAACGCGTCGAGCAGCAGCGAGCTCAGTTACGACCCTGAATACAATCTGCGGGAAGTCCGTTTCGAGGACAGCGTCAGGGAGGATCTGGAGTACCAGGTCAGCGCCAATGTGGGCTACCGCTTCGACAGTCAGGTGCTGCAACTCAACGGGCTATTCGAAACTCGTGGAGATTCCCCTTCGTACCGCGACCGCAGCATTCACGATCTCGTAAACGACCGCATTCGGCTGCAACGCGAGGACAACAACAGCAAGCGTTACTCCTGGGAAGTGGGCGGCGACTACGAGCGGGATTTCGCCGGCGCCGGCACCTACCGTTTCCTGTTCATCGTCAATGACCGGGAATTTCAATTCACCCGCAACCGCTTTGACCTGCCCGACGGCGAGAGCAGGGTCCGGAATCTGTTCCTGCACAATCTCGGCCGCGACCGGGAGCGGATAGCGCGCACGTCCTATACCTTCGGCATGGCCGGCCGGCAAGGCCTGGAAGTCGGCGTGGAAGGCGCCCAGACCATCCGCGACAACGGGCTGCGCATGGGCCTCGACATCCCCGGCGAGCGCTCGCCGGCCTACGGCAATCTCGTGCCCGTCTCCGTGGACAATAGTGAATCGACCGTGGAAGAGCTTCGCTACGAGGGCTTCGCGGTGCACAACTGGCAACTGAATCCGCGCATGTCGCTGGAAAGTTCGCTATTGCTGGAAACGTCCACCATCGAGCAGTCCGGCGACGTATTCAATTCGCGCGATTTTGAATTCCTGAAGCCGAAGGTCGATTACCGTTTTGACATAACCCCGAGTCTGCAATTGCGCGCCAGGGTCGAGAAAGACGTCCAGCAATTGAGCTTTTCCGACTTCAGCGCCTCGGCCGACTACAACGACGACGATCAGAACACCCAGGCGGGCAATCCGGAAATTCGCCAGGAACAGTCCTGGCGCTACGAACTGAACCTGGAGATGCGCCTGCCGAACAACCTGGGTGTGGTGAATTCGCAATTCTGGTACCGCGACCTGCGGGACGTTATCGAGCGGGTCGATGTCTCGCCAAGCCCCGATGACCTGCGTTCGGCCCGCGGCAACATCGGCGACGGCAAGCGATATGGGCTGAATTTCGACGTAAGCACGCGCCTGCCGATGCTGGGGATGCCCAACGCCTTGCTGACCACCGGCATTCGCTTGCGGGACTCGGAGATCATCGACCCCTTTCTTGGCCAGAAGCGCAGGCAGCCCGGGTCGGAACGCTGGTCTACCAATGTCGGATTCCGCAATGACATGGTCGAGCAGGGTCTTACCTATGGCATGTTCTATTCGCATTCGTCCAATGGCGGCAGCGGGCGGACGGAAATCGACATCATCGACATCGAGGAGCGCATCGAAGATCCGTTCCTGATGGCGTTCGTGGAAAAGAAGGCTTTCGAGAACTTCACCTTCCGGCTTGAGTCGCGCAACATTACCGAAGGCGAGTATTGCCGCAAGCGAACCCGGTTTCTCGGCGCCACCGTTGACGGCGTCGTCGAGGAAATCGAGCACTATTGCAACAGCAGCGGTATGGAGCTTGCCTTTCGGGTGAGCGCCACTTTCTGAAAGGGGATTACATACCAAAGTCACATAGCGCCGAAAAAATTTAGCTCTTTTCGACGAACTCGAAGGGACGCATGAAGGTCTCACGAAGTTCCTTCTCCGACATGCCTGGCATATCGGTTTCTTCTTCAAACTCTTTCTTGCTCGGCTGGTAGGAGCGCGGTTTGACGGTGATCTTGCGGGCCGGTGGGATTTTCGCCTTGCCCGGGCCGGAGAAGGCGTGCATGGTCAGCTTCGAGGCTTCCCGCAGGCGTTGCAGCATGAACCAGGCGGATTTCTGTGTGATGCCCAATTCGCGGTGCAGGCGCATCGAGCTAACGCCCTTGATGTTGGTCGAATACAGGTACAGGCCAATCGCCCAAGTGCGGTAGGGCATCTTGGTGCCCTCCATGACGGTACCCTTGCGGGCGGTGAACATGGGCTTCTTGGCGCAGTCGCGGCAGCGGTGCGTCATGGTCTTGTGCTTGATGCCGCACTGGACATTGTGCGAACCGCAATGCGGGCAGCGCGGGCCGTTCGGCCAGCGGATGCGCTCGACCCATGCCCGCGCCTTTTCCCCGGTGCTGAACATGTCCGCGATCTGCAACAGGGACATACCCTCGCGGAACGATTTTCCCGGACATCCTGACATGGTGCTCGCCTCTCGAAATGTGACTAAATGGCAAAAGAATATCGGGCCGATGTCAAGCAGTTTCTTCCCGGTTGCGGTGATTGACTCGCTTCGGTACGATTCGTAGAATGACGCGCCCCGCGCAAGGTGGGGTTACGTTCAACCGGGGAGGTGGTCGGAGATGTCAGTCTTTGCGGTGGCCCTTAGAGAGCCAAATGATGAATGTTTCAGCAGGCTCAAGGAACACTATTCTGGGAGCCATTACACATTGAGCAAAGCCTTTGCTCTGGTTTCCTGTAATGACCTGGCCGAAGAGGTTGCCGTGAATGTCGGAATTAAAGGCGATGGTCAAATTGAAGGCATCAGCGGCGTAGTGTTCAAATTGAACGGTGCGTATTCGGGATATACAACCCGCTCGATATGGGAATGGCTCGAACGGAATGAGGCTGACCTATGAATCGCGGCAGAGGGCGAGGTCTACGTGATGTTTCTGAATCAGAAGACCCTTTAGCTACTGGTGGCAGCGGGCAAGGCGGAAACGGCAATGTCTACAGTCTTCACGGTCGCGTATCAGCAATAGAAGCTGACATCAAGCATCTTGCAACGAAAAATGATATCACCAGCTTGAAGGTCTGGATGCTCGTCGGTGTGCTCGGCGGGATCGTGAGCGGAATAGGCATTGTCGTATCAGTAGCAATTCTGATTACTCGAATCGCCGCCGTCGTTCCCAACGGCTAACCCAGGAACCCCACCGGGCGTGGGGTTCTTTTTGCCCGTCAAATGTGACTTTGGTATGTAATTCCCTTCTGAAACGTCTGTCAAATCCCTTGCCGCAAAGCGGGTTATAATCAGGGCCGAACTCGACAGGCGCAGCGTTTCCGCCGGAATAATAATGCGCAATCGATTGCTGGTTACACTGCCCGCGATATTGTTGGCCGTCGCGCTTGCCGGTTGCGGCGGCGTAACGCTGGACGCTTTTTCGGGTTCCCCTTCCACCGCCAATGCGCCGCCCAATTCCACCCGCGGCCTGATCGTACTCAATTCGCCCCAGCCCGTTTATCCCCTGCAGGCCCGGACCCTCGGCGTGGAAGGCTGGGTCATGGTGGCTTTCACCGTCGACGAAAGCGGTACGGTGATTCCCGATACCATCGATGTCGTCAATCAGCAGCCGCCGGGATACTTCGAACGCGCCGCGGTCATCGCCGCCCGGCGCATGAACTTCGACAACATACTCAACCGCATGGTGCGGGACGTGCGTTACGTTTTTCGTTTCGAACTGGAGAATCGGGAAGAACTGCTGGTGGATGCGCCCCGGGTGGAACCGGAATCCCGGGAATACCTGCCGGCGAGTTTCGTTACGCCCGAATACCCGGAATTTGCCCGCGAGCGGGAAATCGAAGGCCATGTCGTGGTCCGCTTCACCATCACCGAGTCGGGCGGCGTACGGGATGCTGTCGTAGTCGAAGCCAATCCGCCGCAGGTATTCGACGTCGCGGCGCTGCGGGCGGCCGCGCGCCTGCGCTACCAGCCGCGCCTGGTCGATAACGAACCGGTTGCCGTGGAAGGCGTAACCTACCGCTTCGACTGGAACCTGCCACGCTGAAGCATCCGCGCATGGAAGAATTCAAGATTACCCAAGCCGGCCAATGGCCGCGGCTCAAATCAATTGCCGCGGAAATTCGCGATACGAATTTCAGGGAATTGCTGGATTCCGAACGCGCCGCGCGCTACCGGCTCGAAGCCGCCGGTCTCTATCTGGACTATTCGCGGAACCTGGTCACCGACGAAGTTGTCGAATTGCTTGCCGGACTTGCGCGGGAATCGCCCCTGGCCGCGCACCGGGAGGCGCTTTTCCGCGGCGAGACCATCAATACCACCGAACAGCGGCCCGTACTGCATACCGCATTGCGCGCCGCACGCGAAGATCTGCAAGCGGACGGTCTGGGCGAACTCGCCGGGAAAATCGAGGCTCAGCTGACGCGCGTACGGGAAGTCAGCGAGCGGATTCGCGCCGGCGAATGGCTTGGCGTCACGGGCAAGCCGGTGCGCGATGTCGTCAATCTCGGCATCGGCGGCTCGGATCTGGGGCCGAAACTGGCCTGCGAGGCATTGAAGGAATTCGCTCACGAGCGGATTCGCTGTCATTTTCTGAGTAACGTCGACGGCGAACCGATTCGCTCAACCTTGCGCGGACTTGACCCGGAAACCACCCTGGTGATCGTTTCCAGCAAGTCCTTCACTACCCACGAAACCCTGCTCAACGCGGAAACGGCGGCGCACTGGTTCAAGGACCGGCTGGGCATGGAAAATCCATACGCTTCGCCGCATTTCATCGCCGTCACCGCCGCGCCGGCGAAGGCAATGCAGGCAGGGATTCCGGAAGACCGGATATTGCTGTTCGAAGATTGGGTCGGCGGCCGCTATTCGCTCTGGTCTTCGATCGGACTGACCATCGCCGTCACCGCGGGTCATGAGAATTTTCTGCGCATGCTCGAAGGCGCCCGGCAAATGGACATCCATTTCCGCTCCGAGCCGCCCGTTCGAAACATGCCGGTCATCCTCGCATTGCTCGGAATCTGGTACGCCAACTTCCTCGATGCCGAAAGCCATGCGGTGATTCCCTATTGCGAGCGGCTGGCGCAACTGCCGTCTTATCTGCAACAACTGGATATGGAGAGCAATGGCAAGTCGGTGACTTTCAGCGGCGAAAACGTATCCCAGGCCACCGGACCGATTGTCTGGGGTCTCACCGGCACCAACAGTCAACACAGTTTCTTCCAGTTGCTGCACCAGGGCACGCATCTCGTGCCGGTGGATTTCATCGGCATCGGCGAGGACGGGCTCAGTTCGCCGGAACATCACCGGGTCTTGCTCGCCAACATGATCGCCCAGTCCGCCGCACTGATGGAGGGCAGGAAATCCGGAAAATTGCCGCCATGGCGCAATTTTCCCGGTAACCGCCCTTCGAACGTGTTGTTGCTCGACCGGCTCGCGCCGGAGACCTTCGGCGCCCTGATCGCGCTGTACGAACACAAGGTTTTCGTGCAAGGCAGCTTGTGGAACATCAATTCCTTCGACCAATGGGGTGTCGAATTGGGCAAGGAACTGGCACAACGTTTGCTTGACGACGGTGATGACGCAAGAGATTTCGACGGGGGCGCTCGAGCCCTGCTCGACAGGCTCCGCTGGTAATTGACAGATGCCGGGCGAGGAAGACCTTCACTATTTCAACGAAGGAACGGCCGAGCAGGCCTGGCGCTGGCTCGGGGCGCATGCCTGCAAGCGTGACGGAAAGGAAGGCGTGCGCTTCGCGGTCTGGGCGCCCAACGCCAGGCGGGTTTCCGTCGTCGGCGATTTCAATGGCTGGGACGGCAACCGCCATGTCATGCGGCCGATTTTCAGTTCAGGCGTGTGGGAAGCCTTCGTTCCCGAAGCGCATAATCACGATCTCTACAAATACGAAATCATCGACGCCGGCGGACGCCTGTTGCCACTCAAGGCCGACCCCTACGGGCGGTCGATGCAACATCCGCCGGATAACGCGTCGAGAGTAATGTTCGAAGAGGACTTCCGCTGGACCGACCGGCAATGGGTCGAAACCCGCGATAGCGGAGACCTGTTGCGGCGGCCGGTTTCCATCTACGAAGTACACGCGGGTTCCTGGCGGCGCAAGCCTGAACATGACAATCGATTTCTCAGCTACCTGGAACTCGCGGAAGAACTGATCCCCTATGTGCTCGACATGGGGTTTACCCATATCGAACTCATGCCGATCAGCGAGTTCCCCTTCGATGGTTCCTGGGGCTACCAGCCCATCGGCATGTTCGCGCCGAGTATCCGCTTCGGTACGCCCAACGAACTCAAACACTTCATCAACGAATGCCACCGGCACAATATCGGCGTGCTGCTCGACTGGGTGCCGGGACATTTCCCCACCGACTCCCATGGCCTTGGCCGCTTCGACGGCAGTTTCCTGTACGAGCACGAGGACATCCGCAGGGGCTTCCATTTCGAATGGAATACGCTGATTTACAATTACGGGCGCAATGAAGTCGCCAGCTACCTGCTCAGCAGCGCCAATTTCTGGATCGAGGAGTATCACATCGACGGACTGCGCGTCGATGCCGTGGCTTCGATGCTGTATCTCGATTACAGCCGGGAAGAAGGGGAATGGCTGCCAAACGAGCACGGCGGCCGCGAGAATCTCGAAGCCATCGAATTGCTGCGCAAGATCAACAGCAGCGTTTACCGCAATCATCCGGGAATCATGATGATCGCCGAGGAATCCACCGCCTGGCCCGGAGTCAGCAATCCGGTGGACCAGGGCGGACTCGGCTTCGGCTACAAATGGAACATGGGCTGGATGAACGACACCTTGCAATACATGCAGCGGGATCCGGTACACCGCAAGTTCCATCACCACGAAATGACTTTCGGCATACTTTACGCCTGGACTGAGAAATTTGTGCTCGCCCTGAGTCATGACGAAGTCGTCCATGGCAAGGCTTCGTTGCTGGAGAAAATGCCCGGCGACGACTGGCGGAAGTTCGCCAATCTGCGCGCCTATTACGGATTCATGTGGGCCCAGCCCGGCAAGAAGTTGTTATTCATGGGCGGGGAATTCGGCCAGCGGCGGGAGTGGGACCACGATACCAGCCTGGACTGGCATCTGCTCGAACACGCCAGCCATCGCGGTTTGCTGCAACTGGTCAGGGATCTGAATTTCCTCTACCGGCACACCCCCGCACTATTCGAGCGCGACATTTCGCCGGAGGGATTCCAGTGGGTGCAAGCCGACAGCAGCCAGCTTTCCGTCTTCGCCTGGCTGCGCCGCGGCGAGCACGACATCTTGCTGGCCGCTTCCAACATGACGCCCGAATGTCACCTCTACTATCGAATCGGTGTGCCCGAGCCGGGCCGTTACCGGGAGTGCCTGAATACCGACGCCGAAGTATACGGCGGCAGCGGTCAGGGCAATGGCGGCGGAGTCTGGAGCCAGGCGATACCATGGGACGGCCAGCCGCATTCGGTGGTGGTGACACTGCCGCCGCTGGCGACGGTACTGTTTCTCCATGCCGGAAGTTGATGACGGAATCAGATAGACGCATCGAAGCCGGCGACCCCGGCGTAATGGGCGCCCGTTTCGATGGCGAGGGAACGCGATTCGCGCTGTATTCGGCTCACGCCGAGGCGGTCGAACTTTGTCTTTACGACGAAAGCGGGACGAATCTGATCGACCGGGTATTTCTGCCGGAGCAGACCCACGGCGTCTGGCATGGCTACATCCCCGGATTGCAGGCAGGGACATGCTACGGCTATCGCGTACATGGTCCTTACGCACCCCATGCCGGCCACCGCTTCAACCCGGCGAAACTCTTGCTCGATCCCTATGCCAGGGCGCTGGCGGGAGAATTCCGCCGGGACCCGTCCCATTTCGGATATGAACTCGGGAATTCCGACCTCGATCTCGCCCCCGACCGTCGCGACAATGCGGAGCATATGCCCAAGGCGGTGGTGACCGCCGAAGGCGGGCCGGCGCCCGTTGGCCGCCGGCCGCTGACGCCCTGGCCGCAAACCGTGATCTATGAATGTCACGTCAAGGGGTTCACCCAACTGCATCCGAACGTGCCGAAACCGTTGCGGGGAACCTTCGCCGGTCTGGCCCGGCCCGAGATCGTCGAATACCTGAAAGCACTGGGCGTCACCGCGGTGGAACTGATGCCGGTACACGCCTTCGTGAGCGAGTTCGACGTGCTGAACAAGGGATTGGTCAACTACTGGGGTTACAACAGCCTGAATTTCTTCTGCCCGCACCCCGCCTATCTCGCTGCGGGCGGCGCGGACGAATTCCGGGACATGGTCAACCGCTTTCACGACGCCGGCCTCGAAGTCATCCTCGATGTCGTCTACAACCACACCTGCGAAGGCGATCACCTCGGACCCACCCTCAGCTACAAGGGCATCGACAATCTCAGCTATTACCAGTTGCTGCCGGGCGACAGGCGTTACTACATCAACGACAGCGGTTGCGGAAACACCGTCAACATAGCCCATCCCCAGGTGCTGCGGCTGATCATGGACAGCTTGCGCTATTGGGCAGGGGAAATGGGAGTCGACGGGTTCCGCTTCGATCTCGCTTCCATTCTCGGCCGCCAGGAACGCGGCTTCGACCCGCGCGCGCCTTTTTTCCAGACCCTGGCCCAGGATCCCGCGCTCGCCGGAGTCAAGCTGATCGCCGAACCCTGGGATATCGGCCCCGGCGGTTATCAACTCGGCGGATTTCCCGCCGGCTGGGCCGAGTGGAACGATCGCTACCGTGATAACATTCGCCGCTTTTGGCGCGGGGACCCGGACCAGTTGCCGGAACTGGCCCGCCGCCTGCATGGCTCAGGCGACCTGTTCGAACATGCCGGGCGCAGACCCTGGGCGAGCATAAACTACGCAGCCTGCCACGACGGCTTTACGCTACGCGATCTGGTTAGCTTCGAGCAGCGTCACAACGAAGCGAACCAGGAACGGAACAGGGATGGGCATGGCAGCAACTACGGCGACAATCACGGCGTGGAAGGCCCCGCCGACGATCCGGCGATCGATGCGCGGCGCTGGCGCCGGCAACGCAATCTGCTGGCTACGCTGGCCGTCTCGCATGGCGTACCGATGCTTGCCGCGGGAGACGAGTTCGGTCGCAGCCAATCGGGAAACAATAATGCCTGGTGCCACGACAGCCGCCTGAACTGGATCGACTGGGAAGAAATATCGCCACAGGGAAAGGAGTTACAGGAATTCACCCGCGAATTGCTGAGCTTGCGGCGGCGCTTTCCGGCCTTGCAGGCGGGCGAATACCGGCATCGTCCGGATGGAAAGGGCGACGACGGCATTCAATGGCTGACCGCCGAGGGGACGCCAATGCGCGATGAACACTGGCATGAGAACGAACGGCGATCGTTCGGTTACCTCCTGACCGAAGGCGGAGACGGTGGTTCACGGCACTTGCTGGTCGTCTTCAATGCCTCCGACCGCACGGAGAGCTTTGCGTTGCCCGAGTCTCCCGAAGGCAACTGGAAACGGATCGCGCATACGGCGATTTCGGAAAACGGAGAGGACGCGGCCGAATTGGCGGCGGGCGAACGCCTGGAACTGCCCGCCCAGTCGATAGGCATATTCGGCAATCCGCCGCTGGAAACAACCGGACGAAGGTGATCCCCGCAGATCATGAATGACTACTCACACGCACCCGTCGACTCGGCCGAAGCTATCGGCCGGGACCTGAGACGCCATTTCGAGTTCACTCTCGGTCGGGACGAAATCGGCGAATCCCGTCACTATCTGTACACCGCGCTGGCGATCACCGTGCGCGACCGGATGGTCGGCCGCTGGCGCGCGACTCGCGAGCGCTACCGGAAGGACAAGGTAAAGCGCGTGAGCTATCTGTCCATGGAATTCCTGATGGGCCGCACCTTGACCAATGCCTTGCTCAACCTGCGCATCGGAGACGAGGTGCGCGAAGCGGTCAAGGCTTATTCCTGCCAACTTGAACACCTGGAAAGCGAAGAGGCGGACGCCGGCCTCGGCAATGGCGGACTCGGACGTCTGGCCGCCTGCTTTCTCGACAGTTGCGCCACCCTGGAAATACCGGTGACCGGCTATGGCATCCGCTACGAATACGGCATGTTCCGCCAGACTATCGAGGACGGCGACCAGGTCGAGCAACCCGACCCCTGGCTGCGCTACGGCAATCCCTGGGAGATCGAAAGCCCGGACGCCAGCAGGCGGGTGAAGTTCTTCGGCCGTCTCGAAAAACACCATGACGAGGCGGGCGAATTGCAGGTGCGCTGGGTCGATACCCTGGACGTGCTTGCCGTTCCCTACGATCTGCCGATTCCCGGTTACCGCAACGATACGGTCAATACCCTGCGCCTGTGGAAGTCCGAGGCCACCGACGAATTCAACCTCGAGGAATTCAATGCCGGCAGTTACACCGACGCGGTCGCGCAAAAGAATCTCGCCGAACAGATCACCATGGTGCTCTATCCCAACGACGCCAGCGAAGCCGGCAAGGAACTGCGTTTGCGCCAGCAGTACTTTCTCGCCTCCGCCAGTCTGCAGGACGTGATCTGGCGCTGGCAGCGGGACCATGGCGCGGACTTCAGCGGCTTCGCGGAAAAATGCGTGTTCCAGTTGAACGATACCCATCCCACGGTGGCCATCGCCGAACTGATGCGCCTGCTCGTGGACGAGCATCGCCTCGGCTGGAGCGAGGCCTGGGAGATCACTACGAACTGCATGGCCTATACCAATCACACCTTGCTGCCGGAAGCGCTGGAAGTCTGGCAGGTCAGCCTGTTCGAGCAATTGCTGCCGCGTTTGCTCGACATCGTTTATGAAATCAATTCGCGTTTTCTTGCCGCGGTCGAGGATCGATGGCCCGGGGATCGGGAACGGCGCGAGCGCATGTCGATCGTCGGGGGCGGCGACCGGCCGGTCGTCCGCATGGCCTGGCTCGGCATCGTCGGCAGTTTCTCGGTCAACGGCGTCTCCGAATTGCACAGCGATCTGCTGACCAGGACGCTGTTCCGCGATTTCTTCGAATTCTGGCCCGGGAAATTCAACAGCAAGACCAACGGCGTCACGCCCCGGCGCTGGCTGGCCCATTGCAATCGAGACTTGAGCGGATTGATTACCGAAACCATAGGCGACGGCTGGGTGCGCGAACTGGACGAACTGGAAGCGCTCAAGGACCACGCGGACGACAGCGAATTCGCCCGCCGTTTCATGGCCGTGCGCCGCGGGAACAAGGAGCGGCTGGCCGAACTTGTGCGGCGCGAATGCAATATCGAATTCGATCCCGAGTGGCTGTTCGACGTTCAGGTGAAGCGGATACACGAATACAAGCGGCAACTGCTGAATGTGCTGCATATCGTTCATCTGTACAACCGCATCCTGCGCGGCGACACCGCGGGTTTGCAGCCGCGCTGCTTCCTGATCGGCGGCAAGGCGGCGCCGGGCTATGTCATGGCCAAGCGCATCATCAGGTTGATCAACAACGTAGCTTGCGCGGTGAATCGGGAAACAGCCTGCGGTGACTGGCTGCGCGTGGCTTTTCTGCCGGATTACCGGGTCACTTCCATGGAGGTGATCTGCCCCGGCACGGATCTTTCGGAACAGATTTCCACCGCCGGCAACGAGGCCTCGGGTACCGGCAACATGAAGTTCATGATGAACGGCGCGGTCACGATCGGAACCCTGGACGGCGCCAACATCGAAATTCTCGCAGCGGTGGGCGAGGAGAATTTTTTTCTGTTCGGCCTGACGGCAAAAGAGGTGAGTGACATGCGCCTGTCCTATTCGCCTGATGAAATCATCGCCGGCGACAGCGATCTCGCGCAGGTGATGGATCTGCTCGGGAGCGGGTGTTTCGATCTGGGCGAACCGGGCCAGTTTCACGATATCATCGCCGCGATTCGCAGCCCCCATGAACCCTGGATGACCGCGGCGGATTTTCGCGGCTATGTCGACGCCCAGGAACGGGCGGGGGCGGCCTATGCGGACAAATCCCGCTGGTCGCGAATGAGCGTTCTCAACGTGGCGTCGAGCGGTCGCTTTTCCAGTGATCGTACTATCAGGGATTATCGGGACGGTATCTGGTACGCCGGCAAGGAGACCTGAATCCCGGAGGCAAGACCGTTGCAAAATCCGATAAAAGGCAGATCGCCCCGCAGCCGGCTTACGCGAGCCACCCTGGCCCTGATTCTCGCGGGAGGACGCGGTTCGCGTCTGTACGAACTGACGAACTGGCGGGCCAAGCCGGCGCTTTATTTCGGCGGCAAGTACCGCATCATCGATTTCCCGCTGTCGAATTGCGTCAATTCCGGTATCCGCCGCATCGGCGTGCTGACCCAGTACAAGGCCCATTCCCTGGTGCGCCATCTGGTGCGGGGCTGGAGCCATTTCAAGAAGGAGTTTGGCGAATTCGTCGAAGTGCTGCCCGCCTCCCAGCGCTATTCCGATGACTGGTACCAGGGCACCGCGGACGCGATTTACCAGAATCTGGACATCATCCGCGCCGAACAGCCGGAGTTCGTGCTGATCCTGTCCGGTGACCATGTCTACAAGATGGATTACTCGGCAATGCTGATGGATTTCGCGAAAAGCGGCGCCGACATGACGGTCTGCTGTCTGGAAGTGCCGGTGGAGGAGGCGGCGAACGCTTATGGCGTCATGCAGGTCGACGAGAACAACCGGGTGATCGGTTTCGAGGAAAAGCCCGCGCAGCCTGTGCCGATTCCCGGCAACGAAAGTCATACCCTGGCTTCCATGGGCAACTATATTTTCCGTACCGAGTTCCTGTTCGAACAACTTGTCAAGGATTCGCGCGACCCAACGTCTGGCCATGACTTCGGCAACGACATCATTCCGTCGCTGATCGACGATCATCATGTCAGAGCGTACGCCTTCCGCGACGAGGAAACCGGCGAGCGCGCCTATTGGCGGGATGTGGGCACGCTCAATGCGTTCTGGCAGGCGAACATGGAACTGATCAGCGCCGAGCCGCGCTTCAATCTCTACGATCCCCATTGGCCGTTCTGGACCTACCAGGAGCAGTTGCCGCCGGCGAAGTTCGTATTCGACGAAGACGGCCGCCGCGGCATGGCGGTGGATTCCATGGTTTCCGGCGGCTGCATCATTTCCGGCGCCGCGGTGCGGCGCTCCCTGCTGTTCAGCAACGTTCGCGTGCGGTCATACAGCACGGTGGAAGATTCGGTGATCCTGCCCGGCGTCGATGTCGGCCGCAGATGCCGTCTGAAGAATACGATCGTCGACCGGGGCTGCTGGATTCCGGATGGCATGGTCATCGGCCACGACCGGGATCAGGACATTGCCAGCGGCTTCCGGGTTTCCCGGAATGGAACGGTGCTGGTGACCCGGGGCATGCTGGGACAACCAGAGGGTTATGCCTGACAGGAAAACAGGGACGACCATGAGTACGACCAAGACCATTCACACCAGACCGTTCGCCGGCCAGAAGCCAGGCACCTCGGGTCTGCGCAAGAAAGTCGCCGAGTTCACGCAGGCCCACTACCTGGAGAACTTCGTGCAGGCGATTTTCAACATGCTTGGCGATTGCCGGGGCAAGCGCCTCGCGGTTGGCGGCGACGGGCGCTACTACAATCGCCAGGCGGTCCAGATCATCGCCCGAATGGCCGCGGCCAACGGCTTCGGCAAGTTGCTGATCGGCCGGGACGGCCTGTTTTCGACGCCGGCGATGTCCTGCGTTATCCGGAAGTACGCAACCGACGGCGGTATCATCCTCTCGGCCAGCCACAATCCCGGCGGTCCCGATGCGGATTTCGGCATCAAGTTCAACGGCGCCAACGGCGGTCCCGCGCCGGAATCCGCGGGCGAGGCGATCTACCGGCAGACCTTGTCCATCGACAAGTACCTGATACTGGATTCGGAAGACATCGAGCTTGGGCGAATCGGGAAGACCGAACTCGGCGGCATGGAAATCGAAATTATCGATCCCGTTGCCGACTATGCCGGGTTGATGGCTTCGATCTTCGATTTCGACAAGATTTCGCAGTTGCTCGTCAACCGGCGCTTCCACATGTGCTTCGACGCCATGCACGCGGTAACCGGCCCTTACGCCAGGGAGATTCTGGAAGACCGGCTTGGCGCGAAACCGGGCACCGTGATCAATGGCGTACCCGACGAGAGTTTCGGCGGCGGCCATCCGGACCCGAACCTCGTCCAGGCGCGGGAACTCGTCGATCGAATGAACGGCGATGCGCCGCTGGCATTCGGCGCGGCTTCCGACGGCGACGGCGACCGCAACATGGTGCTTGGCAGCGGCTTTTACATCAATCCCTGTGATTCTCTCGCGGTGCTTGCCGCCAATGCCGGTCTCGTTCCCGGCTATGGCGAAGGCCTTGCCGGCGTTGCGCGGTCCATGCCGACGAGCCGGGCGCTGGACCGGGTGGCGCAAAGCCTGGAGATTCCCTGTTACGAGACTCCGACAGGCTGGAAGTTTTTCGGCAATCTGATGGATGCCGGCAAGATCACCATCTGCGGCGAGGAAAGTTTCGGCACCGGCTCGAATCACGTCAGGGAGAAGGACGGCCTGTGGGCGGTGCTGTTCTGGCTGAATATCATCGTCGAATCCCGCAAGCCGGCGCGTTCGATCGTCCGCGAGCATTGGCAGCGCTTCGGCCGGGACTATTTTACGCGCCACGATTTCGAGGGGATTGACTCGGCGCGGGCCGCCGAAATGATCGAGCGCCTGCGCGAGCGGGCATCCGGACTGGCGGGGGAGCGGGCGGGAGAATTGCGCATTCAGGCCGCGGACGATTTCGCCTATACGGACCCCGTAGACGGCAGCGCCAGCACCGGGCAGGGCGTGCGCATCTTTTTCGACGATGGCAGCCGCGCGGTGTTCCGCCTGTCCGGCACGGGCACGGCGAACGCGACCTTGCGCCTGTACTGCGACAAGTACGAAACCGATCCATCGCTCATGGAACTCGACACCCAGCGGACGCTCGCGCAATCCCTGCAAGCGGCCGGCGAAATCGCCGGCATCGCCGAATTCACCGGACGAACGGCGCCTGACGTGATTACCTGATCATCGGAGGCGGTACAGTGAGAATCTGCATGCTTGCCGCCGAAAACGGCGCGATTCCCGGCGCGAAAATCGGCGGCCTCGGCGATGTGGCAAGAGACATTCCACGAGCGTTGGCGGAACTCGGACATGAGATTGACGTCGTCATGCCGGGCTACGGACACTTCGCCGGATCGACCGGCGCCGAACCACAACCGCCGCTCATGGTGCGTTTCCGCACGGAAACGCTGCAGGTGGAGGTCAGCTGCCTGGAGTTGACCGGCGGAGTTCGCTGCTGGCTCCTCGATCATCCGTATCTCGCCCCGGGCGGTGCGGGCCGGATCTATTGCGACGATCCGCCGGATCGGCCCTTCGCCACCGACGCCTCCAGGTTCGCGCTGTTCGGCGCCGCCGCCTGCCAATTGCTGGCCGAGCGTCGGCCGGGACAGGTCGATGTCATTCATCTGCACGACTGGCACGCCGCTTTCGCCGCCTTGCTGGTCCGCTTCGACCCGCGTTACTCGCTCCCCGGCGATGTCCGGCTGGTGGCCACGATTCACAATCTGGCCATGCAAGGCATCCGGCCCTTCGCCAATGACGACTCTTCGCTGGAAGCCTGGTTTCCCGAGTTGAAGTTCAAGAGGAAGACCATAGTCGATCCGCGCTATCCGGACTGTTTCAATCCGCTGCGCGCGGCGATCAATCTCTGCGACAAGGTACATACCGTCTCGCCCGCCTACGCCAGGGAAATCCGCAAAAGCGACAAGCCTGAAATCGGTTTTCATGGCGGCGAAGGACTGGAACGCGACCTGCAACGCGCGCACCGGGCGGGCAGGTTGAGCGGAATCCTCAACGGCTGTGAATACGGCGAGCCCGACCTCGCCTTGCCGTCGCCGGAAGAATTCATCGAAGCCGCCAGACAGCAGGTTTTTCACTGGATCGGCGATGGGCCTCATGTGGATAGCAGTCATTTCATCGCCCTCGAACGGCTCGCGCACTGGCGCGAACGGCCTCCGGCGCATTGGGTGACTTCGATTTCGCGGCTTACGCCGCAGAAGACGGCGCTGTTCCAGGTCGCGATGGAAAACGGCAATAGCAGTCTGGAAAACCTGCTCGCCGAACTGCCCGGGGATCATGTTTTCGTCATGCTCGGCAGCGGCGATGCCGAAATCGAAGGCTTTCTCACCCGCATCTCCGCCCGCGCCGGGAATTTCCTGTTCCTCAAGGGCTATTCAGAGCCCTTGTCGCGGATGATCTACGCGCTTGGCAGCCTCTTCCTCATGCCGAGTTCCTTCGAGCCGTGCGGCATCGGCCAGATGCTGGCGATGCGCGCGGGCCAGCCCTGTCTCGCTCATCGCGTCGGCGGCTTGAAGGACACGATCCAGGACAAAGTCGACGGTTTCACCTTTGCCGGCCGCGATCAGCCTCGTCAGGCCGAAGCTTTCGTGAGCAAGTTCAGGCAGGCGCTGTCGCTCAAGCGCCGCTCGCCGCGGTGCTGGGCCGAAATCCGCCGGGCCGCCGCCGCGCGCAGATTCAGTTGGAAGGATTCGGCCCGGCAATATTGCGAGCAGCTATACAGATAAGTAAGCACCCCGAAGTCACCCCCGAAGTCGCCCACTGTCGCACGTCAATCTTTCGAGTAATTCCCAGTCGACTGATTCGAACTCGGTTTCGCTCATCCGCCAACTCCAGTTTCCGACGGTCGTTCCAGGCACGTTGATTCGCGCGCGGGAAGGCAGCGCGAGCAGATCCTGAACGTTTACGATCGCGGTTCCCGCCCGCGACGACATGACCAGTTCGAGCAAGCGGGAGACCATTTCCTTCCTGTCGTCCACCCAGGAAACATGTCTGCACAGGCGCCATTTCACGGCATCGTCGCATTCCTCTTCGAGCCAGCCGCGGGCGGTGTTGTTGTCGTGGGTGCCGAAATAGACCACTGAATTTTCGCGATGGTTCCGCGGCAAGTGGGGATTGTCGGCATGGTCGTCGCCAAAGGCGAATTGCAGCACCGACATGCCCGGCAACCGGTAGCGGTCCCGCGCCTGCGCCACATCGTGCGTGATCGTGCCGAGATCTTCGGCAACGACGGGGAAGCGTGGAAAGGCGGCTTTCAGCGCGGCGAGAAGTTCATGAGTCGGGGCCTGCAGCCAGCTTCCATGAATTGCGCTATCGCAGGGAACCGGAACTTCCCAGTATTGCACCAGGCCCCGGAAATGATCGATGCGAACGATATCGAACATCTCGAACAAGGCTCCCATGCGCTCGACCCACCAGCGAAAACCCCGCCGCTCCAGTTCATGCCAGTCGTACAGGGGATTGCTCCAGAGTTGACCTTCGGGACTGAAATAGTCGGGGGGAACGCCCGACACTGCCGTCGGTCGCCTGTCCTGATCAAGCTGGTAGACTTCACTGTTGGCCCAGACATCGGCGCTTTCCAGGTTCGAGTAGATGGGCATGTCGCCGAAGATCAGCAGTCCCTTCCCGTTGCAATAGTTCTTGAGTCGCCGCCATTGCCGGCAGAAGAAATATTGCAGGATTTGCCAGTGCCCGATCGCCGCGGCCAGACGACGGCGGGCGTCCGCGAGCGCGGCTGGTTCGCGGTCACGCAATCCGGCGGGCCAATCGGTCCAGGATTGCCCGGGGAATTCCGCCGACAGCGCCATGAACAATGCGTAGTCATCCAGCCAATACCGCTGTCGTCGGCGAAACTTCTCGAATTCGGCCTGATCGCCCCGTTCCGCGAAGCGGGCGCTGGCTGCGGCCAGCAGGTCCATCTTGAATCGGGTCACCTGTCCATAATCGATCTGAACCGGAGGCAGATTCGGGGGAGGTTCAAGTTCTTTCGTCAACAGTCCTTCGTCGGCGAGTGCCGCGAGGTCAATCAGCAAGGGATTACCGGCGTAGTTGGAACTGCTGTCATAAGGCGATCCGCCGGCCCGGGCGTTCGGCGGATTGAGCGGCAGCACCTGCCAGTATCGTTGCCCGGCTGCCTGCAATCGATCCGCGAACCGGTAGGCGCTTGCACCGAGGTCGCCGATGCCGAAACGCGAAGGCAGCGAGAAAATCGGCAGCAGTACGCCGCTCGCCCTTGCCGCCAGCGGCGTCAAATTCGACTCATTGTGCAATTCGCGCATTCCCTGGTGGATTTCATGGGGACGCGGCGGGAATCATGTCTTCAATGCACTTGAGCACCAGCCGGGCGCGTTGCTCGAGTTCCGCGTCGGATGCGCTGCTGACCGGATGCTCGATCACGGCGAACGGGTAGCCCGGCAGGCCGAGCACTCTCGCCATCAATTCCGCCGCCGAAACGAATCGCGTCGTTATCACCGCGACAGCCGGAGTTTGCGCCAGTTCGGCGCTGACCGCGTCATGCAGACTGCACGACGAACAACTGCCTCAGTCGCCGAGACCGGTGATGGCGAGATTCCAGTTCCGCGCCTCGTCGATGATGTCCTGCTCCGCCGGCGCGCTGTAATTGGCCTTGGTGCGATGCACGACCTCCGCTACGTCGAAGCGCTCCCGCAACAGCCGGTCGAGATGGGAGAAGAAGCCGACCGTGCCCTCCTTGCCGTTGGAGATAAAGCCGACGATTGCCCCATCGAGCGAAGCCGGCCGCGCCGCCGGATTTCTGTCGGCGCCGCGGGTCTCGCTCGTCGGATCAAGAACGCGAATCGTCATTCGCACCTCGGAGATGCAATATCATCTTCCCTGGTCGTGGCAAGCATCAGGTTCACATGAACCGCTTTCTGCACTGAACTCTAATTCAGTTCCGCAACTCGCGCCAATCGGATTGGTGCATGGAGTCGTTACCTCCCTCTAAAGAAATATATTTGTTGCTTCCTACATAAAAAGAAATTAATATATTGCAATTCAGAAAAAAGCAATATACGGGTTGCTTTGATGAAGTCTCTCTTGAAACAACTTAAAGGCCGCAGAATCGATCTGGGACTGAAACAGCACGATATGCTTCTGCGCATCGGCGTTTCGCGCCAGCAATATCAGCAACTGGAATCCAGGGGCAATCCCAGGCTGAATACGCTTGAGCTTGTCGCAAAAGGTCTCAATAGCCGTCTCATGTTGATTCCCGACGAAAGCCTGGCCGCGGTGCAAGCCGTTCTCAAGGGCTCGTACATGGCTGACGATAGCGCTGAAGCGATGCGGCAAGATCCTTCGGCAAGCCGATCAAACGGCCGGCAGGCGCTGTCCGACGACCCTTGGGGGGACATGCTCGGGGATGACGAATGAAAGGCGCCGGGGGCGAAACAGTCAGTCTGCTGCGGCTGAATCTGCACAATTGGCTGGTGGGCTATCTGGCAAGATTTGAAAACGGCCGGAACGTACTGCACTTTGCCGACGAATTCCGGGGAGACCCCGACCGTCCTACGCTCAGCCTTGTCACATACCCGGGATTTGTGCGTTCCGATCATGTCATGGCCAAACCCTGGGCGCGCAATCAAAAACTCCACCCGATTTTATCCAATCTGCTGCCGGAAGGTTCATTGAGAGAGCTGACGGCGCAGCGGCTGAAGATTCACGTCGACGACGAGTTTCGTCTGTTTGCGTACCTGGGCAAGGACTTGCCGGGCGCTCTGATAGCCGAACCCGTGGACCCGGAGGAAATTCCTCCGGGTATTTTGAATCGTCTCGGCAACGCCAAAGCGGAACGGCTTGACATGAGCCAACGGACGAACCAGTTTTCATTGGCAGGCGTTCAAATGAAGTTTTCCATGGATGAGGGAAAGGACGGACGCTTCAATTTGTATGGGAACAATGACTTGGGAGGCTGGATCGTCAAGACTCCTTCCACGAAATTCAGGAATGTTCCATTCAATGAGTTCACGGCCATGAGTCTGGCGGGCATGGCGGGAATAGACGTTCCCGAATTCAAACTGGTCGCAGTGAGCAAGCTGGAGAATTTGCCGCCGGTAAATCTTCCAAACGAGGAATTTGCCTTTGTGATCAAGCGATTCGATCGAAAGGGCAACAAACGCATCCACATGGAGGATTTCGCGCAGGTCCTGGTGAAGTATCCGCATGAAAAGTATGACTCCGCCAACTACGAGCAAATCGGCAGGGTAATTTACAATTACTCTGGAGACGGTCTGGCGGACGCGCAGCAATTTGCCCGGCGATTGCTGGTAAACATATTGCTTGGCAATGGAGACGCACATCTCAAAAACTGGAGCTTGCTCTACCCGGATCGAATCACGCCAAGACTGTCACCCTCTTATGATATTGTCACAACCAGGGTCTATTTCGAGGACGAGACGAGGTTTGCCCTCAATCTCGGCAAAACGAAGAACTGGTATCAGACAGGAATTGGCAACTTCAAGTCCTGGACGGAAAAGTCCGGTGTTCCATGGCGTGCGATCAAACCGCACCTGGACGATACCATGGAAAAAGCGCGCGCATTGTGGCCGAATGCGCTAGAGGATATGCCCATGGATTCAGATCACAAAGCCGGGCTAAAGAACCATTGGAACAGGCTTCAGGACGAATTCCGGATTTAGACAGCACACCAGGCAGGAGGATGTCCAATTGAATATCGCGGAACTGGCAAAAGCGCTGGGGGTGGCCGTGTTCGTTCTGGTGTTTACCATGGCAGCGAGCTTCCCCATGGTCGCTGTTTACGCATATCTCATCGAGTCGGGCCATCCGCCGGAATTCTATAGTGAAGCGGCGAACTGGGTCGCGCCCTGGTCTTCCCACATCCTGGGGCCCATCGCGTTTTTCGCCTGCAATTACTGGCTGGTGAAAACCGGCCGGGCCCGGTTTCCCCTGCGGTTCGCGGCCTCGACCATCGGGTTCTATCTGTTGGTCGATCTGGTCATGCTGGGGACTCTGCTCGGAATTCCCTTGAGCACCTATTTTACGCTCGGGATTTTGCTTTCGTTGTCGGCCAAGATAGTCGCCGCTTGCTGGGGCGCCAGACTCGGCCTGACCAGACGGCCCATGACGACTTGAATTGTCAGGCTCCTAGCGAAGTTCCGGCGGAGGGGGCTCGCAATCGACGCAGGCGCCCACGGCAAGGGTCACGGCCTGGCTCTTCAGGCCAAGCCAGGGAGGAATGACGGCGCCGAATCCTCCGGCCGGCCCGCCGGCCGCGAGCACGAGCAGATGATCGGGCGAGGGCAGGGCGCAGTATTCGGTGTCGCTCTTGTCGCGAACGACCGCGCCCTTTCCCACCTTCGCCCATTCGCCGCGCTTGATGCGCGCTTTCCGGTAGATGAATTCGGCAATATCCGATTTGCTCCAGCCGGCCGACCGTAAATGATCGCGATGCTGCTTCGGCACGACGATCACGTAGTTCCCTGACCAGATGGAATAGTTGCGCATGTTGGCGCGCATTTCGGCGGCGTAAGTTTCGAGAATCTCTTCGGGCTCGGTGGTCCACTCGTTCATGATTTGCCGCGGCGCGCCCGCGGCGAATACCGTCACGGCGGATACATCGGCGGGAATTCCACGCATTTCGGCCAGCGACGGCCAGCCGGCGCCTTCTTCGTCCTCGGCCAGGCAATAGCTGATCTTTCCCGGATGGCCCAGCGTAGAGCGGTCGATCGCGCCCGGGCTTACCTCGAGAATATTGATCAGGCCGAGCCGAATCGCGCGTCCGATCACGGCGCTGGCCCGGTCGCCGCCGCCGAGCGCGTTGAAACCGCCGCCAGCACCGATTTCCAATCGTATTGGACCGTTGACGATGACCAGGATCGCACAGCCACCGGTGCTGGCGCTTGCGCCATGCAACAGGAATTCCTCTTGCAGCATCGCCGTCCAGGCCGTGACCACGACGGGAAAATGGCTTGGCAGGCAGCCGGCCATGACGGCATTGATCGCCAGTTTCTCGGCGGTAATCGCCCGCTCCCTCACGGGCTCGACGCCAATCAATTCCCCGGCGGGCAGATTCGCCCATTCGAGACAGGCCTGTACCGATTCCGGCGTCGGCGGCACGATGGGAAATCCATCGGTCCAGCCGCGGCTGTGGAAGAACTCCTGCGCTTCGTCAAAATCTTTCAACTCGTAACTGGCGGAATTCAGGTTCACTTCCATTGGCGTCTTCGCCCTGTCGTCATGCAACCCGGATTCGCCTGAGGGCGGAACCGTATGTGTCTCCAGGTATTCTCTGAAAAATTCCCTCCCTGGAATTTTTCATTACCGCAAAACAAAAGCGTGGTTTTGTTTTGCCTACGAATTCAATGGCTTACGCCATCGAATTCGGCGGCACTTCCATGGGTTTGCCACGGGTTCAGCAATTCGAGGTCGAATTGGGAGAAATCCTTTTCATTTCTCGTTACCAGGATCATCTCGTGGCGAATCGCCAGCGCGGCGATTTGCGCATCGGCCGCGGGGGGAGTGCGGCCCTTGCGGTCGCCATCTCCCATCAATTCTCCCCATACCGTGGCAGCCGGACCATCGAAAACGAGTATTCGCCCTTCGAATTGGCGCGCAAGATCTTGAGCAATCCAATTTTCAAGCTTGCTTCGTTGTCTGGCGTCCTTGAGTTTTCGCGCCCCCCTCACCAACTCGCCAACGGTTTGCGCCGGAAGAAAAAGTTCATTCGGCGTCCTGGACGCAATCCAGGAAATCACCGACCGTTCCGGCCGCGGCTTGACGGTCTCGCTGATGACATTGGTGTCAAGCAGCCAAGTCATCAATCGAATTCGATCATGCGACCGGTCGAACGGTCACGCTCGATATCCAGTTCCGTTTCGGCCAGCGGAGACATGCGGAGAAATTCGACCAGTTCTTTGCCGGTTCGCGCTTTTGGAACGGAGAGCATTGGGTGCAAGGTTTCCCGAACTTGCCGGGCGCCGACGCCGCCGGACCGTAACACGCCGGCGACGGCTCTAATCAGCTTGGCGTCGTTTGCCGGCACCGTAACTTCGACGCGCTTGCCGCCCGTGGCGCTGACCGCTTTGCGATGACGGGCAACGCGACTTGCGGATGTGGAATTGGATTTCAGATTTTCCATGGCTGATCAGTATTTCCGGTAACGTTTCCGCATCATCAGTCAAGAGCTTGCAACTGTCAACCCACTGGGATTCCCTGGGCCGATTTGCGTTCGAGTTGAAATCGACGGACGGGAGGGTGTCGGGGAGCCAAGGATATGTCAGTGTCGCGGAGGTCTGCTCCAACGTAAACCTTCAAAGCGCGCGAAATCCCGGTCAAGAGTGATCCACTCGCAGCCGCTCTCGATCGCGAGTGCGGCGAAGTACGCATCGGGAATCAGGTTTCCAGTCGCTTCCGCTTCTCGGCAAAGACTCGTGAAGATATCCCAGTGCCGCGCGCCGGGATGAACAGGCACGCAATGAGGCTGTCCATGCATCACGTGGACGAAAGCGAGCGCCTCGTCGATCGGGCTTGGCCGCGCAAAGATCCGACGGTGGGTAACGATCCGCAAAAAGCCGCTCAATACAAGATTGGAGATTCCAAACGCCTCCCTGGCGTGGAGAACAGACTCGAGCCAGGCGCGGCAGGAGCCATGCTCCGGCGCATCGTCGCGGTAGGCGGAGACGAGGACGTTGACGTCAGGCAGCACCACTGTGCTCGTCCATCAATTCCAGAAGCGCGGTGGAATCATTCAAGTCCACTCCCGGCATGAGACCCGTCCCGTGAAATACGGGAAGTTCCGCGGGAGGCCGCTTTGCCTCGCGGGGTCTGTACAGTGCTTCCCGCAGCGCGTCCTGAATCGTGGCGGACATGGTTCTTCCCGTGTCGGCGGCCGTTTTCTTGAGCTCCGCGAACAAGTGGTCGTCGATCTGAATAGTAGTACGCATGCATAAAAGCATATTGACCATGCATATTTATGTCAACCTTGTGGCCCTTTGTGACCCGTTGACTTGACCGCATGGGTGTCCTGGGGAAGGGCCGCAAAACAAAACCACGCTTTTGTTTTGCGATAATGAAAAACTCCACGGATGGAGTTTTTCAGAGAATACTTAAAGGAGATTGCGGCCGATCAGGCGGAGTTCCGGGCGATCTCGGAGACCAGACGGGCTTCGTCGGGAAACTCTCCCGTCTCGTGCTTGGAATACGCCAGTTGCCCGTCCACATGCACGTCGAATCTGCCGCCGCCGCTTTCGATGAGGCGAGCGCTAACGCCGAATCGGTCGGCCAGTTTGGCCGCCAGACTGACGGCCTTGGGTTTGTAGTTTCACTGTACGCAGTAGGCTATCGAGATATCCATGTTTGTCGAGTCTCTCTACGGGTGTTGAGTCACAGGCCGTGATTATACCGGTCCCGCGCCCGCGTTGCCGGAATTCATTTCCGCGGAATTCAGGGCAGGGCGAAGACCACCAGCGACGGGCCTTCGCGGGTCAATCCGGCGAAACGGGACATGTCGCCGGATGTCTGCATGGCGTGGCCGATCAGGGCGCTCGCATGCAGGCCCGGCTGGCCGACCACCAGGGCGATGTGCTGCTTCCCGTCCACGCTGTAGCTGATGGGAAAGGAAGCGGCGATGTCGCCCAGGTCCGTACTCCAGAGAACTGCGCCGTCGGCCTGATCGAAAGCCTTGAACGACTGGTCGACGGCGCCGCCGAAAACGAGGCCGCCGCCGGTCGCGAGCACCGCCGAGGAAGGCGGCATGAACTCGCGGAAACTCCAGGCCAGCTCTCGGGTTTCGAGATTTATCGCCTGCAATCGGCCGATATTGCCGTCGCTGTCGGGCGGCGCCGCGCCCGCAATGGCGGCGCCGGTGCTGAGCAATTGGGTATCTCCCCCGGTCGGCCCTCCCATCATGCAGGTCTCGGCCAGCGGCAGGAAGAGCATGTTGCTTTCCGGATTGACCGACGCCGCAAGCCAGTTGCGTCCGCCGATGGGTTGCGGGCAGATCAATACGGCACGTTCGGCATTCGGCCGCGCGTTCGGATTCATGGTTTTTACGCCGGATTGCGGGTCGATCGAGGCAACCAGGTTCTGCAATCCCAGATCGATCGAGAACAGATACTCGCCGGTGGCAGCGTCGAGTGCGTCATAAAGCGCCATTTTGCCCGCCGTGATTACGGCCTTGCGGGGCGAACCGTTTACGTCGACTTCAATGATCTGCCGCTCGAATGACCAGTCCAGGTCCCACTGGTCGTTCGCCACATGCTGGAAGTGCCAGGCCAACTCGCCGGTCTTTGGCCGCAGGGCGATCGTCGAATTGGTGTACAACGCGTCGTTGCTGACGCCTTGTATATCCACCGGATCGAGCAATGGCGCGGTATGGTAAGTAGGCGCCGGCCCGAAAAAGACCAGGTCGAGTTCAGGATCGTAGCTGCCGGCGACCCACACCGAGCCTCCCTGCCGCTCCGTGCCGGAAATATCGTTCCAGGTGTGTCCGCCGGGATCGTCCGGCCCGGCGACCGTGTGGAAGCGCCACAATTCCTCGCCGCTGCCGGCGTCCAGTCCGACGATGAATCCGCCTTCCGGCACCATCGTCGCGGTGACTCCCTGCACGATCACGCCATCGGCGAGCAATGGCGCGGCGCGCAACGAGTAGCGGTTGGGGACGGCCGCGGTGACCGCGATGGCATGCTCCCAGACCGGTTCGCCGGTGCGGAAGTCCAGCGCGAGCAGGCGCAGGTCGAGCGTGGGCACGATAAGGTTTTCCCCGTAGATCGCGATGCCGAACTTTCCGTTGAGTCCCGCTGTCGCGTCGGGGCCGGTCGTGTGCTCGTAGCGCCACAGTTCCTCGCCGCTGCGCGCATCGAGCGCCAGCACGGCGTCGTTGGTGTCGGCCAGGAACATCACGCCGTCATGCACCAGCGGCGTCGCCATGCTGGAGCCTTGCCCGAGCGGGATACGCCAGACCTGCGCGAGTTGATCGACGTTGTCGGTATTGATCTGGTCGAGCGGGCTGTAACCCGAACTGTCGTAGGTCTTGCGCCAGGTGAGCCAGTTGCCGGCTTCCGGCTCGGCGAGCATGTCGCCGCTGACCGGCCGCATTTCCGCGAGCAGGTTGCCGCCTCCACCATTCGATTGCGCGAATGCGGGCGCGGCGGCGAAACAGACGCAGAACAGGGCGGCGCCAATCCAATGCTTGTGAAACATGTCTTTTCCTCAATTCCGACGTTCGCAGGTTGCTCCTGGCCCGTTCGTGATTAGTAAATTGTCAAAACGTATACATGTGCGGGTTCCCATGTATGCGAAAAGGGATTTTGTTGACATGTGGCCATATCATGTATATAAAATCCCTGTTTCGTATACATGAAAGGACGTAGGCATGACGATGAACCAGACTTCCATACCGCCTTTGCCCCCAATCGCGAACCTTGAGTCTGAATCGACCCTCAAGCTGCTACCGTCCGTCCATCGCTATCTGGCGGAACTCAAGGTCAAGGCGACTACAATACCCAATGAGCAGATTCTGATCAACACCCTTGCCTTGCAGGAAGCAAAGGCAAGTTCCGAAATAGAAAACGTCATAACCACACATGACGAACTGTACAAAGCCGATGCGTTTCCGAAATACTACAACAATCCGGCAGCGAAAGAAGTAAGACGTTATGCCGCAGCCTTGAGAAAAGCCTTCGAGCTTGTAAGGCACGATAGACTTCTGACTGTAAATCGAATTCTGGAAGTTCACCGGGTACTTGAACAGAACAACGCAGGCTTGCGGAAGCTGCCCGGTACGGTGCTCAAGAACGATCAGTCAGGCGAGGTCATCTACACGCCGCCCCAAGATCAACGGGAAATCGTGGAATTGATGACAAACCTTGAAAGATTCATCAACGATCCGGGAGTGTGCGATGCAGACCCCTTGGTGAAGATGGCGGTGATTCATTTCCAGTTCGAGAGCATACACCCTTTCTATGACGGCAACGGCAGAACCGGTCGCATCATCAATATCATCTACCTGGTGACGCAGAAACTGCTTGAGATTCCCGTGCTTTACCTGAGCCGATACATTATTGAGAATAAATCGGATTACTACAAACTACTTCAGAGCACAAGAAACACCGGAAACTGGGAGCCGTGGATCCACTTCATGCTTTCCGGAGTAAAAATTACATCAATGGAAACAATAATACTCGTAACGAAAATTCAAACAGCCATGTTGGATTTCAAGCACCAAATCCGCTCGCAATTGCCGAAAATCTACAGCCAGGACCTTCTCAACAATCTGTTTCGGCACTTGTATACGACGATAGAATCTGTTCAGCGTGACCTCGACATTTCTCGCCTGACCGCGGCAAAATATCTGAACTTGCTGGTGGAAAGAGGATTTCTGGAAAAGAATAAGTACGGTCGCTATAACTACTACGTCAATCGACGGCTGTTTAACATCTTTCTCGAAACACCGAAAGAGCGGGAGTTGGGTTGACAACAATACATTGATGGGTTGCTTATCGATATGGAATCCGCCCACCAACTCCCGCGCCAGCATGATGGCCACGACGGATGTCTTCAGCGAATCGGTCGACGAGGTGGCG
The DNA here is from genome assembly GCA_022821865.1 of Pseudomonadales bacterium. Lineage (GTDB taxonomy): Bacteria > Pseudomonadota > Gammaproteobacteria > Pseudomonadales > Pseudohongiellaceae > UBA9145. The sequence goes on from JAJECW010000114.1 coordinate 52,452, forward strand.
TTCGCCGGCAAGCAGTGCGTCGCGGTCAACACCGGTTCCGCCCAGACCAGTCCCGCGCCGGAACCGCGGCCAAGCCGGGGCGGCAACCTGTTTGTCTTCGCCCTGCCGGATCGACGAGAAGGCCGCTGGCGCGAGAGGCTTGCTGTACGCGCTTGCCATGCCCACCGGGGAACCTATAATCGCAGGCATCAGCCTTCGGGAGGCAAGCCATGAAGCCATTGGATTCTCTTGGCGGAGCCCTGTTCGCCGCCGCGGCCCTCGGCGTCGGGGCACTGCTCGCGCCGGCAAGCGCCCATCACGCAAGCGGCCCGTTTTACGACCCGGAAAACCGGGTCGAAATCCAGGGAACCGTGACCCGTTTCGTGTTTCGCAATCCCCACGCCTACCTGTATTTGGATGTGCCCGAGGCCAGTGGCGACGCGGTGGAATGGCAAATCGAGCTTGGCGCGCCCATCAGCCTGCGGCGCATCGGCTGGACGCCGGACTCATTGTCCGTGGGCATGGTGGTGAAAGTCACCGGCAGCAAGTCCCGGGCCGAAGGCAGCTTTGGGCTGTGCTGCGTGCGCATGACGCGGGAAGACGGCAGCCCCGTACTTTCCGGCGGCCGGGTTGAAGAAGAGGATGTGCGATAGTGGAAATTTCAGGCGGATTCGCAGTGAGACTGGCGCTGGCTTCGCTGGCGCTGTTGCTGATGGTTGGCCCCGGCGCGAGGCAGGCCGGCGCCCAGCAGACCGGCGGCGGAATTCCCGACCTCGAAGGCATCTGGGACGGTTCCCCCCGGGCGCGGCCCATCAATAACGCCAACATGCCCTGGACCGGGGAGAATTTCCCGAAACTCAACGCCCGGGCCCTGGCCTACCAGCAAATCTGGGAAGAAATCATCGCGCCGAAATACGACTGCCAGCCCGCTTCCTCGCCGGCGATCCAGTACGACCCCTACCATATGCAGGTCACCCAGTGGCCAGACCGGGTGCTGTTCCGCTATGAAAAGGATGACCAGCTCCGCACGGTCTGGCTCGATGGCCGCGCGCCCCGGGCCGAGGAATTCAGCATCCAGGGGTTTTCCACCGGATACTATGAAGACGGCGCGCTCGTCGTGACCACCACGCATTTCGTTTTCGACATCGTCGGCTTCGATGATTACAACGGCATTCCTTCTTCCTCCCAAAAAGTCGTTCGCGAACGCTACTGGCGCGATGGCGATGACCTCTGGATCACCCTGCAAGTCGAAGACCCGATGTTCCTGGAAGAACCCGTTGCCTACACCGCCCGCTGGATCCCCGCCACCGAGGGTTACAAGCTGCTCCCCTACGATTGCGACCCGGAAGCCTCCCGCGCCTCGGTCCACTTCTTCCCGTCGCGCTACGATTGACGCGGCGAACCATGAGGGCCCATAATCAGGCCCACGAAGTCGAAGTGGAGGGCGTGGCGTCAATGTCCAGCGAACGCATACTTGAATTGCAAAAGCGGATATTCGGGCTGGTGGCGGAACTCGAAAGCCTGCAGCGGAACCATTCCGGCGACGAGGTTCCCAATTACGAATTCACCACCGAACATGGCAAACCGAGCCTGCTTGATCTCTTCGCCGGGCGCGACCGTTTGCTGCTGATTCACAATATGGGCCAGGGCTGCCGTTACTGCACGCTCTGGGCCGATGGCTTCAATGGCGTGCTGCCGCATCTGGAGTCGGCAATGTCTGTGGCGCTGGTATCGAAGGACCCGCCCGAACTGCAGCGGCGCCTGGCCAATTCCCGCGGCTGGCGGTTCCGGCTGGCTTCCCATGGCGGCGGCGCCTATATCAGCGAGCAGACGGTCATGGAAGGCAGCGACAATTATCCGGGCGCAGTTACCTACAAACGCGAGGGCGACCGCGTCATCCGGCTCAATGCAAGCATCTTCGGCCCCGGCGACCTGTACTGTCCGACCTGGAACCTGCTCGCCATGGCTGGCATGGGTCCTGACAGTTGGACGCCCCAGTATTCCTACTGGCAGCGGCCCCGGAAACTGGACGACGGCGGCGAAAATGTGCTGGGCTGATTCTTGTTGACGCTCGACCGCCAACGCCCTATACTTGCCCGCCTCCGAAGTGCCAGTGAATGATTGCGGGGTGGAGCAGTCTGGCAGCTCGTCGGGCTCATAACCCGAAGGTCGCAGGTTCAAATCCTGCCCCCGCTACCAAATCAGCCGTCATCCCGCCTTGCGGGATGACGCGGGCTCCTGGTCTGTAGCTGGATGACCAGACTTGGCGCTGTTCACGGAAGCGTGGACAGCCATTCGGGTTTTAGAAAGTGGGCCGCCGGCCCATTTTTTGTATCCGGCAAAACAGCCCGGAAAAGTCTTTCCAGGCGCTTTCATGGCGGTGTGGCGGAGCGCCAATTGCGGGATGGCGGGATGAGCGGAATTGCGGGAAAGCCCGGGAGGGCAGACGCGGTTGAAACAGAGCGAGATGCGGATCGGCAAGGCGGTCGCCCCGGCAATCGAGGCATTGGGCCTGGAGTTGTGGGGCGTGGAGTACTTGCGGCATGGCCGGCGGGCGACCCTGCGAATTTTCATCGATTGCCTGTCCGGCGTGACGATCGATGACTGCGAACGGGTGAGCCGCCAGGTGAGCGCGATTCTCGACGTGGAAGACCCGATAGCGGAGGAGTACACGCTGGAGGTTTCGTCGCCGGGGATAGATCGCCCCCTGTTCACCCTGCCGCAGTTCGAGCGCTTTGTCGGCGAGGAAGCGAATGTGCGCCTGCGGATCCCGTTGGACGGGCGGCGCAGGTTCCGGGGAGTGATTGCCCGGGTGATGGCGGATCGGATCGCTTTGCGGGTGGAAGGCGGAAGCATCGAAATGTTGCATGCCGACATAGAGCGAGCCGGGCTTGCGCCGCCGGCGGATGCCGCAAAGCCCCGCCAGGGAAAGAAAAAGCCCAGCAAGCGAAAGGGTTCGAAGCGAGTGAAGACAAGATGATGAACAGCAAGGAAATTCTGATGGTCGCCGATGCCGTCTCCAACGAGAAAGGCCTGGAGAAAAGCGTCATTTTCGAGGCCATCGAATCCGCTTTGGCGACAGCCACCCGCAAGTACCATGACCGGGACAATATCGACTGCCGGGTTGCGGTGGACCAGCAGACCGGCGAATTCGAGACTTTTCGCGTCTGGACCGTGCTTGAGGAAGAAGACGAGGAATTCGAACAGGGGAGTCACATGACCCCGGACCAGGCCGTGGAAAAAGACCCCGCCCTGACCATCGGCGGCACCTGGGAAGAAAAGATCGACAACGTGACTTTCGGCCGGATCGCCGCCCAGACCGCAAAGCAGGTCATCGTGCAGAAAGTGCGCGAGGCCGAGCGTGAAATCGTTATCGAGGAGTTCAAGCACCGGGTGGGCGAACTCGTCAATGGCACGGTGAAGAAAGTCACCCGGGACGCCGCCATCGTGGACCTCGGCGGCAATGCCGAAGCCGCCCTGCCCCGGGATCAGATGATTCCCCGGGAAAGTTTTCGCATGGGAGACCGGCTGCGGGCGCTGCTGGTGGATGTCCGCTCGGAACAGCGCGGCCCCCAGCTTTTCCTGAGCCGCACTTCGCCGGAAATGCTCATGGCGCTGTTCCGCATCGAAGTGCCGGAAATATCCGAAGAGGTCATCGAGATCCGGGCGGCGGCGAGAGATCCGGGCTCCCGGGCCAAGATCGTCGTCAGCACCAATGACGGCCGTATCGACCCGGTGGGCGCCTGTGTCGGCATGCGCGGCTCCCGGGTGCAGGTGGTGTCCAATGAACTGGCCAGCGAGCGGATCGACATCATTCCCTGGGACGACAATCCGGCCCAGCTCGTCATCAACGCCATGGCGCCGGCGGAAGTCGCCTCGATTATCGTCGATGAGGACAGCCACACCATGGACATCGCCGTGGAAGAGGAAAACCTGGCCCAGGCCATCGGCCGCAACGGCCAGAACGTATGGCTCGCCAGCGAACTGACCGGCTGGTCCATCAATGTCATGAGCGTGGAAGACGCCGCCATCAAGCAGCAGCAGGAAACGAGCTCGCTGATCGAGTTGTTCACCCAGGCCATGGAGGTGGACGAGGAACTCGCTGAAGTACTGGTGCAGGAGGGATTCACCACCCTGGAGGAGATTGCCTATGTGCCGCTGGATGAAATCCTGGCCATTGAGGGATTTGACGAGGAAATCGCCAATGAACTGCGCAACCGGGCCAAGGACGCCCTGGTAACCCGGGCGATCGCCTCCCAGGAAGACCTGTCGGCGGCGAATGTGGCGGAGGATCTGCTCACCATGGAAGGCATGGACGACCAGCTCGCCCTGCAACTGGCGCGCAGGGGAATCCTGAATATGGAGGAACTCGCGGAACAGTCCATCGATGAATTGATGGATATAGAAGACATGGACGAGGAGCGCGCCGGCGAGTTGATCATGACCGCCCGGGCGCCCTGGTTCGCATGAGGCGCGGGAGACCTGAGTCCACGGGAGCGATTGCATGGCGGAAGTAAGTATTCGTGAATTTGCCAGCGCGGTAGGCGTGTCGGTGGAGAAGCTGCTTGCCCAGATCAAGGAAGCGGGTCTGCCCCACACCGAGGCGGATCATCTGATCTCCAACGCCGACAAGACCAGGCTGCTGGTACATTTGCGCAAGGGCCACGGCAGCGAGGAGGAAGAGGCCGCCCCGCGCAAGATCACGCTCAAGCGCAAGACGCTGGGTACCTTGCGCACCGCGGGTTCCCACGGTCGCGGCCGGATGGTGAATGTGGAGGTGCGCCGCAAGCGTACCTATATCAAGCGCAGTGCCGTCGAACAGCGGGAAGCCGCGAAGGCGGAAGAAGCGGTCGCTGTCGAAGAGCGGCAAAAAGCCCTTGACGCAAGCGCCGAGCCAGCGCCGGAAACGCCTGCCGCCCCGGCGCAAGACAGGCCCGCCGAAGCCAAACAGGGAGCGGAGCGGCCGGAAGCGGAGCAGCCGTCGCCGCCGGAAGCGGAAGCGAGGCCCGCCCAGCCAGCGCCGGAACAACCACCCGCCAAGGCGGACGCCGTCCGCGGCGCCAAGGCCCCTGCCAAGCGCCGCGGGCGGGGCAAACCCGGAGAATCGGCGGAAAAGCGCAAGTCTTCCCTGCGGCCCAAGGCGCCGGCCCAGCGGCGCAGGAAGCAGATCCACGTCAACGACGATTTTGTCCTCGAAGGCGGCGATATCGATGATCTGGCCCGCGGCCGCAGAATGGGACGCAAGGCGAAGCCGCGCATGGCTTCCCAGCACGCATTCGAAAAGCCCACCGAATTCATCTCCCGGGAGATCACCATCGGCGAGGCCAATACCGTGGGGCAACTCGCCCAGGGCATGTCGGTGAAATCCGCCGAGATCATCAAGATTCTGCTCAACATGGGGGTCATGGCGACCATCAACCATACCCTGGATCAGGACACGTCCACCCTGGTCATCGAAGAACTCGGCCATCGCGCCAGGTTCGTTTCCGAGGACGCCATCGAGGAACAGCTCGCCGAATCCATCTCCCTGGAAAAAGGCAAGTCCGAGGCGTCCCGGGCGCCGGTTGTCACTGTCATGGGACACGTGGACCACGGCAAGACTTCCCTGCTCGACCATATCCGCAATGCCTCTGTGGCGAGTGGCGAGGCGGGAGGCATCACCCAGCATATCGGCGCCTACCATGTGGAAACCGGTGCCGGCATGATCTGTTTTCTCGATACGCCGGGCCACGCCGCCTTCACCGCCATGCGCTCCCGGGGCGCCAGGGCCACCGACGTGATCGTGCTTGTGGTGGCGGCCGACGACGGCGTCAAGCCCCAGACCGAAGAAGCCGTCCAGCACGCCCGGGCCGCTGAAGTCCCGCTGGTGGTCGCCATCAACAAGATCGACAAGGAAGGCATCGACATTGATCGCGTCAAGAACGAACTCGCGGCGCTGGAAGTCATTCCCGAAGACTGGGGCGGAGACACCCAGTTCGTGCCGGTGTCGGCCCATACCGGCGAAGGCATCGACCAGTTGCTCGAAGCCATCCTGCTGCAGGCCGAGTTGCTCGACCTCAAGGCCTACTCCGACGTGCCCGGCCAGGGCGTGGTCATCGAATCGCGTCTCGACAAGGGCCGCGGGCCGGTGGCCACGGTGCTGGTGCAGAACGGCACCCTCCATGCCGGAGACGTGGTGCTCGCGGGAGTGGAGTTCGGCAAGGTGCGGGCCTTGATGGACGAAAGGGGGCGGAACGTCGATTCCGCCGGACCTTCGATTCCGGCGGAAATTCTCGGCCTCAACGGCGTCCCCAATGCCGGCGATGAATTCGCGGTCGTGGCCGATGAACGCAAGGCCCGGGAAGTGGCCGAGTTCCGCCAGGTTCGCCTCAAGGAGAATCTGCTCGCCCGGCAGCAGGCCGCCAGCGTGGAAAGCATGCTGGTGGACATGGGCAAGGACAGCGTCAAGCTGTTCAAGGTGGTTCTCAAGGCCGATGTGCGCGGCTCGCTGGAGGCGATCAACGGCGCCCTGGCCGGACTGAACACCGAAGAAGTCCGCTGCGACGTGGTGGCCAGCGGGGTCGGCGGCATTACCGAAACCGACGCCAATCTCGCCGCGACTTCCCAGGCGATGGTGATCGGCTTCAATGTGCGCGCCGACAAGGCCGCTCGGGACATTATCGAAAACGAACACCTGAATTTGCGCTATTACAACGTGATTTATGAAGTCATCGACGACGCCAGGGCCGTCATGAGCGGCATGCTGGCGCCGGAGATTCGCGAAGAAATCATCGGCGTGGCGGAGGTGCGCGATGTATTCAATTCGCCCAGGTTTGGCCAGATCGCCGGCAGCATGGTGGTCGAAGGCGCCGTGCATCGCAGCAAGCCGATTCGCGTGCTGCGGGACAATGTGGTGATTTACGAAGGGGAACTGGAATCCCTGCGCCGGTTCAAGGACGACATCAACGAGGTTCGCCACGGTATGGAATGCGGAATTGGCGTGCGCAATTACAAGGACGTGCAAGTGGGCGACAAGATCGAGGTCTACGAAACCACCGAAGTGACCCGGACCCTGTAGCGACTCAACGCCATGATGGAGAACAATTCCCGGGCCCAGCGGGTGGCGGACCAGATCCAGCGCGACATCGCCGCGTTGATCCAGTTCGAAGTGAACGATCCGCGCATCGGCCTGGTGTCGGTGACTGGCGTGGAAGTGAGCCCGGATCTGGCCCATGCGAAAGTCTTCGTGACTTCGCTGGGCGCGGGCGACATCGGCAGGGAACAATCCGATGCCGACGGGCGGGAAAGCACCGTGGCGCTGAATGGGGCAGCCGGATACCTGCGCGGCCTGCTGGCGCGCCGCCTGCAACTGCGGGTGGCGCCAAAGCTGCGGTTCCTGTATGACGCCAGCGTGGAGCGCGGCCGCCAGCTCGACGAACTGATCGACAGCGCCCTGGCGGCGGACCGGGAGCGGCATTCGTGAACGCCCCGGGACAGGGACGCTGAAAGGACCGCAAGATATGGGCAGGCGGCGCAAGAGAGGCAGGGATGTCAGTGGACTGCTGGCGCTCGACAAGGCGCCGGGCTTGTCGTCCAATGCCGCCCTGCAGCAGGTGAAGCGGATCTTCGGGGCAGGCAAGGCGGGCCATGGCGGCAGTCTTGATCCCCTGGCCACGGGAGTCCTGCCGCTTTGCTTCGGCGAGGCGACCAAGGTCTCGCAGTTTCTGCTCGATTCGGACAAGCAGTACCGGACGCGCATGAAACTCGGCGTCCGCACCGACAGCGGCGACAGCGAAGGCGGGGAAATCGCCGTTTGCGAAGCTTTCGGCGTGACCCGGGAGCAGGTGGCGAAGGCGCTGGAGAGCTTTCGCGGCGAGATCGAACAGGTGCCGCCGATGCATTCGGCGGTGAAGGTGCGGGGAACGCCGCTGTACAAGCTGGCGAGAAGCGGCCAGGTGGTGGAACGCGAGGCGCGCAGGGTGACGATTCACGACATTGCCCTGACGGATTTCGCGCCGCCCGAGATCGGGGTCGAACTGGTCTGCAGCAAGGGCACCTATATCAGGACGATAGCCGACGAGCTCGGCCTGATGCTGGGCTGCGGCGCCCATGTCATCGCCCTGCGACGATTGCGGGCCGGCGGATTCGGCGAGGAGGACTGCGTAACCGTCGCGGAACTGGAACAGGCAAGGGAAAGCGGCGGTCTGGCCGGCATTGATCGCCTGCTGGCGCCCATGGACCGGCCGCTGCGGGATCTGCCGGCGGTAATGCTGCCGGAGATTGCGGCAAACCAGGTGCGCGGCGGCCAGTCGGTGCTCGTACGGCGCCTGCCCGCGGAGGGGCTGGTCAGGATGTACCGCAAGACCGACCGACAGGAGCGTTTTATTGGCATCGGCGTCATCGACGACGACGGCAAGGTAGCGCCGAAGCGCCTGATCGCGGAAGCCGCCGGCTGATTCGCCGGGGCCCCGATGCGGGCAAACTGAAGCTGGAGAGAGAAATGGCTTTATCAACCGAAGAGAAACAGACGATCATCAGGGAGTACGCAACCGGCGAGGGGGACACGGGTTCCCCGGAAGTGCAGGTCGCCTTGCTGACCGCCAACATCAACGACCTGCAAACGCACTTCAAGCAGCATACCCATGATCACCACTCGCGCCGCGGTCTGATCCGCATGGTCAACAGCAGGAAGAAACTGCTCGACTATCTCAAGGGCAAGGATGTTGATCGCTACGCCACGCTGATCAAGCGGCTCGGACTGCGCCGCTAGCAATCAGGCACACAAAATCATCAGGGCCGCCGCCAAGGCGCCGGCCAACAGGAAATACTCATGTTCAAGATCACAACCAAGACGTTTCAATACGGTGGCCAGCAGGTCACCCTGGAAACCGGCAAGATGGCCCGTCAGGCCACCGGCTCGGTTACCGTCACCATGGGCAACTCCAAGGTGCTGGCGACCGTGGTGGGCAGGAGGGAAGCGTCGGCCAATGCCGATTTTTTCCCCCTGACGGTCAATTATCAGGAGAAAACCTACGCCGCGGGCAGAATCCCCGGCGGCTTCTTCAAGCGCGAAGGACGCCCCACCGAGAAGGAAACCCTCACCTCAAGGTTGATCGACCGACCCATCCGGCCGCTCTTCCCCAAGGGTTTCCGCAACGAGGTGCAGGTCATCTGCACGGTGATTTCCGCCGACAAGGACCACGACCCGGACATCCCCGCCATGCTCGGCGCCTCCGCCGCGCTGGCCATTTCCGGGATTCCCTTCGCCGGCCCCATCGCCGCCGCCCGGGTCGGGCTCGATCCCGACGCCGGCTACCGGCTCAATCCTTCTTTCGTCGAATTGCGGGAGTCCACCCTCGACATGGTGGTGGCGGGCACCCGTTCCGCCGTGCTCATGGTGGAATCCGAAGCGAATGAGTTGAGCGAAGACCAGATGCTCGGCGCGGTGCTTTTCGCCCAGCAGGAAATGCAGGTGGCCATCAGCGCCATCGACGAACTCGGGCGGGAAGCCGGCAAGCCCGAATGGGACTGGCAGCCCGCGGCGAAAAACGAAGCCCTGGCCCAGGCCCTGGCGGAACGGTCCGCCGCCGGAATCACCGAGGCCTACCAGATTTCCCGCAAAGTGGAGCGGGCCGCCGCCGTGGCCCGGGTCCAGGCCGACGCCGTGGCCAATCTGGCCGATGCCGAAGCCGGAGTCGGCGAGGCGGAAGTGCGAGGCGCCTTCGCCACCCTGGAGAAAAGCATCGTGCGCAACCGCATTATCGATGGCGAGCCCCGCATCGACGGTCGCGACACCCGCTCCGTGCGCCCCATCGACGTGGAAGTGGGCATCCTGCCCAAGGCCCACGGCTCCGCCCTTTTCACCCGCGGCGAAACCCAGGCGCTGGTGGTAACGACCCTGGGCCCGGTGCGCGATTCACAATTGATCGAAGGGCTTGCCGGCTCGTACAAGGAAGGTTTCATGCTGCATTACAACTTTCCGCCGTATTCGGTCGGCGAGACCGGTTTCATGAGCGGGCCCAAACGCCGGGAAATCGGCCACGGCCGACTCGCCAAGCGCGGCGTCGCCGCATTGATGCCGGCGGAAGAAGACTTCCCCTACGCCATCCGGGTGGTTTCCGAAATCACCGAATCCAATGGCTCCAGTTCCATGGCCTCGGTCTGCGGCGCGAGCCTTGCCATGATGGACGCCGGCGTGCCCCTGCGGGCGCCGATTGCCGGCATCGCCATGGGCCTGATCAAGGAAGACGAGCGCTTCGCCGTACTCACCGACATTCTCGGCGACGAGGACCATCTCGGCGACATGGATTTCAAGGTGGCCGGCACCGCCAAGGGCGTCACCGCCCTGCAGATGGATATCAAGATTCAGGGCATCACCGAAGAGATCATGGAACAGGCCCTCGCCCAGGCCCATGAAGCCAGGCAGCATATCCTCGGCGAGATGGGCAAGGTCATCGCCGAGGCGCGCCCGACCGTGAATGAGAATGCGCCGAGCATGGCCACGCTGCGTATCGACCAGGACAAGATCCGCGATGTAATCGGCAAGGGCGGCGCCGTCATCCGCGCCATCACCGAGGAAACCGGCGCGGCGGTGGATATCGACGACGACGGCATTGTGCGCATTTACGGCGAGGATGCCGCATCCCGGGACGCCGCCCTCGAGCGAATCAACGCCATCACCGCCGAAGCCGAAATCGGCAGGCTCTACAATGGCACCGTCGCCCGCATTGTGGACTTTGGCGCCTTCATCACGATTCTGCCCGGCAAGGACGGGCTGGTGCATATTTCCCAGATCGCCAACAAGCGCGTGGAAAACGTCGGCGACTACCTCACCGAAGGCGAGGAAGTACTCGTGAAGGTACTCGACCTCGACCCCCGGGGCCGTATCAAGCTCAGCATCAAGGAGATCACCGAAGAGGAAAAGGAAGCCTTTGTGGCTTGATGGCGAAAGCTGGCATTGTGTGGGGAAATGGGTAAAATCGCTGGATTGCCCCATTTCCCATAACGCCTTCCGGCGGATAACGATGAGGATCTGAACATGTCGCGGCAAGTCCGGTTTGATCTGGTCCGCCTGGCGCTCGCATTGTCTGTGCCGCTTGTGTCTTTCACGGCTTCAGGACAGCAGGGCGAGGTCACCTTCCACCGCGATATCGAGCCGATTCTGCAAAGGAGTTGCCAGAATTGTCACCGCGTCGGCGGCGTTGGCCCCATGCCGCTGGTGACCTATGAGCAGGTGGCGCCTTTCGCCGGGCTGATCGAGTACAAGACCGGCATCCGCAACCGCGCCGGCGCCATGCCGCCGTGGTACATGGAAAAGAACATCGGCATCCAGGATTACAAGAACGATCCTTCGCTGAACGATGCGGAAATCGAGGCGATTTCCGTCTGGGCCCAATCCGGCGCGCCCCAGGGCGACCCGGTCGACGCCCCGGAGCCGCTGGTATTCGACGACAGCATCAAGTGGACCGCCGGCGAACCCGACCTCATCGTCAAGACCAATCCGGTGACCAAACTCGCCGGAACTCCCGACTGGTGGGGTGAAATCGACCGCATCCCCATACCGCTGGAAGAGGAACGCTACGTCAGGTCCGTGGAAATCGTTGAAGTCAACGATGTCAACTTCCAGGCCGGCACCGGTCGCGAGACCGTGGGCGGGCGCTATATCTTCCACCACATGATCTGGAGCACCGCCGAGATCGACGAAAGCGGCCAGCGCATCGACGACACGATCACGTCCTGGCCGGTACACGAGGTGGGCCGCAACCCGGATATCTTCGACGAGGACGCCGGCCGGCTGCTGCGCCCGGGCACCCATGTCGTTTCCGATTCGGTGCATCTGCATTCCAACGGGCAGGACACCACCGGCCATCTGGAAATCGGCTTCCGCTTCCATCCCGCGGGCTACCAGCCCAAGTACGAACGGGTCAGGCTCGGGCTCGGCAACGGCGTCGACATCAGCATCGCCGGCAACCGGAACAACCAGGAACTGCACGCCTATGTGGCCCTGGAAGACAACATCAAGATCGTAACCTTCGAGCCCCATCTGCACGCTCCGGGCGAGCGCATGTGCCTTGAGGCGATCTGGGGTTATACCGTGGAGACGCTGTCCTGCGTCGGTTACGATCACAACTGGGTGCGCGGCTATGCCTATGCCGACCACGCCCAGCCACTGCTGCCCAGGGGAACCATCCTGCATATCGTTGGCTACATGAACAATACCGGGACCAATCCCAATGTGCCCGACCCCCGCAACTGGCAGGGTTCCGGCAACCGCTCGGTAACCAACATGTTCATCGACCTCGGCATGCGGGTGAAGCTCACCGACGGGCAGTTCGTGGAAGAAATGGCCGAAAGGCGCCGGATACTTGATCTCGGGCCCAATGACCATGTCATTGGCTGTCCGCTGTGCGGCGCGCCGCTGGTGGCGCCGACTCCCGTGGCCGCGGCGCAAGCTTCGGATTGAAATTTTCCATTGACACAGGAGGATAGGAAGCAAGATGCTTGTTGCAAGCGGGTCGGGCGCACCCCGACAAAAGTTCGCCATATTCCTGCTGACCGCCCTGCTGGCCGGCGCCGCCGGCGCCCAGACCTATCGCACCGGGCAGCATGTGGAACCCGCCTTCGAGGGTTGGCGCCCCAATGACGAAGGCGGCTACAACCTGATGTTCGGCTACATGAACGAGAACTGGGAGGAGGCTCCCGACGTTCCCGTGGGCGAACACAATTACTTTGAGCCCGGCGACCCGGACCGCGGCCAGCCCGAGCATTTCCTGCCGCGGCGCAACCGCTTCACCTTCGAAGTGCCCGTGCCCGCCGACTGGGGCGACCGGGAACTCGTCTGGACCCTTACCGTGAACGGCGTCGAGAAAAAGGCCTATGGCACCCTGCGCTACGACTATCTGGTGGACAATATGGTCATCGCCTCGGAGACAGGCTCGCTGGGCGCTGGCACAAGCAGTCCGGAATCCCGGGCCAATGTGCCGCCGGTGGTCGCCATTCAGGGCGATGAAATCCGCACGGTGGCGGTGGGCGAACCGCTGGTGCTCGACACTCTCGTGACCGATGACGGCCTCCCCGAGCCCACCGATCCGGTGGAAGAGGCGCGCAGCTTCGCCGAATTCGCCGGCGGACCGCTGGCGGCCGCTTTCGTTACGCCCGAGTTGATCATGGAGCGCCGCATGACGAGTCCGCCCGTGAGAGTGACCGTGGACAAGGTCAACGGCCTGTACTACTCATGGAACAAGTATCGCGGCCCCGGCAAGGTCAGCTTCGATCCACCCCAGGTAAAAGTCTGGGAAGACTCCCGCACCAGCGCGAATTCGCCCTGGGGCGCGCTGTTCCTGCCGCCGCCGATTCCGGAAGACGGCATTTACACGGTAACCGCCACGTTCGACGAACCCGGAACCTATGTGCTTTGGGGCAGGGCCGATGACGGCGGCTTGTACCACGATGGCTATATCACGGTGAACGTCACCGAATAAGTCCTTTTGGAGGCGACGATGCACATGTTTCGCAAGCCTGTCCGATTCCCGATTCAAGTTGTATTCCTTGCCCTGGCGGCCCAGGTCGGCGTCGCCCAGGATTTCTACTATCCGCCGCCCGGTGAATGGGAACGGCGCGCGCCGGAAGAAGCGGGCATGGACAGCGCGAAACTGGCGCAAGCGGTGCAATTGGCCAGGGACAACACCGTGGTCGAACCCCACGACATGGCCCAGTTCATCGAACGCAGCTTCGGCCGCGAGCCGCATTTCAGCATTCTCGGCCCGGTCAAGCGCCGGGAAGAAGGCTCCGGGCTGGTGGTGCGCAACGGCTATATCGTCGCCGAATGGGGCGACATCGAACGCGAGGACATGACCTTCAGCGTCGCCAAGAGCTATCTCTCGACCATGGCCGGGCTGGCGCTGGACGAGGGCCTGATCGAAGACGTGATCGATCCGGTGAAGGATTACTTTCCCCACGAAAGTTTCGACGACCCGCATAACGCGCCCATCACCTGGGAGCATTTCCTCGACCAGTCGTCGGACTGGGCGGGAACGCTCTGGGGCAAGCCGGACTGGGCCGACCGCCCCCACGACTACGACCCGGCCATCGCTATCGACCGCGAAATGCATGAGCCGGGCACTTTCTACAAGTACAACGACGTGCGCGTGAACATGCTCGCCTACTCGCTGCTCAATGTCTGGCGCGAGCCGCTTGACGGAGTGCTCAGGGAGAGGGTCATGGATCCGATCGGCGCCAGCGGGGAATGGGAATGGCACGGCTATGAAAATTCCTGGGTGGAGATCGACGGCCGGCGCATGCAATCGCCTTCCGGCGGCGCCCATTGGGGCGGCGGCTTCTTCATCAGCACGCTCGACCATGCCCGCTTCGGCTACCTGTTCCTGCGCGACGGCAACTGGGACGGCAAGCAGCTTGTCTCAAGGGAATGGGTGGATGCGGTGCGGCAGCCTTCGCCCAACTACAATCGCTATGGCTACATGTGGTGGCTGAATACCGACCGGGAAGCGGTCGGGAACGCGCCGGAAAGCGCTTTCTATGCGAGCGGCGCGGGCGGCAACTACATCTGGGTCGACCAGGAGAACGATCTGCTGGTGGTGATGCGCTGGGTGCCTCGCATGGGCGAGGTCATGGCTGCCTTCACCGACGCCATCGTGCAGATGTAGCGATCTGTCATTCTGCGCGAAGCGAAGCGGAGACGCAGAATCTCCTCGGGGCTGCTGCCGAGAGGATCAAGCATGAAATCTTCACTGAGAACTTTGTTTCACAGCTTCCTGCTGATCTCCGCCCTGGGCGCCGCCTCTCCCGCCACGGCCCAGTCCGGCGTTCGGGTGAACAAGCTGATTGAGTTGTTCGAGAATGACGAGCCGGCATTCGGGCTGCTTTCCTTCAACTATTCCCTCGACACCGCCCGCTCGCTGGCGAACTCCGGGCTCGACTTCATCATGATCGACATGGAGCACGCGCCTTTCGACGTCGAGCGACTGCGCCTGTTCCTGCTCGGCATGACCAACAAGCGCGAGATCATCGAAAAAGGCAATCTGCAGCCCGATGTCGTGCCCTTCGTGCGCATCCCCGCAGCCGGAGGCTCGGCGGAACTCGTCGCCCAGGCCAAGCAGGTGCTCGATGTGGGGGTCTACGGCATCATGTTTCCGGCAGTACACAATCGGGAACAGGCCGAACTCGCCGTGCGCGCAACCCGTTATCCGCAAGTGAATGGTTCGCCGGACATGGAACCAGCCGGATTGCGCGGCCGCAATCCCTCCAACGCGGTCTGGTATTGGGGCGTCCCCGACTACATGACGAAAGCCGACGTCTGGCCCCTCGACCCGCAAGGCGAATTGCTTGCGGTCATGTTCATCGAGTCGCCCGAAGGCGTGGCGAACATCGAAGAGATCGCCAGCGTTCCCGGCCTCGGCGGCATCTTCATCGGGCCGTCTGATCTGAGCACCAGCATGGGCTACCCCAGCCCCGCCGCTCCCGAAGTCGAGCAAGCCATCCAGACCGTACTCGCCGCCTGCCTCGAACACGACGTGCCCTGCGCCATCACCACCAACGCCGGCAATGTGCAACAGCGCATCGACCAGGGCTTCCGCTTCGTCACGGTAGGCATCGACAGCGGCCTCTCCACCGGCGCCGCCAACGCCCT
>JAJECW010000106.1 GCA_022821865.1 Pseudomonadales bacterium
TGGCGGAATATTCGCAATGTATAGCGCTTCAATGAGGCCGCCGCCCGCGGGCGGCGGATACACGGCCTGGAGATCGCCTGCCGCGTCATCGCGGCCCCGCTTCAATGAGGCCGCCGCCCGCGGGCGGCGGATACCGAATGCGCGGGGGCGGGCGATCTCGCCGCGGGCGTTGCTTCAATGAGGCCGCCGCCCGCGGGCGGCGGATACGGCGCTCGCGCAAGGCAAGCTGGGCCAATGGCTCCCAAGCATGTTTGCGAGAACCGAGGGCAATAATAACCTGTTTGCTGACCGAAACGCCAAATCGCGGTCGGCGCAGAAAGTAACTCCATGTTTTTACGGAACATTATGGACAGCGAGCGGTGTCGGGGGATTTTACCGCCACTTGGCCTCTCGTCGCCAGGCGGCAGTTCACACGATGACCACTTCCCGCTTGACCGGGGAAACGCTTTTCTTCCCCAGAGACACGATTCGAGGTTCAAGCCATTCCGCGGTTCCCACATCGATGATCACCATATGGTCAGCGGTATGGTGGATCAATTCATCGCAATCCGCCAGCAGTTGCGCGTAGCGCGTACTCGTCAACTGGCACTGGAACACGGAGAGCTGAACCCATTCCCCATATCCCTGCATCATTCTGTAGATCTTGCGCCAGCGCTTGTTGTCCGCGATGTCGTAGACCACAAAATAGATTTTTTCCTGGTCTCGCAATTTCCGGTCTCCTCGTTCGATCGAGTCCCGCCCGCGCAAACGTCATCGTGTCAGAAAGTTGGGGTACTCCGGTATTTCGCCGAGCAGGTAGCGCGCCAGCAGCCTGGCCTGCATTTCGAACAGACGGCGATACTCGACCGCATAGCCAAACAGCGGGTGGGTCACTTCCTGGTCCAGGCGGCGTTCGAAGATGGCGATGAATCGCTTGCGGCCCTTGTCGGTCAGGTTCACTCCGACCGGAGTTTCGATAAAGTCCGACCTGTCGATTTCGCTGTTATTGATCGCGGTGATGACGGACGAATCCACTATCAGCGAGCGGAACGGCTCCATCATGTCCAGCGCCAGCGCGGGTCGTCCGTAGCGCGGCTGATGGAAGAATCCGCGAAACGGATCGAAACCGACTGCGGAAAGAGCGACCACGAACGAGCGGGTCAGCATGGAGTAGCCGAAGGAGAGCAGGGCGTTGACCGGGTCGGTCGGCGGGCGCCGGTTGCGGCCCTCCATGTTGAATTGCAGTTCCGAATCGCCCGTTTGCTTGAGCATGTTGGGGAATGCCTGGAAGTAATGCGCGGCGGCGGCGCCTTCGAGCCCAAGCAGGGATTCGATGCTCGCGGCAGTGCCGACTTCGTTCGAGAGCAATTTCATGCTTCGCAGCACCGGCGCCGCTCCCTCCTTGTCCGTCCAGTTTCTGCGCAGCAGCACCCGGCTGTTTCTGATTTTCGCCCGCACCCAGCCTTTCGCCAGCCGCAGGCAGGCGGCATCGTCGAAGGAACTTCGATATTGCGCCGTTCTCAATTCCACGTTCGAATGTCCCGCGCCCATGGAGTGGCCGAGAAACCAGCCTCCATAAGACTGCCAGGTTATGGGAATCTCGCGCCGCATCAGTTCGTGCAAGGTCGGCGTGGTGACGTACACATTACCCATGAGAACCAGTTGCGACACTTCCGCGAGCCGCGCATGCACCGGTTCTTCGTCATCCAGCGTGATGGCCAGCCGGTTGCCCTGCTTGGCCACTTTCGCCCGATTCGCCTGCACGTAGACCGGCAAGGCGTGCGCGCGGCGCACGGCGATGGGGCGCACCTCGGCACCGCCGGCCCGCAGCAGGTTCACCTCGTCCGGCAGGCAAATGCCCACCAGGGAACAGCGGTTGCACTTGGGGCTGTTTTGCAGCGGCGGAGGAATCTGGCCGCCCTCGACCACCGAGCGCAATGCGCCGATGGATTGTTTCGTCAGCAACCGCAGGGACTCGTCGAACGGCACCTTGACCCTCTCCCTGGAGCCGGCGAAATAGATAATGCCCTCCGAACAGCGATAGCCGTGTTCCTCCAGCAACAGGCCCTGGGCGCAAAGTTGCACGCGCTCCGGGTCGTAGACTTTCTGCTTGATATGCGGGCGTTTGCCGCGCTTGTATTCCACCGGAACGACATCGCCGCCGGGAGTCGGCTCGACCAGGTCGATCTTCGCCACCAAGTCCAGTTTGGCTGAAGAGAGTTCGACGGACCGGGCGGGCTTCAGGTCTTCCGGTTC
The DNA here is from genome assembly GCA_022821865.1 of Pseudomonadales bacterium. Classification (GTDB taxonomy): domain Bacteria; phylum Pseudomonadota; class Gammaproteobacteria; order Pseudomonadales; family Pseudohongiellaceae; genus UBA9145. Next base: position 2,236 of record JAJECW010000106.1, read on the forward strand.
GGCGTCCGAGTGGGGTTCGGGCAAAGGTTCGGACTTCTTGTCCACCCGCCGATGGACGTGGCGGCCTTCCACCGTGTCCGAGGAGTCGGCCCATTCCTTTTGCACCCATTCCAGATACGCCAGCCGCGGGCAATAGACGAACTCATTGAGAATGCGCGCGGGAATGAGCGGGCTTTCCGGATGTTTGCCGACATCGAGCGGCAGGGAGAGTTGCAGCGGGGGGCTGTCGGACTCTTCGGTTTCGCCGAGCAGGTGGTCCGGAATGGGGCGGATCATTTCGGTGGGCATCGGCGGCATGATCCCATTATCTCAGGCCACACAGGACTTTATCGGCAGGTGCGGGGCAAAGGTTGACCAGATAGCGGCTACTCGCTACCTTGGGAGCCATGAAATCCATCGGCATCAAAGCGCTGAACAGCAAGCTGAGCGAATACGTTCGTCTCGCCGCATCCGGCGAAACGATACTGGTTACCGTCCGCGACCAGGTTGTCGCGGAACTTGGACCGCTTCGGGAGACCAGGGCTCCCGTTCTTTCCGATGCTTGTCTGGCTGACCTGGTTCGCAACGGCTCGCTTACACCGCCTACGTTGGTCGCCCCGGGAGCGTCGCCGAAGCCGGGTCCTGTCGCTCCACTAGCGGAAATTTTGTCTGAACTGGACCACAACCGCAGCGACAGATGATCTATCTCGACACGTCGGTAGCGCTTGCGCATCTCCTTGCCGAGGACTTCCAGCCACCGGACTCACTCTGGCAAGAAACTTTGGTTTCCAGTCGATTGTTGCAATACGAAGTATGGACGCCCCTGCATGCCAGGGGCTTGGCGGACTCCCACGGGGAAGCGGCGCACTGGTTGCTTGGGCAGGTCGCTTTCCTGGAACTTACTCCGGTTGTGTTGAAGAGAGCGTTGGATGTTTTTCCCGGAACCGCGTCACCACGGACGCTTGATGCCCTGCATCTGGCGTCATGCTCGTATCTCGTTGAACAAGGTCAGGACCTGCGGCTCGCGAGTTACGACCGACGGATGAATACGGTTGCCCAGGCTATGGAAATTCCAATCTTCAGTCTGGAAGCTTCGGAAACGTAGTTGGGTTGACTGTTCGGGCTGGTCGGAATAGTCCCAGCCCGAAATGGCAGGCAAATCCGAGTGCCAAGGGACCATCGACAGGCGCGGCAAAGGTAATTTCCCAAAAACCTCCTTTACGATCCGGCTGATTCAGGTTGCGCCTGGATGATCGGAAGCGGTGGAAATCAATTGGGCGACGATTCCGGCCCGCGACCTTGATGGTTGGCATAGGTTTTAAGTCCGTTATGGCAGGGAGACCGCGTATTGCGCACTCCTGCCGTATTTGATCGGCAACGCCGAAATTCTTTTTGGTGTGCCAGGGATGCAGGTATGGTGTCGCTGAAATCCAGCGCCGGTTGGTAGCTGTCAGTTCGCCGCCAACCTGCAGGTCTCCCATTCCCTCCAGCAATAATCGCCATTCTCCGCCATTGCGCTGCCATAACCTCCCTTTCTTCCGCCGCGACAATTTCCCAATAATACGTTGCGCTTCTTTGTCAAAATCAGCGGGAACATGAAGCACTATCCTGTCCAAACGTCCGTCCCCCGTACTGTCATACGGCAGATAGAAGGCGTGCTGATGCAGATTGTCACTTGGCAAACCGTGGCCGGAAAACAACGGAGGAGCTTTACGCTCGCCTGCATCATTCCTGCCGAAAGCACTCATTACAGTCTGGCGCATCAGTTCGCCGATTCGCAGACTGTCTTCTACACGCGGCAGCGGCTTCCCCAGTAACAGGAAGCGGGTAGTGGTAACTCTTGTTGGCGAAGGCCGGCGCTCCCTCGCTTTCCTTTTCGGCCGTAGCGCATCCAGAGGGCGGATGTAGTTGACTTGCTGTGCCGCTGGTGGTGCGCTCCACCCCTGCTTTTGCAGGTCTGCCGTGTCCAGTGACAAGGCTGCAAGCAATCCTTCCGGTAAGGTTTTCGCCAATTTCCTGGCTTGTTTCTTGTCAGTAGAAAAGGCCGTTCGCCGTTCGGCGTACCTGCTGGCGGTAACAGGAGATTGAATGCAGGTCACCTCGTCATGCAGTTCGCCGGTTGCAGGGTTAATCGGGTCGTCTCCGGGTTTGCAATTCGGCGCAGGCATTTGTTCAACCCGACGGACTTCTACCCAGGATTCCGCTCGACCGAAATAGCCCATCACGTCCAGCAAACTGTCCAGCAGTAGTGCCTGTTCTTCCGGTAGATCAAGGGCTGACCAGCGCATATACATCGGTGTGTCGGGGTCCACTGCGGCAAAGGCATCCAACACCAGCGAAGTTTTTCCCGCCTTCCCCTGTGGCATGTAGTGTCGGGTATGGCTGTGGCTGGCGGCGGGCAAATGGAACTCGGGCGCTACTTCGGCAAGCGATTCGATCAGATCGCCCAGTATGGCCTCTTCATGCTCACCCGTGTTCTTGACTTTATGATGCCAAGTCGCAATCAGCGCACGCAGAAAACGCCAGGGTTCCGGCGGCCAGTCCAGGTCACCCTCGTTTACGTGCCGCCCCCAAGGATTGCCGTGATAACGCCCGGCCAGAAAACGAAACTCCAGAGCAAGCATGACGTCTATTTCTGGTAGGTGACAGTGGTGGTTTGAAAGTCAACTCCCGCACCGGAAATCAGGTCCGGCAGGGCATTCTTCAATTCGCTCAGCGAAGGCAACTCGAAGCCGTTCGGTCGTTGCACTTCTACGCCTTGGCAATCCAGATCGCAGGCGGTTCGCAAACGCAGACCGGATTCAAGAAACTTTCGCACCTTGAACAAGGCCAACGCGATCAATAGCGTTTCAACTTCCCTAGAGAAGCCATAGCCACGAATCTGCGCAAGATCAAGATTGAAGTAGGCTGTGATCTCGGGCGAGACGAATTCTTCCCGGGAGAAGGGTACGTTGCCGAACCCCTTACCGGTGTCACCTTTAGGATTGACCGAATCATTCTTTACGCCCCCGCTTGCAGCCACCTTGACCTCTTTGGCTTCAACGAACCCGGACAGAGCGCGGGGCAGGCGCAAACGACCGCCAGCCAATTCTTTCTTCGCCAGAAAAACTCCATGAACCAGGGCATTGACATCCAGCCGCAGCAAAACGTTTGCCAATTTCCCAAGATCGACCATTCCTTCTTCCATGTCGGCAAGTTCACTTTTGAGTATGCCAAGAACCACTTTGTCCTTGCCTTCAAGAATGTAAGGCGAGTTTATGCGGTGCGCCTCAAGAATCGAGTTGGTGAGCGGCTTAGCGGTTTTATCCAGCACTTTGACGACAGACAAGCCGCGCAACTCCGATACCCAATCGTCCGAAGCTTTGTCCCAGCAAACAGCCTCCAAGCGGTTGGCCATGCTCTGGGCGGATTCCACAAGCAGCATTGATTCACCGTTTGGCCCTTCAAATTGGGCGGCTCCAATCTCGGGAAAGCCAGTGGGTTGAAAACGCGTACCTTGTGCAGGTTCAAGCTTGGCTTTGAGCAGCAAGCGCGGAACATCTGCAAGGGCATTCAAATTCAGGGGCATTACGGTCTCCTCTGTGGATTACAATGAGTCTTCGGGGTCATTCAGCACCGCTTTAGCCAATGCGCGAGTTGCGCCAAACTTGAGCGGGATGAGTAGCGCCGCTGCAAGTCTGCGTGGGCCGATACCTGCTGAATTCGGCAATTGGTTAAATGGCATGACCGGTTCAAGGCCGGAACTGCGCAATCGTCTCCAGGCGATCTTGACGGCTTGTTCCGTTTGCGCACTATCGCCGCTGGATAACCTGGCAAGGATCTGGGGAACGGCCGGTAAATGCATGTCCTCCGGCAGTCCTCGCAGGGCTCGCAATGAAGCGTCAGGTGTCAGCGCCAATTTACATAAGGCAAAGGCGGCGGAAACTGTACCGTCACTTGATTTGTGTTCGCTGTCTGCCGGAATCTCACAAAGTGCAAGCCCTGGGAGTAATGCGGAGATTCTTGCATCCATCCCATCGCTATTAAGGAAATCCATCAAATCGATCAGATCAACACCTGAGACGCTGTTTAACGGCTTGTCGTCAAAGTCCAGCCGCGCTGGCAGCGACAGCCTCAAGCGCAGTAATTCAGTCAAGGCTGAAACGAGATTCTGCTGAGTGGAGACTTGAACACGGATAAGGCAGGCAGGGTCTTTTCTGTGCTTCTCGCTTTTGCGTGCATTTTCCAACCATTGGTTGCGGTTTGCATGGTGAATCGGAAACAGTTGCGAGCGCAACGGCAACGCTTGTTCTCCGATACCACGCAAACCCGCGAGCGCGCGAGCAATACGAAATTCGGGACCTTGGTCGTTTGCTTCAAGCACCCACTGCATCGACAGTTGCGGTACGGGATGAACACTTTCGTGTGCCTTTACGCTGCGCGACAATGCGCCCTGAATCTCGCCCAGCAAGATCAGCAAGGACTGTGCCTGACCGGGGCTCGGTTTACGCTGCGACACAACGAACATCGCGTTTTCTAGCCGGTGACGCAACTCGGCGAAGCGGCCCGCAGTATTTTTTTCCTTTGAAAATCTGCGAAATTCCGTCAGCCAATCGTTTCGCTCAAGGTCGTCAATCCATCCGCTTTGGGGATTTTTCGTGACTTTCACACGCTCAAGGGGAGTGGCGAGATAGGCTTTCCCGGAACGCATCAGCAAGCCATATCGCTGAAAGCGACTTATGCCGCGATAACCTCCTAACCGGTGTACAGCCCGCACGAAATCCAGCGCGTCCCTGGCAGGGCGGGCGCCAAGCGCGACGCGACCCTCAGACAACAAAGCCCTGACTTCCGTGTAGCTGGTGGGGTTATCCCATAGCGGCATCCACAATTCGCCTCTTGATGAGGCCGCGTCATCCGTGCCCAAGCTGCCGCTACCCGCTGACACGCTACGCACAGTAAATGGATAGCTCAGAATATCCGAGCCAGACTGTTCATTACGGCGCACCGCTGCGGCTGCAAAAGGCAAAGCGCCCTCTATCATCAGTACGAAATCCCACGGGTTGATGGCGCCTTTTGTTTCATATCCCGTCGTCGCGTTTGGGCCGCCGACCTGCCCCGGAGCAAATTGCCCGATCGCTTGTTTGGCCAATCCAGGTGCTGGCTTCGCATACAGGGCAAGATCGAGCAAGTCGGCAGACTTGGGATTGGCCTTTCCGCTTTCCACATCAATCAGGTCCAGCAGGCGTTGCATAAAGTTGTTGGTGAAATCGAGCCTGCCGTCATTTCCGCCTGTACCGAGCAGGGGCGGAAACCTTTCCTTCTCCCCAGCCAAAAGAATGGATGCGTCGAGCCACTCCAGAGCATTGTCTGGCAATATTCCGCGCAGACGATTCAGCAACCTTGTTTTGTCTTCATTCTTTGGACTTGCTTCGCGTTGCAAGCCTTCAAGGTCAAGAGCGCGATCTGCAATATCCAGAGATAAGCGAAAATCAGACAGGCGTGGAATATCGCTTTCCTTGATTTTCCGCAATGATGTCTGATTGTCTTTCTGATAAAAGCCGCTCCCTCCGTTCCACGGTGCCAGAACCGGGGTCGGGGTATAGTCGTCAAGCAGGTAGTGACTCAGAGTTTCTGCGGATTTCCTGGAAACCAAGCTCAGATTCTCACCAACCCATGCAGCTTTGATCGCAGGATCGAAATTGCTCAGTATGCGCAACACTCCCAGCCCCTTCAGATAACTGGCAAGCGGAGTAGGTCTGCAACCCGTCAGCACAATTTCATGACATTCAGCCATGGATTATGCCCCCTTGCTTTTGCTCCTCGGCCGAAGCGCGCCAGTCGGCAAGGCGCATAAGGGCTTCCAACCACGCAAGACGGAATGGCCCATGTTCTTCCAACAATGCAAGGGTTCGGGCAGCCCAGGAACGGCCTTGCTCCCCTTCACCCACTTCCATCAAGGCAAGTTTCAACTCGACTTCACTGCTTTGTTCCCCATCGAAAGAAAGCGCCTGGAGCCGGTCGCCTTCCCAGACACCGCGCGCGAATCGCACGTCGTTTGCGTCGGGCGGTTTTTCGTCCGGCATCGCCCGCAGGCTCATTCGCACCTTGCCGTGATGGGCCGCTATCAAAAAAGCGACCAAATCAACGTTGCTGTCCGCCTTATCCGGGTTGTCATGTTGCGCCAGCCACGCCAGCGCCGATGCCAGTTCGTGGCGGAAGTAGGGCCGGGAATGTTTCATCGGGCCAGAGCAACTTGACTTGGCGAGGGCGCCTTCAGGCGCTTCCGGGCAGCGATGCATGGATTCTTGAAACACTTCATGCGCCTTGCCGACATCGTGCCAGCGCGCTGCGCGGATGACTTCATCGATGTTGGCGTTCTCCGCAACCGCGTCGCAGAGTGATCTGGCTGCTTCTGCCACATTGCCAAGGTGGTTTACAAGCGATACGGAAAATTGGGTTCGCGAACGCCCATCATCACCATAGCCTACATCTTGACCGCCCTCATCTTCATTGCGGTTGATTATTGGAACTGGCAGCTTCGCCTGCTTCCCATCGTTGATGAATCCCAGCCTCTCGTCATAGCCACCGTCCGCGGCAGCCAATAGCAAGGTCATGCCAGGGCGAGGCGCATCGCCGAGGGGTTGCCACACTCGGGCCAGACCGTCCCAATACCAGGCGCGGCTATTGCGCTTTCTGATGTCTTTCGCCTGTCCGAGACTTACAGGGCACAGTTCGTCACGCTGGGGAGCCGGCTCCGCTTCCGGCTTGTTCGGATCTTTTTCAAAGTCCCGCCAGAACACTTGCAGACCGGGGGCGCCCTTGTCCCTGATGTAGTCGGACACATCCACATCAAAACCGGACAGGTCCGGATCGGTGTTGAACAAATCCAATAAATCTTTGCGACGCAAAACAGCGGACAACGGACGCTCTTCATCTGTCGGCGGCAGGTCTCCGGGGCCTGCATCGGCAAGGGTTGCCAGCTTCTCCCGCGCAAGTTGAAGCGCCTGACTCTCGTACGGCAAAGCGTCCGCGTCATCTTCAATATCGATCCAGAAAACATTTGCGGAGTTATCCGCCTTGTACTCGCCGCAGCGATTGCAACGGCCAAACCGCTGCACCAGCGACGACCACGGCGCCAATTCCGTGAACAGGGTTTGCGAAGATACGTCAACGCCGGCTTCGATGGCCTGTGTGGCGACAACAATGCGATCTGTGGCGGATACGCTCAGCTTCTCGCTTTGACGGCGGCGTTCGGCGGGTCGGAAACGTGCGTGAATGAGCAAATCATCATGCTCCGGCCGTGCCATTTGAATGCCCTGAAATAGCTGCTGGGCGCGGTCCACCCGGTTCAGTATGACCAGCGTTTGGCTGCCTTGGCGCTCGTGCTCTTCCAATACGGCTTGGCTCAACTCATCAACGTAGGCCTTCATCCCGTCTTTCGTTGAGGTTTTCGGGGTTAGAGATACGGTGGTGCGATGCAGTATTTTTCGTGCGGCAAGCCGTTCGGCGGCTTGTGTGCGGTCAGCGTCAATCAGGCTCAGCTCTTTGAAATCGGGTAGTTGGTCGGCGAGATCGACCGTCCCCAGCCAGTCGCGTTTGAGCGTGGCCGAGAGCCAGATGGAGCGGCTGGATTTCGCGAGCGGGAACTTGCGGCGGAAGGCCTCCAACTGGGCCGAGGTAGTCAAGCCCGCCCCCATGAGTTGTACTTCGTCGAACGCCCAGAGGCAGTCGTTGTGCAGCAGCGCAAAGTGAATCGGCCATTGGTAGCGGCTCATGCCGTAACCACGCATCAGGGCACGAGAAAGCAACATGTCCTGCGTGCCTATCAGAACCATGTCCTCTTCCGGGTGTTCAGCCCAGGCTTTCAGATCTTGCTCGCCACCCATCATAAGGTGGACCGAAACCTTGCCTTCGCCAGCGTCTCCCAGAATGTTCAGGTTTTTGAGCCAAAAGCGAAGGTTCTTCTCGGTCTGCTCTACCAATACCCGCATCGGCAGACACCAAACCAGTCTCCGGGGAGTGGCTGCATCAATCTCGCCGTTTCGCCCGCCATCGCGCCAGCCACGCTTATACAGCCAAGCCATGGTGACAGCGGCGGTTTTTCCCAAGCCAGTGGGGATGTTCAGCAGTTCGGGCCAATCGAGAGCGCGGGCTAGCTGTGCCTGATAAGGGTAAGGCATTCGGCTGTCATCCATGAAGGCCATGCGGAAGAGATCAGGGTAATTCTTGTTCATTTTGACTTATTGGTTTGGTTCTTCGTCTGGCCCGCCTGATGGAAGGCGCGAGTGTAGCAGCATCCGCGATAAGTTGCCCCGCAGGATACTGACGCTGTCCTTGGCGCGTGATTGATTCAATCCGGTTTGGCTAGACCATCGTCCTTGCGTTTTCCGCGCCGCAGAACTTCAACCGTAACCCGCGAAATCTCGTGAGCGGCTCGCCGCAGCAATTCGTCTTCGTATTCGGTCAGCATTCGGGGAGAGGGCGAGGGGCCGAGTTTCCGATTGAGCAAGTCCACGGATGGAGTGGCTGAATTGGTCTTGCCGCGACGCTTCAGAGAATCTGTCATGGCTCTCCTCCCGTTACTCTGCTCTCGGACGTATCTCGTGACGGCCGCGATTTCCCTGGCGCTCTCGCGCAATAATTCGATTTCGCGGTCGGTCAGCATCCGGGGAGCGCGCAAGGCGCCCAGCTTCCGATTCAACCGGTCAACCGAACGCGTGGCCGGAATGTCCTGGTTCGCCATTGATCAGCCTGCCTTGCCCAGGGAAACTTCGGCGATTGCCGAATCGACCGAATCCTTCATACGAAGCAAGTCCGACATCCGCCCTTCCAGGCTGGCGGGTGTCGGCGGCGATAGTTCAATTTCTTCCGGTCGGGTCCAACTGTCGCAAATGGCGTCCATCAACGATCGCAGACGGTACGTCTGTTTTCGAACAGTAAATATCCCCGCTGAAGTAATCACGAAACCACAATCGTCTCTTGAAGTATCCATGTCTCCCGCCCCTCGACCCCGACCGCAGCGATGCCATGCAGTTTGAATCACCAAAGCCAAACCCAAAATTGCCCCAGTGGGCAAGCCCCTTCAACACACCCCTTCGCCCAAATGAGCGACAACCTCAAATCACCTCGCCATCGTGCAGCAACCGCAGGAAATCGCCATACGGCAGGATGTCGATACCGTCTGCGAGACGGCGGTCCTGTTCGGCGCTGACGATGTAGGCGGCGCGGGGCGAGAATTCCTCCATGAAGGCCCGCATGGCGCGTAAATCGCCCTGCCTCACCCGCGCCTTGGTTTCAACGGCGACTTCGCCGCCGCCAAGAACGAAATCCACTTCGAGTCCACTCTTGGTGCGCCAGAATTCAATGCCGTGGTCTTGTTCGCGATAGCCGCGGGCGGCGATGAGTTCGAGCAGGATGAAATGTTCGAATGCGCGGCCGAATTCCGCGCCGTCCGCGCTCTTCAGCGAGCGTCGGCAAACATGGTTGGCGACACCGATGTCAAAAAGGTAGAACTTTGGTGTCGCCGTGATGCTTTGCCGGCCCTTGCGCCGGTGAAACGGGGGGATGCGATAGCCGATCAGAGTGTCCCGCAGGATGTCGAAATAGGTTCTCACCGTCTTGGCGTCAACGCCGCAGTCGCGGGCTATCGATGCGTAATTCAGCAGTTCGCCGTGACAGTATCGCAAGGCGTCGAAAAAGCGCACGAAAGCCGCGGCATTGCGGGTGGCCGACTCATTGACGATTTCTTCGGTGAGATAGTCCCGCACATACGCTGCGAGCGAACGGCGATACCGTGTCTGGCTGTAGACCGACGGCAAAAGCCCGCGGTCAAGCGCCTGGAGCAGGTCGAAATCGGGTATCTCGTTCCAACTCAGGGGAAACAGTTCGAAGCGCCAGGCGCGGCCGCCGAGCAGGTTGACCCCGGTGCGTCTCAAGCGGCGCGCGCTGGAACCGCAGAGGATGAATGAAAGGCCGCGGGTTTCGATCAGGCGGTGAACCTCGTCGAGCAGGCCGGGAACTTTCTGGATCTCGTCGATAATCACCGGGTGGACCAGGGTTTCGGAATTTTGCCGGGCGAGCGTTTCACCGAGCCGCGCGGGTCTGGCGCTGAGGGTGAGCGCTTGGTCCGAGTCGAGCAGGTCGATGTGGAAGCTGTCGGGAAATCGCTCGCGCAACAGCGTGGATTTGCCGGTTTGCCTGGCGCCCCAAAGGAAGGCGGACTGTCCCGGCGGCAGGTCGATGACAAGGTTTCTGTTATAACTCATCGGGAAGTAATTCCTGATTGGTTGAACTAATCAGGATGTTACTCCCGATTAGTTCAGTTTCCAAGAGTTTCGCGGTTCTGGACTCATATTTGTTCTCTTCGTGAAACGGGTCTGATGTTGTCGTTGCGGGATTTCCCATCCTCAATATGCTTATGCGCGTAAACACATGCACACATATATAGTGAGCGACAACATGACACGCTGGAATCTCGTCATTGCCGATGATACGGATCGCTCCGTGAGGAGCTACCTTGCCAGAATCGGCGGCAGGAAGGGGGACCTGTCGCGTTTCGTCGACCGCGCGGTGCGTCAGGCCATTTTTTGGGAAACGCTCGAGTCCGTCTGGCGGAGAAACCGGCAACTTTCCCCGGACGAGGTCTAGGCGCTCGCCGAAGAAGCGGTAATGGAAGCCCGTGCGAGTCGTACTTGACGCCAACGTGCTCATCAGCGCCTTGATCTCGAGCTTGGGCCCTCCGGGTCAATTGCTGTCCGCGGTCAAGCGCGGCGACCTGGCGCTTGTGACTTCCGGATATCAGATTGAAGAACTGCGGGAAGTTCTCGGGCGAGAAAAATTGAGGCCGTACATCAAGCCGGAAGAAGCTCGCGATCTGATTGACAACCTGGAGACCATCGGATCATTGATACATGAGCTACCGGAGCGCAAGCTTTCGCCTGACCCGGCGGATAATCCAATACTGGCAACCGCAATAGCCGGCAAGGCGGACTTGATCGTGTCCGGAGACAAGGCGGACATGCTTGCCCTGGGGCGTGTGAACCATATCGAAATCGCCACTCCCGCCAGGGCTCTGGCAAAACTCGACAAGGTGGGCAATCGACCGTAATTCGTCTCATGACGCAAGTGTGCGTCCAGCAAGCGATGCCGAACTTTCGGGGACGAACTTTCGGGGAAGCTTTCGGGAACACCCACATGAGCGACTCATACCTGGCAAGGGAAGCGGCTAGTTCGCGAGCGTGTAATTGACTCAATCTGGTCTGGCTTGATCATCGTCTTTCCGTTTTCCACGCCGCAGAAATTCGGTCGTGACCCGCGAAATCTGGTGAGCGGCTGAATGGGTCTTGCCGCGATGCTTCAGAGAGTCTGACATGAGTCTCCTCGCGAGAAATCAAGGGAAATTCAGGGGGAGGGAGCCGGGGGCGAAAAACTGCAACGCCGCGAAAAGCAGGGCGGCTACCGCGATGACGAGTCCGGCCATGGAGGAGAATCCACATGCCTGGGATTTGCCGAGCCGCGCGAGCTCGGGGACCCGCCGCCCGTTCTCAAGGTTCAATCTCCTTTCCATCCCACGCGAAGCATTTGCCGCTTTGTTCCAGAGTGAGATTTTCCAGCACATCCAGCATTTTTCGGGTTGAGTATTCAGGTGTGAACAGTTTTCCATCGGGCACGTTTCGCTGAAAAGGCCTCGAAAGTTCGCTATCGACCGTTCCCGGATGAAGGCCAACGATCACGGCCTGCTTGTTCCGCCTGCCGATTTCAATCGCGGCATTTTTTATCAACATGTTCAGCGCCGCTTTGGAGCAGCGATAGGCGTACCAGCCGCCGAGTCGATTGTCGGATATACTGCCCACCCGCGCTGACAATGCCGCGAATATGGATCGACTTGCGCTGTTCAATTTGGGAAGGAAGTGCTTGGCGAGTAACGCGGGAGTGATTGTGTTGGCCTCGAAAACGCGCCTGAATTTTTCGGCGGATAAATCCCCCAGCGATTTCTCGGGCATAAAATCTCCCTCGTGCAAGATACCCGTGGATACGATGATCAAGTCGAGAAAATTTTCTTTCGATGCGATTGACGCGGACTCCGCGATGGAAACTTCGTCCGCATAATTTATCTTGTGGTAACTCACATCGGGTACAGGATTTTTCGGCATCCAACGCGAGAACGCATACAGGCTTGCGCCCGGATATAGCGTGGATAAATGATTGGCGAAAGAATGACCAATCGCTCCCGAACAGCCGATTATCGCAATATTGTTAACCATGGCATTCATGATGCGCTTGGCTTGCGCCATTTTCGCGGTGTCGATCTTGCACCCCGGTTTCCCGAATCGATTTTCACTCCACTACAGGTACGCCGAAACTTGATTGCGCGGTTCTGTCCCCGGCAACCACAGACGGCGATACTCCCGGAAGTTTGTCGGGCGAGCATTTCGCCTTCGCCGCGGGAGTTGTTCATGGCCCCAGCGCATTGATCGGGACGATGCCCACGTCGCCGGGTTTGCAGTGGCCATAGCCGTTGGGGATGATTACCGCGAGGGCGGCGGGTTCGCCGTGTTCGGTTCCGGACAGGCGGTTGGCGAGCCGGAGCAGGTTTTTCTTGCCTTCTTCAATCCAGCTTCCTCCCAGCTTGATCTCGAATGCGGCCCAGCGCCCGTCTGCGGTTTCCACGATGGCGTCGACCTCGAGCCCGTCTTTTTCCCGGTAGTGGAATACCCTGGCGTCGGCAGCCTGGGCGTACACCCGCAGGTCCCGGATCACCAGCGACTCGAACAGGAAACCGAAGAAGGTGAGGTCCTCCAGGAGGCGATTCGGCGTGATTCCCAATGCGGCCGCGGCCAGCGACGGATCCGCGAAATGACGCACCGCCGTCGCGCGCAGCCGGCTGCGCGAGCGCAAATTCGGCGACCATGCCGGCTGGTCTTCCACGACCATCAGCCGGGTGAGCGCCTCCAGATATTCCGCGGCCGTTTCCGGATTCAACTTCCTGCCGTTCGCGCCGTCCACATCGGCAGCCAGTTTGCTGGTGGCCACGGGAGTTGCCACATTTCTTGCCAGTGACCGCAGCATTCGCTCCACTCTGGCCGGATCGTGTGACTTTCCGCTCGCCTGCGAGATATCGACGTGACAGATTTCCCGGACATAGCCGCGATTGGCTCGAATTGCCGCGGCCAGGGGTTTGCCAAAGTTTGCGGGCCAGCCGCCGGCGCAGACGATTTCGGCGAGCGAGGCAATCGTCATTTCTTTTGGGGCGGCGCTTTGCTTCTCGCCGCGCAGCAGTTCGGCAAGAGAAATCCGGCTTGAGGAGTGCCCCGTCTCGCTCAGGGAACAGGGCCGCATCCTCAGCCGGGAAAAACGGCCCGCTCCAGAGTGCCGGGTATGGTCGTCGGCGGGTTTCGCGGAGCCGGTGAGGATGAACTGGCCCGGAGCGCGTCTCCGGTCAACTTCATGCCGCACATGATTCCAGATTCTCGGGGCGACCTGCCATTCGTCAATCAGGCGTGGCGTTTCACCGGCGAGCACTGTTGCGGCATCTAGGTCGGCCATCTGTTTTGCGTTTTCGTCATGGTCGAGACATACCTCGCTTGCCGCGGCGCGCAGTGCCGTTTCGGTCTTTCCGCAGGCTTTCGGGCCTTCAATGAGCACCGCTCCGGTTGCTTCAAGCAACAGGGAAAGTTCCGCTTCGACGATTCGGGGAAGATAGTCCACGGTCGCGTTCCGATCTCCAATCCGGTGATTTGTCGAGATATTAACCCGTGATTTGTCGAAAAATCAACCCGATATTTGTCTATTTTTTGTCCGGTGATATGGCGAATTTTTATCCGATGATTTGTCGATCCTGAAACGGCTAGGAGCCTGCGCCACAGGAATTCGCGAAAGCGAAAATTCGCTATCGCCGCGCCCCCGGCCGGTCGATTGAGGCGAATATTGGTAAATATGCAACGAAATCGAGCGGCCGGGGGCGTGGACGGGAGCGGATTTGCAGCCGTGAATTCCTACGGCGCAGGCTCCCAGGTTCCGCAGATGTTGCGCCGCGCCTGAACTTCCGCATATAGTCAGCTTACCCCGCACGATGTTCCCGGCTTAGAGGAGCAGCCTTATGAATTCCGATTCGTTCGACCCGGCGGCGGACAAGCGGGCAGTCGAGCCTGGCACCCCCGAGTCGCCGTCGCGCCGCGAGTTTCTCGAAACCACCGGCGCCACCGTGGCGGCTTCCGCAGTCGTCTCATTCGCGACGCCGGCCATGGCGCAATCCACCGATACGGACGCGCCGCGCACCGCGATTGCCGTCAGCGTCAACGGCGTTAGGCATGAAATCGAAGTCGAAGACCGCTGGACCTTGGCGGAACTGCTGCGCGACGCAATTGGCCTGACCGGCACCAAGATCGGCTGCGACCGCAGTGAATGCGGCGCCTGCACAGTGCTGATGAACGGCGCACCGGTGTATTCCTGCAGCCAGCTCGCGGTCTGGGCCGACGGCGCCGAGATTCGCACGGTGGAAGGATTGGCGCGGAACGGCCAGTTGACGCCGCTGCAACAGGCCTTCGTCGACAATAACGCGCCGCAATGCGGTTTCTGCACTTCCGGCCAGTTGATGTCCGCCACCGCATTGCTCGCGGCCAATCCGAGCCCGTCCGCGGACGAGGCCCGGGCGGCCCTGGTCGGCAATCTGTGCCGCTGTTCCAACTACAACGCCATCGTCGAAGCGGTGGTCGCGGCCGGCGAGGGAGGTGCGGCATGACACAGCCAACCCGAATCGGCCTCGAGCCGCTGGAGACGATCGGCAACGATACTCCCCGCATCGACGCGGTCGAACGCGTTACCGGCGCGGCGCAATTCACCCGGGACGTCAAACTGCCCGGCATGGTCTATGCGCGAGTGCTGCGCAGCCCGCATCCTCATGCGCGCATCGTCTCCATCGATGTTTCCGCCGCCATGGCTCTGCCCGGCGTACTCGACGTGATTACCCACGTGACCAGCCCCATCGTCTGGGGTTCGGGTTGCGTCTCCGGCGGGCGGCAATACAACGATCCGATCAAGGACGCGACCATTCACCGGCGCTATATCTTCAACAATCCGGTGCGTTGCGTGGGCGATTCGGTCGCGGCGGTGGCCGCCACCGACCGCAACATCGCCGAGGCGGCGCTGGAGTTGATCGAAGTCGAATACGAGGAACTGCCGTTCGTGCTCGAACCCGAGGAAGCGCTGGCGGACGACGCGCCACGCATCTGGCCCGAAGGCAACATGTGCCCGGACACACGCAACCGGTTCGAACCGATGACTTCGCGCATCGGCGACGTGGAAGCGGGATTTGCCGAGGCGGACCGGATTTTCGAACAGCGCTACGAGACCGGTTTCGTGCACAACGCCCAGATGGAGCCGCGTTGCGCGCTGGCGACCTGGGAAGGCGACAAGCTGACCTTGTACACGCCGTCCCAGGGCATTTCCAATTGCCGCCACGATACCGCCCGCGATCTCGGCCTGCAGGATCACCAGGTGCGCATCATCGCCCAATACATGGGCGGCGGCTTCGGCAACAAGAACCAGAACCAGGACGCCGACCTGATCGCGGCCGAACTGTCGCGCCGCGTGGATCGTCCGGTGATGCTCGAATACACCCGCCGCGATGACTGGCTCGGCGTGCACGGCCGCTGGCCCACGGTGCAGGAATACCGGGTAGGGGTGAAGGATGACGGCACCGTAACCGCGATGCAGATGCGCGGCTATAGCGGCATGGGGCCGTACCGCAAGAATTCCGGCGGCATCTCGGGCATGGACTACTACGCCTGTCCCAACCGATTGCGGGAGATCTATCCGGTCTATACCAATCGCACGACCTCAGGCAATTTCCGCGCTCCGTCCGACCCGCATGGCGTCTATGGCGTCGAGTCGATCATGGACGACATCGCCTATGAGATGGGCATCGATCCGGTGGAGTTCGCGCTCAGAAACATGCGCCGGCCCACCGAGGAAATGCAGTTCACCAACTACTCGCTGGAAGAGGTCATCACCACCGGCGCCGAACAATTTGACTGGCAGGCCCGGCGGCGGGTTCAGCCCGGCTCGGACGAAGGCCCGCTCAAGCGCGGCGCCGGCTTCTCCTTCATGATGTTCCGCGCCGGCCTCGGCACGAGCAGCGCCGTGGTGCGGGTCGATTCACAAGGACAATACACCTTGTATGTCGGCGTGACCGACATCGGCCCCGGCGCCAAGACCACCATGGGCATGATCGCCGCCGAAGCTCTCGGGGTGCCGCTGTCCCAGGTCGAAGTGGTCTGGGGCGATACCGACCGGACGCCGTATTCGGTGGGCGAATCCGGCAGCCGCACGACGATCATGACCGGCTACGCCGTGGTCCAGGCCGCCGAGAATCTGAAGCAGCAGATCGCCGACCGCGGCATGCCGGACGGGGCGGACGTACTGATCGGCACGGCGACTCCCGTGCCGACTACGGACGGGCTGATACGCCAATGCTTCGCCGCCCACTTCGTCGAAGTGGAAGTCGATACCAGCATGGGCACGACGCGGGTGCTGAAATACACCGCGGTACACGAATCCGGCCGCATCATCAATCCGACCACGGCCAGGGACCAAATCCGCGGCGCGGCGATCCAGGGCATCGGCCAGGCCTTGCACGAGGATCTGCTTTACGATCCGCGCAACGGCCAGCCGCTCAGTCCGGGCTATTACCGGGGGCGGCATCTGACGCACCAGGATATCCCCGACATCGACGTGACCTTCATCGAGACCGACGACGGTTACGGGCCTTTCGGCGCCAAGACCGCCGGCGAGTCCGGCATCATCCTCGCTCCGGCGGCGGTCGCCAACGCGGTGGCGAACGCCACGGGCCGGCGCATGCGGTCCTTGCCGATCACGCGGGACAAGTTACTGCAGGAGGTTTCGGCATGAGAGCGCTGAGCAATCACGACGCAAGCAGTATCTCCGATGCGGTTCAGGCAGCGGCCCGGGCGCGAGCCGAGGGCCGTATTCCGGCATTCTCCGGCGGTGGCACCGATTTGCTGCAGCAGGTCAAGGATGGCACTGACCCGGCGAATGTCATCATCAATCTGCGCAGCGTGGACGAGGCGCGCGAGATCGAAGCAGGCGCCGGCGGAATCTCCATCGGAGGGCTGGCCACATTGGCCCAGGTGATGGACGACGCTGCCGTGCGCGCCCGTTTGCCGGCGCTGGCCCAAGCCGCCGAAAGCGTAGGCACGCCGCAGATTCGCAATGTGGCCACGGTCGCCGGCAACATGACCCAGCGCCCCTGGTGCTGGTATTACCGCAACGGCTTCCATTGCTTCAAATCGGGTGGCGACGAGTGCTTTTCGGTAAACGGCGAAAACGGCCAGCACGCCATTTTCGGCGGCGGTCCCAGCTTCATCGTGCATCCGTCCGACGTAGCGCCGGTGCTGGTGGCTTTCGAAGCGGTGTTCCAGCTCGCCGGCCCGGACGGCGAACGCGAAGTCCCGGCGGCGGAGTTCTTCGTGCTGCCCAGGGTCGATCCGCTCAACGAGAATGTCCTCGGCGAGTCGGAAATGCTGGCGCGAATCCTGGTGCCTTCGCCAGCTGATAATACCGTGAGCAGCTATCACAAGGTCATGGACCGTGCGGCCTGGACCCATGCCGAAATCGGCGTGGCAACGGTAATCCAGCGCGACGGCAATGCCGTGGCGGACGCCCGCGTGGTGCTTTCGGGCGTGGCGCCGATTCCCTGGCGGCTACGCGCTGTCGAGGAGTTCCTCACCGGCACACAGATCACCGCCGAAGTGGCGCAGGAGGCCGGAGAGATGTCGGTCGAGGATGCCCAGCCGTTGGCGAAGAACCGCCACAAGTTGCCCATGACCAGCGCCGCCGTGGAACGCGCCATCATAGCGCTGGCGGCGGGGTGAGGCCCGGTCGGCGCAGCCGACAAGAAGCGAAGCTTCTTGAGGGCCGAACGACTTGCCATGGATGGCAAGGCCGGGGTTTGGCGAAGCCC
>JAJECW010000122.1 GCA_022821865.1 Pseudomonadales bacterium
CGCTGCCTGGGAAGCAACGGCGCGATGCGATCGTACTGGTTCTCGGTGAGTTCCACTGGATTGATTCTCCGGCCATTTCCCGTCAGAGACGGCTTGATTGGAGAATACCACAAATGGAGGTATTTGTGTTAACACGCCCTAGATGCTTGACGATAGTACTTGATCGAAGCGCCTCGGTTCGATCCACCAAGTCCTTCCACATGAGATACTTTGCAAAGGAAAAATGACCCAGGACGACATCTTCGACAACCTCAAAGCCGGGTGCGTCCTTTACAGCCTTGCGCACCTTGTCCCAAACCCCATTCACGTCGACACCGCTCAAATCCTCCGGTAAGGCATTGTCGAATCCCCGAATATCGATCCTGAAGTCCTTTCGAAGCATTTCCAGCAGCGTCGTGTTGAATCGTGGCTCGTCGTCGTGCGCCAGCATCCGGACACCGCTACGAACAGACTCGCGTGTCAGCGTGACCGGCACGAGAATCAATGGTGCGCGGAACCGGCGATTGTCTTTCTCATCCCGCTTCCACAGCAAAAAACCGAGGCCAAGATACAACGTGTTCGCACCACCCTCCTGTAATGCGGTTTGCGCCTTCCGATAGATGGACACTGCTCTGCGCGAGAGCTCAGTGGGGGTCAGATCGACGAGGACCTGCTTCTTCTCGAGAGCTTCACGCGCATACTCTTGGGTAATGACTTCGCCGGTGCGTTGAAAGTGCAATTCCTCATCCTGCACCTGGCTTGTGGGCTGTGGAACCGACTGAATGGAAATCCGGGCACCGTCTGCCAACTTGTCTTCCAGTTGTCCGGGTTCGGGACAAATCAGCCTTAAACTTGACTTGGTCGACCGGTGGTTCAGGAGTGGATTGCGCGCCGACAGGTCCAGCAATTTCCGCTGCCAGCGTTCCAGTCGATCATCCGGCGTTTCCGGCAGATCGTCCTCTTCGAGCCCTTCGTCGAAGTCTGGCAGAACCGGTGCTTCTTCAAGTTTCAGCTCCACCCGAACTTCAGTGCCAGCTTCCGAGGCTTCATCCGGTTGAATGCCTAACGGCGTGATTCGGTGAGCACGGGCACGACGGATATCGATCGCGGAATTGAAAGTGTCGTCCTTTTCCGGCGTGATGAAGTCCGCTGCAGCCTTGACAGCCTTGGAAAATGGCGGTGCAGGGGATTGCGTGACAAGGGTGGTTTCGAACAACAGCAATTCGTTCAGTTGAATACGTTTTCTCAGGATTTCCGCTTCATCGACGACGATAGTCGACAATTCCTCTGGCTGCAGCCAGACTCCGGCAACGGCGTGTTCTTGGGGCAGCGCGATAATTGGATTCAAACCGGCTTGCTCCAGCACGGAAGCGAAGAGCATCGTGGTGTCCAGACAAGTCGCAACCTTATTCGAAATGATCCGGCCCGGTAGCCGGATTTTCTGACCGTCACGTTCAAAGCTGGCTGGCGGCACGGCGTAGGTGACGCCTAGATTGCAAATGGCAGCGTATATCGCGGAGGTGATTTCCCAAACGCGTTGCCGGCTGCCCGACTTGTAACCGTCAATTCCGTCCGGTTTGCCCGCTTGTCGCAGAATCAGGTTTGCATCGCGCAGTATCCGATCCACCGCAGGATCGTTGGGCATGGAGAAGGCGGCGAGCAATTCAGGCATGTAGCCCGCGCCGCCCCATTCGTTGTAAGCAAGCAGTTCAACGGGCGTTGTATGGTCTGCGATAATCGCGCCGTTTTGCTCGACTGTGATCTTCGCGTGTCCGGATAGGGAATCAGTCAGTTCGAGCAGGAATGCTCCATCGAGCTCGATATCTCGGTTCGTGATGGGACGAATACCCTCGGGCGCGATCCGATCAAGCGTCCACGACTTTTCCTTCAGGAAGGCCGGATTTGAGGACAACGTGACCCGCACGTCTTCCAATCGTTCGGTCGAATTGTTTTCAATTCGCAATTCGCGCAGAAATGCGAATGCGCTTTGATGACAGGCAAAGTTCAGTTTTGCCGCCATCTCGCAATGGATGGTGGCGATTGCGTCGCCGCTGGGATTCACACATCACTCCTTTTTAATCGCCAAACTACTATTGGCGTTCGTACTCTGTCACACATTCCTGTCGCACCGGGCATCACTTATCATAATGTCGAATCCAAAACAAGGTTAACGTTCTACAGAGATCCGTCATTTTGTATCTGTCTGTCAAATTGAAGCAAGGAGCGCTTGCCTTAACAGACTGCCAAGCAAAAAAATGCATTCTGGGTCTCCCACCGCACCGACCATTCAGGCATGAGACGCTCTCGGTAGCCAATTGGAACCTTCTCCGTTATCATGTGACCAGTTTCATGACCAACGGGGTGTGAAATGCAAACCGTTAATCTGGCTCGGGCAAAAGCATGCCTGAGCGAACTCGTCGACAAGGTGGAGGCTGGGGAAGAGGTGGTTATCACACGCCGAGGCAAGCCCGTGGCGCGCCTGTCGGGAGCCGCTCGTCGAAAAAAGCCGTTGCGGCTGAAGGAACTCGCGGAATTCCGTAGCACCATGCCCAAGCTCGGTCGTCCGTCCGTGGAGAGGTTGCGAGAACTGCGGGACGAAGGATACTGAAGCCGGCGAGGCGGATAGATGCGCTACTTCGACACCAGTTTTCTGGTGCCTCTCATACTTCCTGAAGCCACCAGCGATTCCGTTCATTCCCGCTTTCGAAACTTTTCGACAGACGAACTGGCGGTAAGCGACTGGACTCGCGTTGAGATTGCCTCCCTGCTGGCTCGCGATGTTCGCATGGGCAGGCTCGATGCCGATTCCGCGCTGAAAGCCGCCAGTAGATTCGAGTCGATGATATTGGAATCCTTTACCATTCTGTTGCCGTACCGGAAAGACTACGACTCGGCCCGGGAATGGCTTTGCAATTTCGAGACCGATTTGAAGTCAGGCGACGCCTTGCATCTCGCCATCGCCGCAAACCACAAGGCAATTGCAATCCACAGTCTCGACAAGAGAATGATCGCTTCCGGGAAATTGCTTGGTTTGCCGACAAGCGCTGGCGGGCTTTCGGGCTATGGCGATTCATGACGTCCTGGCGAACCGGGGGAATCCAGGAACAGGTTGCCAAAATCGTCCTGATGGGCGCGCCAGGATGCGGCGACCCAGGTTGTCGAGGCGTACTCCGGCAAGGTGGCGGGGCCGGTGATGGTTTTGCCTGCGCCGAGTTGTCTGGCGACCTCTGATTGCGCCCCGGTATCAGGCGCGGCAAGCGGCAGGTCAAAGCCGGCGCTGGAAAACCACGCCCGCAGCCGCACGTTCACCGCCTCGGCGGGTGCTTCCAGCGCATAGCCATAGCGGCGGCGATGCAACTGGTGGAATTGGGAGAGTGAGTCTTCCCAGCCTGTCCAGGGCAAGTTCAACGTGTAGGACTGCCCGGTGTAACGCAGGTCGACGCTGAATCGGGTTTGCATGGCGCCGGTGTCGAGCCCTTCCCCGGCAAATTCGCTTTCCGCGAGTTCCAGTAATTGTGCGAGTTCCCGCTCGACCCGCGCTGTGGGGTCGCGTTCGGTGGAGCGCTGCAAGCTGCGCGAGAACTGCCGGCCCTGGCTCGCCACCGCCATGCCGAGCGCCGACAGCACGCCGGCGTAAACCGGCACCACAGCGCGGCGGATGCCCAGGGCTTCGGCGAGTGCGCAGACGTGCAGGCCGCCGGCGCCGCCGAAACTGACGAGCAGGAACTCGCCCGGGTCGTGGCCGCGGTTGACCGAAATGCGGCGGATCGCTTCCACCATGTGTTCATTGGCGATGCGGATGATGCCTTGGGCCGTGGCACCCACGTCGAGCCCGATGCCTGCCGCCAGTTGGCTTACTGCCTCGCGGGCGAGTTCGATATCGAGTTCCAGCCCTCCCGCGAGCGGGAAACCCGCGGGCAGTCTGCCAAGCAGCAGATTGGCATCGGTGACCGTGGCCCGGGTTCCGCCTTTGCCGTAGCACGCCGGGCCCGGGTCGGAACCGGCGGATTCCGGGCCCACCTGGAGCATGCCGCCGCTGTCCACCCAGGCAATCGAGCCGCCACCGGCGCCGATGGTATGCATGTCCACCATGGGCACCGAAACCGGGAAATCGTCAAGCCGGCCTTCGCTGGTGATGCTGATGGGTCCGTCGAGCAGGGCGACATCGGTGGAAGTGCCGCCCATGTCGAAACTGATCAGCCGCCGCTCGCCGAGTTGGCGCCCCAGATACTCCACCGCCGCCAGGCCTCCCGCCGGCCCGGAAAGCAGCAGCTTCACCGCGGAGTCCGCCGCGCCCGCGGCGCTGATGGTTTCGCCGCTGGATTGCATGACCTGCAGCGAAGATCCAGCCGGCAGGTGGAGGTGATCGAGCCCGTCCTGCAGGCGGCGCAGATAGCCGCCTGCCACCGGCCCGAGAAAGGCATTGAGCCAGGTCGCCATGCCGCGTTCGTATTCCTTGTATTCCGGCAATACCCGGGACGAGCGGCAAACGAAAACATCCGGCAGCGCCGTCCGAATCGCGGCTTCGATAGCGGCTTCGTGGGCCGGGTCGAGAAAGGAAAACAGCAGGTTGATCGCCACCGATTCCGCGGCGGAATCGCGCAGGCTTTCCAGGAGAGCGCTGATGTCGTCCGTATTGAGCGCTTCAATGGTGGAGCCGTCCGCAGCCACCCGCCCGCCGGTCTCGAAACAGAGTTCGGGGGGAACCGGCGGCGGCTCCGGCTCGAATTCAAGGGCGTACAGCTCGGGGCGGGTCTGCCGCGCCAGGGTCAGCATGTCGCCAAAGCCCCGGTTGGTGACAAAGGCCGTGCGGGCGCCTTTTCTCTGCAGCAGGGCATTGGTCGCCACGGTGCTGCCATGGACGAGCTGCAGTGGCTGCTCGGCAAGGCCAAGCTCGGCCAGCCCCTGAAGCACCGCGCGCTCGGGGGCGTCGGGCGTGGAGGGAATCTTGTGAACCGACAGTTCGCTTGCACCGCCGGCGGGACTACGCACACAGAGGAAATCGGTAAAGGTGCCGCCCACATCGATGCCGATTCGCAGACGGGAACTTGTCTTGGACATGGGACGGCATTATATGCGGGGAAGCTCTGATGATGTCAGAACTTCCCTGCGGCGCAAGGATGCGATAATGAAAATTCAGTATCACTGGGACACCCACTTTCGAGATGGGGCACCCACAAATCCTTGGAGCCCGCTTTGCCCGAATTACCCGAAGTCGAAACCACCCGCCGGGGCCTGTCGCCCCATGTGCTCCAGCGGGAAATCCTCCGGGTGGTCGTACGGGAGCCGCGCCTGCGCTGGCCCGTTCCCGAGTCCCTTGGGGAAGAGCTGCCGGGGCAGTGGTTCACTTCGGTGGACAGGCGCGCCAAATACCTGCTGTTCGCATGTTCCCGGGGAGCGCTGCTCGTGCATCTGGGCATGTCGGGCAGCTTGCGGATGGCGCCGGTCGGGGAAGCTCCAGGCAAACACGCCCATGTGGACCTTGTTTTCGACAGTGGCCAGGCCCTGCGCTACACCGACCCGCGCCGCTTCGGCAGCCTGCTCTGGCAGCCGGCCGGGACCGGCGAGCACCCCCTGTTGCAGGATTTGGGTCCGGAGCCGCTGGGTGATGATTTTGACGGCGAGTTGCTCTACCGCAAGAGCCGGGGCCGCAGAACCGCGGTAAAACCCTTCATCATGGATTCCCGCATCGTGGTGGGAGTGGGCAACATCTACGCCTGCGAAGCGCTGTTTCTTGCCGGCATCCACCCGGCGCGAGCCTGTGGCAGGATTTCAGCCATGCGCTACCGGCGGCTTGCCGAGGCGATTCGGGCGGTACTCGGCAATGCCATCCGCGCCGGCGGCACCACCTTGCGCGATTTCAGCGGCGGCGACGGCAGGCCGGGCTATTTCAGGCAGCAATTGCATGTGTACGGCCGCGGCGGCGAAGAATGCCCCCATTGCCGGGGCAGCTTGCGGGAGCTGCGCCTCGGCCAGCGCGCCACGGTTTTCTGCCCGGCTTGCCAGCGCTAGGAGCCTACGGGGCAGGCTCCTGGGAGTCTTTTCCGCCAATGGCTTCGGCCACCGCCGGGTGTACGAAACGGGAAATGTCGCCGCCGTAGGAAGCGATTTCCCGCACCAGGGTGGAGGAGATATAGGAAAGATGTTCCGCCGGGGCGAGGAAAACCGTCTCGATGTTCGGCGCAAGCACCCGGTTCATCCCCACGAGCTGGAACTCGTACTCGAAGTCGGCCACGGTGCGCAGCCCCCGGAGGATGATATTGGCACCGCATTCCTCGACGAATTTCGTCAGCAGATTGTCAAAGCTGCGCACTTCCACATTGTCCAGATGCCCGAGCACCTCCCGGGCGAGATGCATCCTGGTTTCCACCGACAGTGAATTGGATGTCTTCAGATTGGCGTCCACCACGGCGACGATAATCCCGTCGAACAGACGCGCAGCGCGCTCGACAAGGTCGCTATGCCCATTGGTAATGGGATTGAAAGTGCCCGGATAAACAGCGATTTTCATGGCGGCGCAGCCTGTGGATTCAGCGGCATTCTGGTGTGCGGTGCCATAAGTTTGCCACATTTCAGAGCGGTAAACTCATGGGGCGGCACACTTGCCAATCGCCAGACCGCAAACAAACCGGCTGCGGATCATTCGCGTCGGGCGAGGAAGTAGCGCACATCGCCGGTCGAGCCGGTTTTCCGGATGCGCCAGTTGTCCGGCAGTTGCCGTTCCGCGATGTTGGCGTCGGCTTCGAGGTAGATCAGTGCGGGGCGGGCCAGCAGGCCGCTTTGCTCGATGGCTTCACAGGCCCTGGGCAGCAGGCCGCCGGCGAAGGGCGGGTCCAGAAATACCAGATCGATGCTGGCCGGCTCTTGCCGCGTCAGGCGCAGCCAGTCCCAGGCCGAGCTGTGCTGGATGTCCGCATTTTCCGCCTGCAGCAGGCGCGCGTTTTCTCCCAGCGCCCGGCAGGCGGCGGCATTGCGTTCGATGAGAATCGCCCGGGCGGCGCCCCGGGACAAGGCTTCGAATCCCAGGGCGCCGCTGCCGGCAAAAAGGTCGAGGCAGTTCTTGCCGTGAATCTCGTCGCGCAGCCAGTTGAACAGGGTCTCCCGGGTCCGGTTCGGCGTGGGGCGCAGGCCGTCCACTGTGGGAAAGCGCAACACGCGGCTGCGCCATTCGCCGCCGATGATGCGTAGTGTGCCAATGCCGGATTTTCGCCGCGATTTCATGCTTGCCGCCGCTCCAGGCTCCCAGGGAAGCTCTGATTAAGTCAGAGCTTCCCTGCGGCACATGGAAGTGCCGCCGAATTCGATGGCGTGAGCCATTGAATTCGGGAGCAAAACAAAACCGCGCTTTTGTTTTGCGATAATGAAAAACTCCACGGATGGAGTTTTTCAGAGAATACCTGGGAGCCTGCGCCGTAGGAATTCACGGCTGCAAATCCGCTCTCATCCGCGCCCCGGCCGCTCGATTTCGTTGCATATCCACCAATATTCGCCTCAATCGACCGGCCAGGGGCGCGGCGATAGCGAATTTTCGCTTTCGCGAATTCCTGTGGCGCAGGCTCCTAACCCGCTTTGTTCACCGGACGGGGGTGGTGATAGCATAGCCCGCCGCCGAATTCGAGGAACTATCCATGGCTGAAACCGCCGCCTCTTCCGACCCGGGAACGCCGGCGCCGGGCCGTGACGGATTGTTCTCGCGCCTGCGGC
>JAJECW010000035.1 GCA_022821865.1 Pseudomonadales bacterium
AAAACTCCATCCGTGGAGTTTTTCATTATCGCAAAACAAAAGCGTGGTTTTGTTTTGCTCCCGAATTCAATGGCTTACGCCATCGAATTCGGCGGCACTTCCCTGTGCCGCAGGGAAGCTCTGACTTAATCAGAGCTTCCCCAGGGGCCTGCGCCGTAGGAATTCACGGCTGCAAATCCGCTCTCATCCACGCCCTCGGGTTCGCCATCACGGAAACGGAAAATAATGCGCCAGTTGCCGCTTACTCGCAAACTCCAGTATCCGGCCAGGTCTCCACGCAGCATATGCAGCCGGAAGCCGAGATCATTCAATTCTTCGGGTTTGTACGCCACATTCAGTCGCGAAAGAATCCGCGCCAGCCTCGCGGCCAGATTGGCGGGAACGCCCTTGCGGTCCAGGCCGCCCGAAAGATGGAATCGCCGTAATGCCTTGTGCTTGATTTCCACTTCCGGAATCGTGCCAGAATGTTGCGCGAAACGCAACACGGAGCGCATTACTATCAGTGTGGCTGAATCTGCCGGAGACCGGCGCCACGCTGCCACGCTTCACTCAATCTCGTATAATTCGCCCGCTTGGAAATCTTGAGGAAAATTCATGGCGATTCAGCAAACTTTGTCTATTATTAAACCCGACGCCGTTGGCAAGCATGTGATTGGCGAAATCTACCGCCGCTTCGAACAGGCGGGACTGCGGATTGTGGCGGCGAAAATGCTGCGGCTTGACACCCGCACAGCGGGCGGTTTTTATGCCGAGCACGAAGGCAAGCCCTTTTTCGCCGACTTGATCCGCTTCATGACTTCGGGTCCGGTGATGGTGCAAGTGCTTGAAGGCGAAGACGCCATTGCCCTGAACCGCAGCCTGATGGGGCCGACCAATCCGGCGGCAGCGCCGGCCGGGACGATTCGCGCGGATTTCGCCAAATCCATCGACGCCAACGCCGTGCATGGTTCCGATTCGCCGGCTTCGGCGGAAAGGGAAGTGGCGTACTTTTTTGCGGCCATGGAACTCTGTTCCTGAGGAGATGGCACGTAAGCAAAACAAAACCACGCTTTTGTTTTGCGATAACGAAAAATTCCAGGGAGGGATTTTTCAGAGAATACTTGGCCGCAGCGCGAAGCATCGAGGTGGTTCGCCCATGACGCAAGCCGCCAGGCCCAATCTGCTCGGGCTCAGCCCGGCGAAGCTATCCAGCTTGCTCGAAGGCATGGGCGAGAAGCCTTTTCGCGCGCGCCAGATTCTGCGCTGGATACACCAGCGTGGCGAACTCGATTTCAAGGCCATGACCGACATCAGCCTTGCCTGCCGGGCACGCCTCGCCCGGGAAACCCTGCTCGAGTTGCCGCCTTTGCGCAGCCGCCACGACGCCGGCGACGGCTGCGTGAAGTGGGTGCTGGGAACCGCCGGCGGCAGTTCGGTGGAAATGGTCTATATCCCGGAGGGCGGCCGCGGCACGCTTTGCGTCTCGTCCCAGGCGGGCTGCACCCTGGATTGCAGTTTCTGCGCCACGGGCAAACAGGGTTTTGACAGCAATCTCAGCGCCGCCGAAATCATCGGCCAGATCTGGCTAGCCCGGCGCGAACTCGGCGGCTTTGCGCCGGGAGCCGAAGCAAGGGTGACCAATGTGGTGTTCATGGGAATGGGAGAGCCCCTCCTCAATTTCGAAAATGTCATGGATGCCGTGGACCTGCTTCTCGACGATCTGGCCTATGGGCTTTCCAAACGCCGGGTCACCATCAGCACCGCCGGGGTTGTGCCCGGTATCGAACGGATGACGGGTCGCACCGACGCCGCCCTGGCGATTTCCCTGCACGCCCCCAATGACGAGTTGCGCAATGAACTCGTGCCGCTCAACCGCAGGTATCCCATCGCCGTCCTGTTTGAAGCCGTCCGGGGCTACATGGCCGGCCTCGGCGAAAAACGCCTGCCGCTGATCGAATACACCCTGATCCGCGGCGTCAACGACCACCGCCGGCACGCCCGGGAACTTGCCGCCCTGCTGCGGGATTTTCCCTGCAAGATCAATCTCATACCATTCAATGAATTCAGCGCCTCGGAGTATCGCCGCCCCAGCGGCAGTTCCCTGGGCAATTTTCGCGAGGTTCTGCAACGGGCGGGCCACACGGTGACTGTCCGCACCACCCGGGCCGATGAAATCGCCGCCGCCTGCGGCCAGCTCGTGGGCGCCGTGCGCGACCAGACCCGGCGCAGCGAACGCCGGCGCCGGCGCGAACAGGCCGGCATCATGGAAAACAGTCTGATTGCCGGCCTCGGGGCCCGGTCCGGAAAAGTTGCCGCAAGAGGAGGCGAAGCCCGGTGAATGTTCACGCAGTGGCCTCCCATGAAGATTCTGCGGCTGCGCGCGGAATGACGGCGGCGAGACTGTCATCTCGCGCTCGGGTATTTTTGTCATTCTGCGCCCGTGATTTGCCGTCATCCTGCGCGCAGTCGCAGGATCTCATTGGCAAGGCACTGAGTGGGGTGTTGCTTGCCACCGTATTCGCCGCCTGCGCCGCCTCTCCGGCACAGGGACCGTTATCCGCGGATTCCCGGAATGCCGCCGCGAGGGATTATCTCGCCCTGGCCAAAGCCTGGCTTGACGCCGGTGATTTCGCCGCCGCCGAGCGTCATCTCGAGCATGCCCTAAGCCTTGGCGCCGATTCCGCGGAAAGTCATCATATCGCCGCCCTGCTCGCCGCGGCCAATGCCGAGCCCGAACAAGCCGGGGATCATTACCTGCGCGCCCTGGCGCAGGCGCCGGACGGCTCCGCCATCCGCAACAATTATGGCGTATTGCTGTTCTCCCAGGGTCGCGCCGGGGAAGCCGCCGGTCAGTTCCGCGCCGCCGCCGCAGACTCCGCCTACGCCGGCCGGGCCTGGGCGCTGGAAAACCTCGGCCGTTCCCGCTTGCTGCTTGAGGACTGGCAGGGGGCGCGGGAAGCCTTCACCGCAGCCCTGGAAATTCACGGCGAACTTCCCGTGTCGGCCCTGGAACTGGCATTGCTGCATCGGCGCGGCGGCGATCTGGCCGCGGCCCGCAGGCTGTTTGCCGACTATCTCGCCATGATGGAAAATCAGGGCCTGAAGCTTGGTCCCAAAGCCCTTTTTGCCGGCGCCGAATTCGCCCTGCGGGAGGGAAATCGCGATCAGGTAGAGGAATTTGGTTCGATTCTCGGTACACTGTACCCCGAGACAGCGGAATATCGCGCTTACCGGAATTTGATCGATGGAGATTGACGAACCAGGCCCTGCGGAAGAAGGGCAGATGGAAGAGGCCGCCGAGGAAACCCCGCAACCGTCGAACGCAGGCGCGTTGCTTGCCGAGGCGCGGAAGAAACTCGGGATGAGCATATTCGAGGTTTCCGACCGGCTGCACCTGACCGAATATTACGTCCGGGCGCTGGAAGCCAATGACTACAGCAATTTGCCCGGCGAGGTTTTTGTCAAGGGCTACCTGAAAAGTTATGCCCTGCTGGTGGGCCTGGACCCCGCCGAGGTCAGCGGTTTCTATCACCGATCTTCGGCGCCGGGCGAGGCTGCCCGGGAGCCGGCGCGGAAACCACCGGCGAAGTTCAGCCAGAACTGGTTCCTGCTGCTGGTCATCCTGATTCTCATCGCGGTAATCGGCGCCGGCGGCTGGTGGGTCTGGCAGACCTTCGGCGCCTCCCTCGGCCTGATTCCCGGCGCCCGCGCCAAAGGCAGGCATGATGGAGCCCCTGTGCCATGAAAACCACAAACGGAATCCAGCGTCGGCAGACCCGCCGCATCATGGTGGGAGACGTGCCTGTGGGTGGCGACGCGCCCATTACCGTGCAAAGCATGACCAATACCGAGACCTGCGATGTGCGGGCGACCCTGGCGCAGATTCGGCGCCTGGAAGCCGTGGGCGCAGACATCGTGCGGGTATCGGTGCCCACCATGGACGCCGCCGGGGCGTTTCGAGAGATTCGCGCCAGCACCCGCCTGCCCCTGGTGGCGGATATCCATTTCGACTACCGCATCGCCCTGCGGGTGCTGGAGTACGGCGTGGATTGCCTGCGCATCAATCCGGGCAATATCGGCAGGGAGGAGCGGGTGCGCGCCGTGGTCAGCAGCGCCAGGGACAAGGGCATCCCCCTGCGCGTCGGCGTCAATGCCGGCTCCCTGAGCAAGGCTTTGTTGCGAAAATACCGGGAGCCGAGCGCCGAGGCCATGATCGAATCCGCCTTGGTGCAGATCGACATTCTCGACAAGCTCGATTTCCGCGACTTCAAGATCAGCCTCAAGGCTTCCGAAGTCTTCATGACCCTGGCGGCCTACCGCGGCCTTGCGGGGCAGATCGACAATCCCTTCCATCTCGGTATTACCGAGGCGGGCGGCCAGCGCGGCGGCACGGTGAAATCCGCCATCGGCATGGGCGCCCTGCTGATGGAAGGCATCGGCGACACCATTCGCGTTTCCCTGGCGGCGGATCCGGTGGAAGAGATCAAGGTGGGCTTCGACATTCTCAAAAGCCTCGGCCTGCGGCACAAGGGCGTCAACCTGGTGGCCTGCCCGAGCTGCTCGCGGCAGAATTTCGATGTTATCGGCATCGTCAACGAACTGGAGACACGGTTGGAAGACATCGTCACCCCCATCGACGTGGCCGTCATCGGCTGTATCGTCAATGGCCCCGGCGAAGCCCGGGAGGCCGAAGTCGGCCTCACCGGCGCGAGCCCCGCCAACATGGCCTATCTCGACGGTTCCCCGGACCACAAGGTCAGCAACGAGAACCTGCTTGACGAACTCGAGTCCATGGTCCGGCGCCGGGTGGCGGAAAAACAGGCCGCCGCCAAAGACCTCATCGCCAGCGCCTGAGAGTTCGCCCGCATCATGGCCAGATTGCAGGCGATCCGGGGGATGAATGACATACTTCCCGACCAGACTGCCCTCTGGCAGCATCTCGAGGACAGTTTCCGCGCCACGGTGGACTCCTTCGGCTACCGGGAAATCCGCTTTCCCCTGATCGAACAGACCCGGCTTTTCCGGCGCTCCATCGGCGAGGTAACCGATATCGTCGAGAAGGAAATGTACAGTTTCGAGGACAGTGGAGGCGACCATATCAGCCTGCGCCCCGAGGGAACCGCGGGCTGCGTGCGGGCCGCGGAGCAACATGGCCTGCTTTACAACCGCCAGCAGCGGCTTTGGTACCAGGGGGCCATGTTTCGCCGGGAACGCCCCCAGAAGGGCCGCTATCGCCAGTTCCACCAGTTCGGCGTGGAAGCCTTTGGCATGGCGGGCCCGGATATCGACGCCGAAGTCATCGAATTGTCCGCCGCGTACTGGCGGCGGCTCGGGCTCGGCGGCAAGCTGAAGCTGGAATTGAACAATATCGGCAGCGCCGAGGACCGCAAGCGCTATGGCGGGGCGCTCGGCGAATACCTGCTGTCCCGGGCCGATGAAATCGACGCCGCCGCCCGGAGCAGGATTCACAGCAACCCCTTTCGCGTGCTCGACAGCAAGCATCCCGGCACCCGCAAGGTGGCCGACGAAGCCCCGGCCATGGCGGAGTATCTGAGCCCGGAAAGCGTCGCCCATTACGCGGCGCTGAAGGAACTGCTCCGGGCGGCGGGTATCCGTCATATCGAGAACCCTTCGCTGGTGCGCGGCCTGGATTACTATAATTACTGCGTATTCGAATGGACCACCGACGCCCTCGGCGCCCAGGGCGCCGTGTGCGGCGGCGGTCGCTACGACGGGCTTGTGGCCCAGCTCGGCGGCCGGCCCACGCCCGCGGCGGGATTCGCCATCGGCATTGAAAGGCTGGCGCTGTTGCTGGAAACCCTGGACCGGATTCCCCCTGAGGCGCAATTCCGCGCGGATGTCTGCCTTGTCGTTCTCGGCCCGGCGACCACAGTCGCCCAGGAACTCGCCCGGCGCCTGCGGGAAGCCTTTCCCGCCCGGAGCGTCGTCTGCCAATGCGGCGGCGGCAAGTATGCCCAGCAGGTCAAGCGCGCCTACGATCTCCGGGCCGACGTGCTTGTGGTCATGGAAGCCGGGGAGGGCGGCCCACCGGCGGAGGTGAAATTGCGCTCGCTGGATGAACGTTTCGAGCCGCGCATGGTCACAAGGGATCAATGTGTGGCGGCAGTGGGCGAACTGCTGTCGCTTTCACCGCCGGCAAGGCAGGATTTATAATGCGCTGCTGGATTCGGCGTACAGGAGCGGAACGTGGCAATCAGCGCCGCTGAGGAAGAGAATATAGAAGCGCTGCGGCGCTGGTGGGACGAGTACGGCAAAAACCTGCTGCTCATCGTCGTCCTCGCCGCCGCGGGCTATGGCGGCTGGAATTTCTGGCAGCAGTCCAGCAGCGCCGACCGCGTCGCGGCCTCGGACCTGTACGAGGAAATCCTGCTTGCCGCCCAACCCGAGGATCCGGCCGAAGAGCCCGACTCCGTGCAGATCATCGAACTTGCCGGGCGATTGCGCACAGATCACGACAATTCCATGTATGCGCGCTACGGGGCGCTGTACGGCGCCCAGCAGTCGGTGCGGCAGGGCGATCTCGCCGCCGCCGAGGAAATGCTGCAATGGGTGGTGGACAATCCCGGCACAAGCTTCCTCCAGCCCGCCGACGAAGGCCTTGTGCTTGCCGCCAGCCTGCGGCTTGGCCGGGTCATTCTTGCCCGGGGCGAACCCGAGCGCGCGCTGGAACTCGTCAACAGCGTGGACCCGCGCAGTTTCGAGCCGGGCTTCCACGAGTTGCGCGGCGATATCCATTTTGCCCTGGGCCGCCCCGAGGACGCCCGGGACTCCTGGCTCGCGGCCCGGGAAGCCGGTTCCAGCAGTGATGGCCTGCGCATGAAGCTGGAAAATCTCGGCGATCGGGAATGAGGGCGCTGTCATGAAATTCACCTGGAAGCCAGCCGCGAAAACCGGACTCGCGCCGCTCGCGCTGCTGTTTCTTTCCGGCTGTTCCATCGTCAATCTGAATCCCGCCACCTGGTTTGCCGACGAGGAAATCAATCCGCCGGCGGAATTGCGGGATATTGAAACCGAAGTCGCCCTGCGCCGGGTATGGAGCGCGGGCATCGGCAATGGCCAGGGCAGCGATTATTTTGAACTGACCCCGGCCATCGACGGCGAGCGTATTTTCGCCGCCAGCGAAGACGGCAACATCTATGGCCTCGAACTCGAATCCGGCGATGTGATCTGGCGCACCCGGCTCGACGATGAAGCCATTACCGGCGGCGTCGGCGCCGGCAATGGCCTCGTGCTCGTGGGCACCGCCAATGCCGAAATCATCAGTTTCAACCAGTTCACCGGCGAGGAACTCTGGCGCGGCGCGGTCACCAGCGAGGTATTGTCGCCGCCCCAAACCAATGGTGATGTGGTGGTCGCCCAGACCGTGGATGGCAAGCTCATCGCCCTGGACGCCGCCGACGGCTCGCGCCGCTGGATCTATGAAACCACCCTGCCGGCCCTGACCCTGCGGGGCACCAATCGGCCGGTGATCACCCCCCAGGGACATGTCATCGCCGGTTTCAGCAACGGTACCCTGGTTTCCGTGGCCGCCGAAGACGGCATCTGGCGCTGGGAGGAGCGCATCGCCATACCCGAAGGCCGCTACGACATCGAGCGCGTCATCGATGCCGACGGCGACCTGCGACTCGACGGCAACCGCGTGCTCGCCTCGAGCTACCAGGGCAATGTGATGGCCTTCGACACCGCCACCGGCCGCATCGTCTGGGGCATGGAGGCTTCCAGCTACCACGGCCTCGACCAGGGTTTCGGCAATATCTACTACAGCTCGGATGACAGCCATGTGGTCGCCGTGCGCGATAACAGCAACGATATCGTCTGGACCAATGAAAACCTTTCCCACCGCGCCCTGACCGGCCCGCGAACCATCGGCAATTATCTCGCCGTGGCCGATTTCGAAGGCTATGTCCACATCATTTCCCAAATCGACGGCCGCATCGTCGGCCGCAGCCGAATCGACAGCGACGGCGTCCGCGCCAAGCTCCTCGCCGCCAACGGCCGCCTCATCGTCTACGGCAACAGCGGAACCCTGATGGCTCTGGCCATCGATTAACCCTCCCCACCCCGCCAATTTGCCGGCAGAGAGGCCCTGGAATCCTGCACAAGGGCCGAACGGCTTGCCAAGGATGGCAAGACCGGGGTTTGGCAAAACCGAAAGCGTTGCGCCATGGATGGCATGTACAAAGGTAACGAGGGCGGAAAGCGACCGATGCCAACTACTTCAAGACTCGGATGAAACCCATAATCGCCATAGCCGGCCGCCCGAACGTCGGCAAATCCACCCTTTTCAACCGACTCACCGCAAGCCGGGACGCCCTGATGATCAATTTTCCCGGATTGACCCGGGACCGGCAGTACGGCACGGGCGAACTCGACGGCAGGCGGTTTCTCGCAGTGGACATGGGCGGCATCAGCAGTCATGTCCAAGGCATCGACCGGGAAGTTGTCGCCCAGGCCCTGCAGGCCATCGAGGAGGCTGACCTCGTGCTGTTCGTGCTCGACGCCAGGGATGGACTGACCCCGGAGGACCGCCGCATTCACCAGCGGTTGCGCGAAGGGGGCAAGCGCAGCCTCGTGGTGGTGAACAAGATCGATGGCCTCGACCCGGACCAGGCCCGGGCGGAATTCCACGAACTTGGCGCCGCATCCGTTTTTGCCATCGCAGCCAGCCAGGGAACCGGCGTCAAGGCCCTGATCCGGGAAGCATTCGCCATGATGGATGCGGCGCCACAGGACACCCATTCGGAATCAGCACGCGCGCGGGACACCCACCCGACCGGGGCGGAAGCCACCCGCATCAGCTTTATCGGCCGCCCCAATGTGGGCAAATCCACCCTGGTCAACCGGATGCTTGGCGAAGATCGGGTGCTGGTATTCGATGAACCCGGCACCACCCGGGACAGCATTGAAATCCCCTTCCTGCGTCAGGGCCGGGCCTATACCCTCATCGACACCGCCGGCATACGCCGCCGGGGCAAGACCCGGGGCGTGGTGGAGAAGTTTTCGGTCATCAAGTCGCTGCAGGCCATTGCCGAATCCGATGTGGTGGTTTTCCTCATCGACGCCGGCGAAGGCGTGGTGGAGCAGGATCTGCATCTGCTCGGCCATATCGTGGAAGCCGGCAAGGCCCTGGTGCTGGCGTGCAACAAGTGGGACGGGCTGGAAGTGCATCGCAGGCAATGGTTCAAGCGCGAAATCGACCGCCGCCTGGATTTTGTGGATTTCGCGCAACGGCATTTCATTTCCGCACTGCACGGCAGCGGTGTCGGCAAGCTCTGTGAATCCGTGGACGCCGCCTGGCAATCTTCGCGCAAGACCGTCTCCACGGCGGCGCTGACCAGAATGCTCGGGCAAATCGTCGCCGCAAGCCCGCCGCCATTATCCCGGGGCCGCCGCATCAAATTGCGCTATGCCCACCTGGGAGGGCACAATCCACTGCGCATCGTGATCCACGGCAAGCAACTCGACAAACTGCCGGGGCATTACCGACGCTACCTGCAAAACAGTTTTCGCGACGCCCTGGAACTTGTCGGGCTCACGGTCCAGATCGAATTGCGTAACGATGACAATCCCTACGCCAGGCACGAGCAGCAATTGAACCCGCGTCAGATCGCCCGCAAGCGTCGCCTGCAAAAGCACCAGAACAGGAATTGAAGGCGGCCGGACGGAACATTCCAGGGAGGGAATTTTTCAGAGAGTACCCAGCGAGAATCACTGCATGAACAAGGGAACAGCCGCCTCTTCCGTTTCCCTCCAGGATATCGAGGCCGCCGCCGAACGCCTGCGCGGCATTGCCCTGGTAACGCCCCTGCTGGGCAATGCCGTCCTTGATCGGGAACTCGGCGCCCGGGTGCTGGTCAAGGCGGAGTGCCTGCAACATACCGGCGCCTTCAAGTTTCGCGGCGCCTGCAACTTTCTCAGCCAGCTATCGCCGGAAGAGCGCGGCAGGGGGGTGGTCGCCTATTCCTCCGGCAATCATGCCCAGGGCGTCGCCTATGCCGGCCACCTGCTCGGCGTCTCCACCACCATTGTCATGCCCGGGGACGCCCCGCGGGCAAAGCTGGAAGGCACCCGCAGATGGGGCGCCGCCATCCGCATCTATGATCGCGCCAGCGAATCCCGGGAAGACATCGCCGAACAAATTGCCGGGGAGACCGGGGCCACCCTCGCGCGGCCTTTCGACGATCCGAAAATCATCGCCGGCCAGGGCACGGCGGGGCTGGAAATCGTCCGGCAACTTCAGCAACTCGACCTCACGGCGGACATCCTGCTCGCACCCTGCGGCGGCGGCGGCCTGCTTGCCGGCGTCTCAACGGCGGTGAGAGCGCTCAGCCCCACAACCGCGATTCACGGCGTCGAACCCGAACATTACGACGACCACCGCCAATCGCTGCAGGCCGGGCGTCGCCTCGGGCTCGAAACCCGAACCCCCACCCATTGCGACGCGCTCACCGCCCCGATCCCCGGCGAAGTCACCTGGCCCATCAATCGGGCCAATGTCAGCGGATTTCTGGCTGTCAGCGAAGCCGAAGTCCGCGGCGCCATCCACTATGCCTTCCATCACCTGAAGCTCGTACTCGAACCCGGCGGCGCCGTGGCTCTGGCCGCCATCCTCCACAACAAACTCCCGCTACGGGGCAAAACCGTCGTTATCATGGCCTCCGGCGGCAATATCGACAGCGATTTGCTCACAAGCTGCCTGTAGAGTGAGGCCCGGTCGGTACACCCGGGCAAAGCACTGGACCCAATCCGCCAAATTATGCAAGATAGATTCCATTCCGTTCCGGGATGCCGAATGTGCGATTTTCAGGCCGAAGACTTTCGCCGCTGCTTGCGCCGGTGCTGGCGCTGGCGCAAGCGCCGCTTGCCGCCCAGGACGCCGGCATCGATGAGACCCTGCGCGAACTGGAATTGTACCAGGCGGATCTGAACCGCCTGGAAGAGCAGGGGGTTTACCACGGCCCGCAACTTGTGGAACCCCTGTCGCGCATGGCTGACCGCTACATGGAACTCGACCGCTTTCCCGAGGCCCATGCCACCCTCGACCGCGCCCAGCAGATCGTGCGCATCGAGGAGGGCCTCTACACCAAGACCCAGCTTCCCTTTCTCCACCGCAAGATCCAAAACCACATCAATTCCGGCAACTGGCGAGAAGCGCGCAAGCTGCAGGACCATACCATCTGGTTCTATTTCAACAAGTACCCCGGGCCCGACCAGAACATGATGCGCGGCATGCTGGAACTGTCGCAAATGCATATGCGGGGCATTACCGAAGACGAGAAGGAGAATCAGGGCTACCACTACCTGCGGGCGGCGCTGGGCAGCCGGGTCGCCCTGGCGGTGGCCGACAGTATCTGGCCGCGGCTGGAACAACGCAAGGCGGGACTGATCTACGAACAGTTGCGGATCATGTATCTCCAGGCCAGCGCCATCAACAAGGGCGGCAGCACCGGCCAGACCCTGCGAACCCGGGGCGGGCGGGAAATTTCCTCCAGCGGATACGCCATGGAGCGGGTTCTGTCCCCGGAGCGGGCGCTAAACCAGTTGCGGACCAGCGGCATGCGCTATATCGAGCAGATGCGGCAAATTTACGCCGGCGAGGATGAGACGGAGTTTTCCGAAGCCCTGGCCATGGTCAAACTGTACCAGGCCGACTGGCGCTTGCTCTTCGACCGCAAGCAGCAGGCCCTCGACGCCTATCGTCAGGCTCACCAGATGCTGCTTGCGGCAGGCGTGCCGCATGAACAGGTGGACGAGCTTTTCGCTTCGCCTTCATTGATTCCCCAGGCGCGCTTCCACGACAGCGTGGCCAAGGCCCTGGCCGCCAGGGAACGCGAGCCGACAGACGCGCCGGAAGCTTTCGAGGACGGTGTCCCGGTGAAGATTTTCTACGATCAGGATCCCTTGCAGCCGCTGGAGTCGCCTTCGCTTTCCGCCCGCGCCCTGGGTCTGCACGAGGCCAATGACTGGCAGGTGGTGGCGCTGTTTTCCTTCGACCTGCCCGCGGCGGAAGCCATCGAGACCCGGCCGGGCTGGCGCCGCCGGAACGCCCTGGGAGTCGCCCAGAATCTGCGATTGATTGAACTCGATGAATATCCCGTTTACCGGGAAACCGAACCACTGGTGCGCAATCTGGGCAGGCTGCGGTTCCGCCCTGGCCTCACCGACGGCGAGCCACACGCCGCTTCCGGCATCATCAGCTATCTCGCCGCGACTGAGCCGATTCCCTGAATAACCAGGGAAGCCCTGATCAAGTCAGAGTTTTCCCGCGGCACAGGGAAGCGTTTTCGAAGCGCGGCTTCGAGCGCGGCCGCAACGGTACGGCGCAGGCTCCTAGGAGCCTGCGCCTGCCGCGTCTCCCATGGCTTCCTGGAAATGCTCGTCCACCAGTTCCAGGATGCGGGAAGCGGTCAACTGGGCCACGCGCCGGCCGTTGATGAACATCACCGGCGTCGAGCGCACGCCGGCGGAATTGCCGCCGCGCTGGTCGTCGCGAACCTTGGCGATGACTGCCTCGCTTTCCACATCGGCCCGCAGTTGTTCCAGGTCGAGTTCCAGATTTTCCGCATAGCTTTCGAATTCGTTTTCCACATCCGGGAGGAAGGACCACACCGGCTGGTTGACGAACAGAAAATCGTGCATTTCCCAGAAACTCCCCTGGCGACCGGCGGCTTCGGCATAGAGCGCCGCGGTCCAGGCGTGCGGATTGCTTGCCGTCAACGGGTAGTGCCGGAAAATCAGGTGCGCCCGGTCTTCAACACGCGACCACAGTCGCGCCATGAGTTGATTTTCGGTGGCGCAGGCGGGACACTGGAAATCGGCGTAGACCACAATACTCACCGGAGTCTCCGGGTCGCCGCGGATATGGTCATTGGGCGCCACCTCCACCGGGGAATAGGTGGGGCCCTGGGTCGCCAACACCCAGACCACGAGCAAAACCAGCGCCGGCAACGCCACGAACAGGCCGAGCCTGCCGAGCACCTGTCGCCGCCGCTGCTTCTGCTTTGCCGCCTGCTGCTTGGCCTGACGGATTTGCCGCTGTTTTTCGCGTCGGTTCATGGGGTGGGATTTTCCCCCAGGAAAGGCTCCGGGTCCACCGGGTATTGCGCTGGAATTCTCATGTGGATTCGCTTCCTGTAACCGTGGAATGCAGACTGCCGTCCGCCAGGCGCGTGGTGATGCGGGCGCCGGGGCTTGCCTCGTCCACGTTGCGGATTACCCGATTCGATTCATCCAGGGTAATGCTGTAGCCCCGGGCAAGGGTATGGAGCGGGCTGGTGGCGTGGAGACTGCGGCTGAGGGATTCAAGCCGGGAATGGTCGCGCTGGATGCGGGATTGCAGCGCCCGCCGCAAGCGCAGCGGGGCGCCCACGAGCGCCGGCCGCAGTTGCTCCACCCGCCGCATGGGGGAATTGTGCCTCAGCGCCTGTCCCAGCAGATTGACTCGCTGGCGCTTGCCGCCGAGCAGGGTGCCGGCGGCGCGCTGTATCCGCTGGCTGAAATCATCCAGGGTCTGGGCGTGATCCTGGAGTCTTCTCCCGGGGCTGCGCAGCCTTCTGGCGGTGAGTTCGAGACGGTCGCATCGGTGGGCGAGTTGCTGGCGCATGCGGTTTTGCAGCTTGCCGAGTTGTGCGCGCAACAGGTCGGAATACTCCTGTTGCGAGAGGCTCATCAGTTCGGCGGCCGCCGAAGGAGTGGGGGCGCGCAGGTCGGCCACAAAGTCGGCAATGCTGAAATCGATTTCGTGCCCCACCGCGCTGGTCACCGGCAATTCGCTGGCGAAGATGGCCCGGGCGACGCTTTCCTCATTGAAGGCCTGCAGGTCTTCGGCGGAACCGCCGCCGCGACCCACAATCAGGGCCTCAAGGCCGAGCTTGTGGCGCAGGGCGTTGGCGGTCTCGATAGCCTGGCAGATCTGCCGCGGAGCCTGTTCGCCCTGGACGGCGACGGGAACCAGGGTGAGGCGGATGGCGGGAAAGCGGCGCCGGAAAACACTGAGAATATCGCGCAGGGCGGCACCGGATTCGGCGGTAATCAGCCCGATATGGCGGAAACCGGCGCCCACTGGTTTTTTCCTGCCGCCATCGAACAGGCCTTCGGCCTGCAAGCGCTTCTTGAGCAATTCAAAGGCCCGGCGCAGCTCGCCGGCGCCGGCGGCTTCCATGGCGGTTGCATTGAGCTGGAATCTGCCCCGGGTCTCATAGATCGTCAGATCTCCCCGGGCGGTTATCTGGTCCCCGTCGCCGGGGTTGAAATGAACCCGGGCGGCGGCGCCGCGGAACATGACGCAGTCAAGCTGGGCGTTGCGGTCCTTGAGGGTAAAGTACCAGTGGCCGGGAACCGACTTCTTCAGCCCGGAAATTTCGCCTTCCACCCGAACCCCGGAAAAGCCCCCTTCCACAAGCCGCCGGGCAAGCCGATTGAGCTGGCTTACGGTCCAGACGTCTTGTTCCGCGTCCTGTAATGACATTCAGGGAAAAGTGGCTAGGAGCCTGCGCCGCAGGTCAGTGATTCAGGGTAAATACATAGAGCGCATTATGACCGTCGGGGCTGCGCAGCTCCGGGGCGAGGAAATTGCCGATGCGCCAGGGGCTGCCGCCTTCGCGTCCAGCGGGAATCGCCACGTATTGCTTGCCGTCCACGGCATAACTCATGGGGAATCCCTGGGCCGAAGTCGCCAGGCGGCTGCGCCAGAGCGTCTCGCCGGTGGCCACGTCGATGGCATGGACGTAGCGGTCGAAATCGCCGATGAAAATCAGGCCGCCGGCGGTGGCCAGGGCCGCGGTGAGAAAAGGCGCCCGCTGTTCGATACTCCACTGTTCTCGCATGGATTCCACGTCATAGGCCGCGAGCTTGCCGAATTGCCCGCCGGTGCCGGGCATTTCCATCCACATGCGGTCGCCCTGGGTGCCGCCGGAGCCGATTTCGAAAGTAATCTCCCTGGGCGACATTTCCATGCACGACTGGCTCAGGGGAATCACGAGTTGCCGACTGGGCGGATGATAGGCGCTGGCCTGCCAGTTGTGGCCGCCGGCGGTGGAAGGGCAGACCGAAAGCCATTCTCCCACCCGCATGTTGCGGATATCGTCGCGGTAGCGCACATCGCCGGTTTCCAGATTGACTTCGGAAAACACATTCTGGAACACCGTCTGCCGCAGGCCGAGAAACTCGCCGGTGCGGCGATCGAGTTTCCACAGGATGCCGCTTTTGCCAATGGTGAGCAGCCAGGGTTCGTCGAACAGGTCCACCAGCACCTGTTCAAAGGATTCGTCCATGTCCAGGGATTCTCCCGGCACGTGCTGGCGATACCAGACCAGGCGGCCATCGCCAGGGTCCAGGGCCAGGGTGGAATTGGTGAAGAGCGCGGCGTCTTCGGTGGTGAGGCCGCGGCTTACCGCCATCCAGGGTTTGGCCTGGGCGGTGCCGAAGAACACCAGGCCGAGTTCCGGGTCCCAGCTTCCCGTCATCCAGACATCGCCGCCGCCGCGGAATTCCAGCGGCAGGTCGCCCCAGCTATCGCCCCCGGGCTCTCCGGGTCTGGCGATGGTGTAGGTGCGCCAGAGCTCGGCGCCGGTTGCGGCGTCGTGGCCGCTGATGAAACAGCTGTCCTTGAAGAAGCGGCCGCAGCCGGTAATGCCATTGACCACCACGCCGTCGGCCACGATGGGTCCGCTGGTATTGGAGTAACCCAGCGCATTGTCGGCGATTTCCACGTCCCAGACTTCGGCGCCGGTACGGGCGTCCAGGGCCACCAGATGGGCATCGGTGGTGGCGACATAGACCAGGTTCCGCCACAGCGCCAGGGTGCGCAGCAGATAGCCGGGCCGTTCGCCTTCGGGAAACTGGCGGCGATACTCCCACAGCAGACTGCCGTTGCGGCCGTCGAGCGCCTGCACCACATTGCCGTAGTTGGGCAGGTAGACGACACCGTCGCGCACCAGCGGCGCCGGCTGGCTGCGCCCGGGCTCCATGCCCCAGACCCAGGCGAGGCTGAGATTCGCGACATTCCCGGTATTGACTTCATCCAGCGGTGTAAAACCCTGGCTTTGTGGCGTGCGCCGCCACCAGATCCAGTCTGCCGCGGGGGGGGCGGCCAGTTCCGCCGCGCCGACATCGCGGTAGGCGTCGGCCTGGCTCCAGGTCCGGGTCAGCCCGCGCCCGGTGCGGTAGATGGTGGCGACTTCGGGAATGGCATTGCGCGAATCCGGCGAAGGCACGGTTCCCGCCAGCCCGGGAACCGGCGCTCGCGAGGGCGGGGTTTCGCCGTTTTCCCCGCCGGGGAAAAGCACTTCGGGAGAATTCGCCGCCAGGGCATTGGCTGTTGCGGCAACGCCATTGGCCTGGAGCAGAAAGGCGATCAGTTCGACATACCCATCATCGCTCAGCGAGCCCGGCGCCTGGGTGGGCATGGTGCGCCGCAACAGGTCGAGCATCTGCCCCGGTGTGCGATTGCGCCAGTTATCGACAAAATTGCCGCCGCGCAGGGCGACGGCTTCGAATGAGCCTTGCAGGTCGGGCAGGTGGCAGGCGGCGCAGTGCCGCCGGTACAGTTCCGCGCCGCGCTCGGCCTGTTCGGTCCGGTAGCCGGTCTGGTTCAGTTGCTGGGCATGTACGGGCGCCATGCCGAGCAAGAAGACCAATGCCAAAGCGAAACTCGTTCTTGCCAAAACAAAAGCCCGGGAGCCCTGACATCGCATGGTTTTCGATCCCGTGCTGTAGTTGGCGAAGCTTATTCTTCCAGGCTCAGGGTTTCCTGCTGCGCCCGCCGCCGGGCTACCGCCTGGGCGAACTCTTCCTCGTTGACGTAGGTGATGCCAACCCAGGCGTGGCTCATTTCATCGACGCCCCGGCGGCCGAATACCACCCACTGCTCCGGATCGGGATTGATCGGATTGCTGGCGGTATTGTCGAACACCGAAGTGAATTGCAGCACCGTGCCCGTGGGCAGCAGGGGCTTGGCGTGATCGTCGTAGATATAGGCGATCTGCCAGTTGTGATCGTACTTGTTGACCTGGCTCAGGACTTCGCGCCTGCCGTCGGGATAGATCGCTTCCATGGTCATGACCTTGCCGCGCATGTGCAGGTGGGGCCGGTAGCTGTGGATGATCGCCGGTTCGTCCAGTACATGGGTGCCTTGCAGCACCTGGTAGCCATGTGGCGGAATCACGATGTCCTGGCCCCGGGCCATGCCATTGAGGCCGTCCACCCGGAACAGCACTTCGCCAACGGTTTCCAGTTCCGGGGTTACGCCGTCGGGATAGAACCACAGGCCCACTTCAACCACGTCCCGCGGCGCTTCGGTGCCAATGGGAAAATAGTGCAGGTTCCAGGCGATCGTGCCATTGGGCGGAACCCGCATGCCGGTGCCTTCGGGATAGACTTCCCAGGACTTGCCTACGCCATAGCGCGCCAGGCCCACCGAATGCCGCTCGCCTTCCGGGATCAGCACCGCGTGGCCGTGATGCACGACTTTCTTGCCCAGGGGATGGGAAGGCTTGAACTCGGCGGCGCGCAGCCAGCGCTCCTTGTCGAGGCCGGTGAATTCAACCCGTGGCTCCCACCATTGATCCTGGCCGTTGGCGATGACGTCATAAGGACGGGAGCGCACGATCACATCGGGCGGACCGAGTTGTTCGGCGAGCTGCCAGTCGGCGCCGGAAGGCAATTCCAGCGGCGGCGGCATGTCCGCCGGGTCTCCCTCGGGCGCGCCGGCGTCCACCCAGGCGGAAATCATGGCGATCTGATCGTCGCTGAGGGAAGCGTCATTCTTGAAGTCCTGGATGCCGATACCGGTATCCACATGCCAGGGCGGCATGATGCGCTTGCTCGTGCGGTCCTTGATCAGGAAAGCGAAGGGTTGAACCTGCTGGTAGTCCATCAGCGGCATGGGGCCGATGCCTTCGGGGTTGTGACAGGCGACACACTTCTC
This sequence comes from Pseudomonadales bacterium, assembly GCA_022821865.1. Taxonomy (GTDB): domain Bacteria; phylum Pseudomonadota; class Gammaproteobacteria; order Pseudomonadales; family Pseudohongiellaceae; genus UBA9145. The sequence goes on from JAJECW010000035.1 coordinate 17,927, forward strand.
CTGCAGGATCGGCGCAATGTCACGGGAATAGGTCAGGCCATCCCGGGCAGAGGCGATACCGGAAACGCTGGCGTCCACGCTGGCAAGCAGCGCGAGCCGGATACCGATTTTCGTGGTTCTGTTCATGGTCTGGTCCTGCGAGTCGTTGGGGGGAAGGAATGCCTAATCGCGCACTGTAACATGGAACCAGGCGTTGGTGTGACAGCAATAGAACTCGAATGCGGCGATGTCATCAATGGTCTGCATCCGGATGACGTATTCGCCGGGGTCGCTGAACGTGGCCCGCACCGCAGCCGGCCCGGAACCCGTCGCGAATTCGTATTCGCGATTATCGAAACTGACGCTGCCGGCGCCGCTGTGATGGGCCCAGCCCACCCAGATTTCAGGCGCTTCGTGTTCGATCCAGGCGCGCAGGGTGAGCGGCTCTCCGACCTGGGCCTCAAGCCCATGAAGCTGTATGCCGCGCCGGCCGCGGACGGCCTCGCCGCCTTCCTCCAGCGCCACCAGCGGCGCGATATCGCCGCGACCGCCCGAGGCGGGTTCGTCCATGACATAGGGTGGTATGATCTTGCCCGGGACTTCCAGGGTCTGACCATTGCTCGTCAGCCGCCAGACGATGCGGTCGTCGGCGCTGAAATCCGCCGGCACATCGACGGTGAAGGCGCAGAACACATGGCGGTAGGCCGGGGGCAGCGGATCGAAATGGGTGGGCACCAGGGCGTCGGGAAAACGTTCGTCGAATTCGTTCAGCCCGCCCCTGGGCAAATCGAAGGATTGCCCGGTATTGAGGGTGAAATAGCTGAAGCAGAGCGTGTGGGTCCCGTCCGGGTTGGTCCACCAGCCATCGAACAGGGGAATCAATGGCTGGCCCGCGGGCCGCACGAGGCCGGCGGACCAGGTCTGGTTCGATTGCAGGATCTGCTGCGCCCCCGCGGGCAGGGCCAGGACGCAGCAGAGAATCCCAAGAACGGATGTGAAACAGCGCATGGGTTGTTCCTTGTCCGGCTTATCCGGCGCGGCTGGAAGTTGCAGTTCACACTCGCATAGAGTACCCGACCCGATGGGTCCTGCAAAGAGGCCAACACGCCTGCGATCATGACACTGCGAAGTTCGCAAAGGCTGTGCCGGGAGCCTGCGCCGCGGGAATTCGCGAAAGCGAAAATACGCTGTCGCCGCGCCCCCGGTTGATCGATTGAGGTGAATTTGGTGTATATTCAACGAAATCGATCAACCGGGGGCGCGGATGAGAGCGGATTTGCAGCCGTGAATTCGCGAGCAAAACAAAACCACGCTTTTGTTTTGCGATAATGAAAAATTCCAGGGAGGGAATTTTTCAGAGAATACCTAGACTGTGACAGGCAAATTCCCATTTCGGGGCATCATATGACATCCTTTCCCAAATTCCGGCTTTCCACCACGGTATTCCTGGCGGTTTCGCTGTTTGCCGGAGTCGTTCAGGCTCAATACGGCGCCCCCGGCGGCGAATGGCCCACCTATGGCGGCGACCTCGGCCACACCCGCTATGCCGCGCTGGAAGGCATTGGCGCATCCAATTTCGCCGAACTCGAAGTGGCCTGGCGCTTCAAGACCGACAATCTCGGCCCGAGTCCGGAGTACCGCCTGCAATCGACGCCGCTGATGGTGGACGGCGTGCTCTACTCCACCGGCGGCACCCGGCGGGCGGTGGTGGCCCTCGATGCGGGAACGGGGGAATTATTGTGGACTTACAGCCTGCGCGAAGGCGAGCGCGGCGAAGTGGCGCCGCGGCAGTTGTCCGGCAGGGGCCTTGCCTTCTGGCGGGAAGGCGGGGAGGCCAGGGTGGTTTATGTCACTCCCGGCTACCAGATGGTGGCGCTGGATGCGGAAACCGGCAGGCCCGACAAGAGTTTCGGCGACAACGGCGTGGTTGACCTGATGCGGCAACTCGACCAGCCGCTCGATCTCGCCCTGGGCCAGATTGGCCTCCACGCCACTCCCATCATAGCGAAGGATGTCATCATCGTCGGCGCCGCCCACCGCACCGGGGGCAATCCGCCAAGCCGGGAAAATGTCAAGGGTTTCGTGCGCGGCTACGACATCCGCACCGGCGAAAGGCTGTGGATTTTCCACACGGTTCCCATGCCGGGAGAATACGGTTACGAAACCTGGGAAGGCGATTCGGCGTCCTACACGGGCAATACCGGCGTCTGGGCGCAAATCTCGGTCGATCCCGAACTCAACATGGTCTATCTGCCCGTGGAAGCCGCCACCGGCGACTACTATGGCGCCTACCGGCCGGGAGACAATCTGTTCGCCGAAACCCTGCTCGCGGTGGACCTGCATACCGGCGAACGTCAATGGCATTTTCAGCTTGTGCACCACGGCATCTGGGACCAGGATATTCCCTGTGCGCCGATTCTGATGGACATCAACGTTGACGGCCGCCTGATCAAGGCGGTGGCCCAGCCCACCAAGCAGGCGTTCCTGTATGTATTCGACCGGGAGACGGGAGAGCCGATCTGGCCCATCGTCGAGCAGCCCGTTCCCGCCGGCGACGTGCCGGGGGAATGGTATTCGCCCACCCAGCCCATTCCCACCAGGCCGCCTGCCTACGACCGCCAGGGCGTAACCGAGGAAGACCTCATCGACTTCACTCCGGAATTGCGCGCCCGGGCGCTGGAAATCGCCTCCTGGTACCAGATGGGGCCATTGTTTACGCCGCCCGTGGTTAGCGATATCGACGGCCCGCTCGGCGTGTTGATGGCGCCGTCCACCGGCGGCGGCACCAATTGGCCCGGCGGCTCCTATGACCCGGAAACCGGCATTCTCTACGTGTCCTCCAATAGTTCGGTGGGCAGTCTCGCCGTGGTGCCGCCGTATCCCGGGCAATCCGACATGGCGTACATCCAGGGCAATGCCGCCACCGGGCCGCGCACTTCCGGCGGCGCCGGTTCCTCGGCCGGCGGCGGCCGCACCGAATTCAACGCCGCCCGGCGCGAGCGGCCCACCTCCAGCCGCGGCCGTCCTCCCGTGGGCCTGCTTGTCAACGGCCTGCCAATGCTCAAGCCGCCCTATGGCATCATCACCGCGGTGGACATGAACCGCGGCGAAATCGCCTGGAAAATTCCCCACGGACAGACCCCGGACCGCATCCGGGCCAATCCCGCCCTCGAAGGCATCGACCTGCCCCGCACCGGCCAGGGCGCATCCGTGGGCACCCTGGTCACCAAAACCCTGCTGATCGCGGGCGAAGCCGAAATGACCACCGGCGAAGACGGCGCATCCCGCGCCATGCTCCGCGCCTACGACAAGGCCACCGGCGCGGAACTCGCCGCCCTCCCGCTCCCCGCCCCCCAGACAGGCTCCCCCATGACCTACGAACTCGATGGCGAGCAATACCTGGTCATCGCGGTAAGCGGCCGGGGCTACTCTGGAGAACTCATCGCCTTTCGCGAGCCTTGATTTTGGGCGGCGGTTTTCTCCCGGGGTACCGAAAATGGGTTGCCGACCCACTTTTCGGGTGATTCACACCACCTTGGCAACGATATCGGGCTATGAGCCAATCACCCGCACGCAGGCGACAGCGAATTTTCGCTTTCGTGAATTCCTACGGCGCGGGTTTCTGATTCAGAAGGTATTCGATGAGGGCTTTTTGGGTATGCAGGCGGTTTTCGGCTTCATCCCAGACCACCGAATCTTCCCGCTCAAGCAATTCGGCGCTGACTTCCTCGCCGCGGTGGGCGGGAAGGCAATGCATGAACAGCGCATCCGGCGCCGCGCCGGACAGCAATTCGCCATTGACCTGGAATCCGGCGAAATTCTCCCGGCGGCCCGCGCTTTCCTCCTCCTGACCCATGCTGGCCCAGACATCGGTGACCACAAGTTCGGCATCGCGAACCGCCGCCTCCGGGTCGCGGCCAAGGGAAACGCGGTCGCCATGGGCCTTGAGCAGGTCCGCCCCGGGCTCGAAACCCGGCGGACAGCAGATGCGCAACTGGAAATCAAAGGCCGCCGCGGCGTTGATGTAGGACTGGCAGACGTTGTTGCCATCGCCAATCCAGGCCACCGTCTTGCCGGCAATGGCGCCGCGGCGCTCCACGAAGGTCTGGATGTCGGCGAGCAACTGGCAGGGATGGAAATCGTTGCTCAGGGCATTGATCACCGGCGCCCGGGAATGCGCCGCGAAACGTTCGAGCAGGGCATGATCAAAGGTGCGGATCGCCACACAGTCCACCATGCGGGAGATCACCCTGGCGGTATCTTCGATGGGTTCGCCCCGGCCAAGCTGGCTGTCTCCGGTGGTCATGAAGATGCTGGCGCCGTCCATTTGCGCCATGGCGGTTTCAAAGGCGATGCGGGTGCGGGTGGAAGCCTTCTCGAAGATCAGCCCAAGGGTCTTGCGGCGAAGGTCCGCGGCAAGCCCCGGCTCCGCCTTGAGCGCGATGGCCCGCCGCACGATGGCTTCGAGGTCTGCCGGGGGCAAATCGTTGAGCGTCAGGAAATGGCGCACGCCGCTACCTGTGATGTTCCAGGGGCCTGCGCCGCGGGAATTCACGGCTGCAAATCCGCTCTCATCCGCGGCGCAGGCTCCCAGGTTCAGGGAAGCGGCGGATTCTAGCGGCAATTGCCAAAACCCGCAATGAATGAAAGCATCCATCTGAACCAGAGCGATTGCGCCATGAAGAAATCCATTACAAGAACCCTGATCGCCTCGTCATCGCTGTTGGCTTATCAGGCCCAGGCGCAGATCGAAGTCATCGAAGTCACCGCAACCCGGCGGCCCGAAGTGGCCCGGGACGTTCCCATCGCCCTGCGGGCGCTCGGCACGGAAACCCTGGAACAGCTCGATATCCGCAGTTTCAGCGACTATCTCGCCCATATGCCGGGCCTGACCGCCGGCGGCAGCGGGCCGGGCCAGGGCACGATCTACATTCGCGGCGTGGCTTCCACCACGCCGACCATTTCCGTCGCCGCGGTGGCGGGGCTGACCCCCAACGTGGCGCTGTATCTTGACGAGCAGCCGGTTACCCAGCCCGGCCGCAATCTCGATGTCTACGCCGCGGACCTGGAAAGGGTGGAAGTGCTTTCCGGCCCCCAGGGCACCCTGTTCGGCGCCAGCTCCCAGGCCGGCAACGTGAGATTGATCACCGCCAAGTCCGATCTCGGAGGTTTTTCGTCCCGGGTCTCGGTAGGCGCCTCGGCAACCGCCAACGGCGCTCCCGGCGCCAGGGCCGAAGCCGTGCTCAACCTGCCGGTCAGCAATGATTTCGCCCTGCGCGGGGTCGTCTATTCGGACCACCAGGGCGGCTACATCGACAATGTGCCGGCGGAAATCGACGTTTCCCGCTCGCGCCGCTTCGAACCCGCCGATCTCGTGCGCGGCAATGGCGTTCCACTCGGCGTCGCCGGCGAAGGTTTCCAGGCCGGGGCGGACCTTTCGGCGGTCAACTTCGTCCGCACCGACAATGCCGAATTTGTCGGGGAGGACATCAATCCCGTCAGCTATGAAGGTTTCCGCGTGTCCGGCCTGTACGAATTCAATCTCGACTGGCGGCTGACCCTGAGCCACATGCGGCAGCGCATCGACGCGGACGGCGTATTCCTGATCGACCCCAATCTCGATGACGCCGATGAACTGTCGGTGCAGCGGTTCATCGACGAAGGCGCGGATGACCGTTTCGACAATACCGCCCTGACTCTCGAAGGGCGCCTCGGTGAACTCGAAGCCGTGCTCACCACCGCCTGGCTCGACCGCGAAGTCGACAGCGTCATCGATTACACCGACTACCTCTTCATAGGCCAGTACCTGCCGTACTATATCTGCGATGCTTCGGTGACCTATCCCTCCGAGGCGCCCGCGGGGAACTGCCACGACGCCCGCACCCTGGTGGGCGGTAATACCAAATCCACGGTTTTTTCCCGGGAACTGCGCTTCAACACGCCGGCGGACAGCCGCCTGCGCTCCACATTCGGAGTCTTCCTCAGCGATACCGAAATCCTCGAACTAAATGATTTCACCTACCCGTCTTCGGTGAATGCGGAGAGTTTCACCCCCGGCGCATTCGGCTTCGCGCCCAATTATCCCCTGCCGGGCGCCTGGCGGCAGGACCCGGGGCCATTTCCGGAAGGCGTCGTATTCCGCAACGATATTCGCCGCACCGATGAGCAATACGGGGCTTTTGCCGAAGCAAGCTGGGAACTGATGCCCGATACCCTCAGGCTCACCGCCGGCATCCGCAACTACGAAATCGATGTGGATCTGGAGGGCAGCGCCAATGCTTCCTTCGGCAATTTTGGCGAAACCGAAGACCAGCAGCGTTTCGGCGTCAACCTTTCCACGCTCTACGACGGCACGGGTACGGCCCTGGTGGGCGGGGAAACTGTCGCGCTGCCGGACACCGGCAATGCCAGGGGCAACATCCACAAGCTCAACCTGGCCTGGACGCCGCGCCCGGGGCAACTCTTCTACGCCACCTATTCCGAAGGCTTCCGACCGCCCCTGCTGAACCGGCCCGTGGGAGCGGGAGGCGTGGTGCCGGGGCTGGTGCGCACCGACGAGCTGGTGAACCGGGAAATCGGCGGAAAGAATCTGAGCGCGGACCGCAGATTGCAAGTGAACTGGTCGGCCTTTGTGGAGACCATCGACGACCTGCAGTCCACGATCTTCGATTCCAATATCGTGAATCTGTATTTTTCCGACAATGCCGCCAATGCCCGGGTGCGGGGCATCGAAGGCGATTTCATCTGGTTTCCCGAATCCATCGAGGGCCTGAGTTTCGGTGGAGCCCTGTCCATCCTCGACAGCGAGATTCTGGAAACGATTTCCACCACTTCGGCCATCGCCCCCGCCGGCAGCGAACTCGCCAATGCGCCGGGCTTCCAGGCGAGCCTGCGGCTGCGTTACGAATGGCGCCTGGACAATGGCCGGGACGCCTGGGTGATGTCCCAGCTCAGCCATTCCGGGTCGTCCTGGAGCGATATCGTGCTGATCAACCGCATCGAACAGGAGGCCTGGACCATGATCGACCTCAGCGCCGGCCTCAGCCGCGGCAACTGGCGCCTGGGCGCCCGCATCGACAATCTGACCGACGAACGCGCCGTGTTGACGTCCTTCTACGGCAACGACCGCGAAAGGCTAACCATCGCCCGCCCGCGCAGCCTCGGCATCGAACTCAGCTATGAAATCCAGGGAAGTGCCGCCGAATTCGATGGCGCAAGCCATTGAATTCGGGAGCAAAACAAAACAACGCTTTTGTTTTGCGGCATTGATCTCCTTCCAGCGCCGTCATCCCGCGCGAAGTCGCAGGATCTTCCCCGGTGGCCACTGCATGAGATTCCGCGACTCCGCTTCGCTCCGCGCGGAATGACGGATCAAGGGGAAATTCGCTCTCTTCCTCTGGAACCCGGTGGGAAGCGCAAGATATACTGGCGGTCGAGCGCCAACCGGTTTTCGAAGACAACAATACGGAGGGGACATGGAAGCGGAACCCGAAGCCCGGCGCAGCGGCATACGCTACGAGCCTGATGAGAGCCCGGCGCCGGAGCTGGCCACCGGGCTGGGCATACAGCTTGCGCTGCTTTGCGTCGCCGGCATTGTGCTGACGCCCGCCATCGTCATCCGCGCCGCCGGGGGCGGCGAAAGCTATCTCAACTGGGCGGTATTCGCCGCGGTGATCGTCAGCGGCGTGAGCACCATCACCCAGGCCCTTCGCATTGGCCGGATTGGGGCGGGCTATGTGCTCGCCATGGGCACTTCGGGGGCCTTTATCGCGGTTTGCGTCACCGCCCTCGTCCAGGGCGGTCCTGGCGTGCTCGCCACCCTGGTGATTGTTTCCTCGCTGTTCCAGTTCCTGCTTTCCGCGCGCCTTTCGCTGCTGCGGCATGTGCTCACGCCCATTGTCTCGGGAACGGTGATCATGCTGATACCGGTTACCGTGATGCCGATCGTGTTCGACCTGCTGCTCGATGTTCCCGAAGCAAGCGATCCCGCCGCGGCGCCCATCAGCGCGCTGGCGACGCTGCTCGTGGTGGTGGTCATCGCGCTCAAGGCCACCGGCGTGCTGCGCCTCTGGGCCCTGGTGATCGGCGTGGCGGCGGGTTCGCTGATATCCGCCCTGTTCGGGCTGTATGACGTGCAGCGGGTGCTCGACGCCGGCTGGATCGGCCCGCCCGCCACGGGCTGGCCCGGCGTCAGTTTTGCCTTCGGCCCGGTTTTCTGGACCCTGCTGCCGGGCTTCATTTTTGTCACCCTGATCGGGGCGATAGAAACCATTGGCGATTCGGTTGCCATTCAGCGGGTATCCTGGCGCAAGCCCCGGGCGGTGGATTTCCGCGCGGTGCAGGGCGCCGTGGGGGCCGACGGGCTCGGCAATCTGCTTTCCGGCCTGCTGGGAACGGTGCCGAACACGACCTATTCCTCAAGCGTTGCCGTTACCGAGTTGACCGGAGTGGCTTCGCGCCGGGTGGGCATCGCCCTGGGCCTGACATTTCTTGTGGTGGCGTTTTCCCCGAAGTTCCTCGCCATCATCCTGGCCGTGCCCGGTCCGGTGGTGGCGGCCTATACCTCGGTGCTGCTGGCGATGCTGTTCGTGCTGGGCATGAAGATCGTGATCCAGCATGGCGTGGATTACCGGGGAAGCGTAATTGTGGGGGTGTCGTTCTGGATCGGCGTCGGCTGCCAGAACAATCTGATTTTTCCCGAAATCCTCTCCGGCTTTGCCGGCGGCCTGTTGCAGAACGGCATGACGGCGGGCGGGCTCAGCGCGATTCTCATGAATGGTTTCGTGCTGGCGGCTTCCCCCCGCCGCCGGCAGCTTGAATTGCCCCTGGCCACGGCTTCGCTGCCCCGGGTGCGTGAATTCCTGGCGCTTTTCATCGCCCGCAACGGCATGGGGGAACCGCTTTCAAGCCGGCTCGAACTGGCCAGCGAGGAAACCCTGCTGACGCTGATGGATGAAAGCGGCGCCGCCGGGCCGCCCCGCAGCCTGCGCATCGCCATCTGGCGCGATGGCGGCGAAGCCGTGCTGGAATTTATCGCCTCCCCGGGCGGGGAAAACATTGAAAACCTGCTCACGGTCATCAAGGACGGACCTTCCGAGCCTTCGGTGGACCGGGAAGTCTCGCTGCGTCTGTTGCGGCACGCCGCCTCTTCCATCAATCACCAGCAATACCACAATGTGGATATCGTCACGGTGCGGGTGCGGGGTAGCTAGTGTGCTGCCCCATAAGTTCGCAACATTTCAGCGGGGCTGATCGAAAGCCAGGGAGAAAAACAGGCTGTTCATGAACAGTTTGCTGGTGCCGAAGAAATACGCGCGGAAATTGGGATTGTCGGCAAACAGGATGACGCTGCCGTTACCGTGTCGCTCGGCGATGGCCATGGTTTTCCCCGCCAGCGCCGCCTGATTCTCCGCCGAGGCGAATCCGGACAACAGGGCATTCCCGGGAATCCGGATCAGGCTCGCCCAGGGATTTTGCGGAGGGTCGAAAGCAATCAGCGAATTGCGGTGGCTGGCGATGGCGCGATCGCCGATACCAAAGCCGATGGGGTGGGTGTTGTCCAGATCCCCGAGCATGATGGCGCCGCCGATGATGTCCCGGGCCTCGATATCGTCCTTGTCGGCATAGTCGAATCGTTCCGCGGTGGTTTCCGTCTCCCCGGGACTTTCGCCTGACGCCTCGCCGGGATAGAGAATCCGGTCATGGGCCCAGCGCGCGCCCTGGCGGATGCCCACGAGGCTGCCTCCCTGTCTGACCCAGCGGTCGATCTTGTCCGTCTGCCCGGACAAATCACCGTGGTTGCCTCCCACCAGCACGATATGGCTGTATTCGCCCAGATCCAGATCGTCGAGATGCCGCTTGTCCGCCATATGCACCGGCATTTCCATGCGCGCATCCAACTGATGCCAGACCTCGCCGGCATCATATGCCTGAATGCCTTCGCCCACGAGCAGCAATACCGCGGGCCTGGGAATATTGGCGAAATCGGGTCCGCCCAGATCCATGCCCGCCACCGGCGTGTGGGCGCTGTCCACGGCATGGACGGTAATCCCGTCATCCCTGGCGATCCGGCTCGCCAGGGAATGTATTTCCGCATCCGCCAGATCGCCGCCCTGCCAGCCGAGTGGAACGAGAATCGCGCCCGCGTCGAGGCTGACGGTTTCTCCGCCGCTGGTGGTTATCGTCAGCGGCCGGGTCGCCACCTTGGGCCGCAGGCCGGCGTCGAGCAATCGATACAGCGCCCGTGGCGCATAGTAATGCGACCAGGAAAACAGGTAGGCGAAGCGGGCCTCGGCGGGTTCCGGAGCGCTCGGAAATTCGGCGCGCGCCTCAATGCCGATCACGTCTCCGCGAATCTCTCCCGCAGCGAGCGGCGCATAGGCGAAATCGAAAGCCAGGGGCAGGGTCCAGGCGGACACGTCGTAGAAGGTTTCGTCCTCAAACTCGGTAATCAATTCGAACAATGCCTTGATCATGCGGTATTGGGCCTGGTCGGTTTGCACCAGATACGAGTCCCGGGCGGAAAAAGCGGTCCCGTCCACTTCCAGATCCCGGTTCAGACGCTGCACGCTGATCTGGTGACGGTTCAGCAGATCGATCGCGTGGTAAGCCCTGGCGGGATCTCCGGGCGAGGAAAAAACATAGGCTTTGACATCATCGTCAGCCGCGAGCCCGGGAGTTTCCCTGGAGAAATCGCGCTGGAACTGCAGCAACTCGCCGCGCATCTCCACCCCGGCGCGGATCATTTCCAGCGAGGTGCGGAACTGGGTGCGGATATTGTCCCGGAACGACAGGACGCCATGCGGCGTGTCCAGCAGCCCTTCGGAGCCGGCCTGCTCGAACAGCATGCCCATGCTGGCGTGCATGTGGGGGTAGGTCGATCCCTTGCCGATGTAGAAGTTGTCGTAGTTTTCCTCGTTGAAATAGAGCCGCTGTTCGCTGTCGAGCCAGGAGCGGGGCCGGTCGGCGACCTGGTCGAGCAACTCCATGGACCTTCGGGGAATGTAGGGAAAGGTGCGCTCGGGCGCTCCCGGATGAAAGTAATAGGTGCTGTTTTGCCCCATCTCGTGGTAGTCCACGGTGATATTGGGTTTCCATTCGTGGAACTTCGCCACCCATCCCCGGGGCTCCGGATGCTGGAGAATCAGCCACTGCCGATTGAGGTCGAACCAGTAATGATTGGTGCGCCCGCCGGGCCAGAAGGTGTTGTGCAACTGGTGTTGCGGGTCCGTCACCGCCACGTTGCCGCCGTACATGTGGTTCCATGCCGACATGCGGCTGCTGCCGTCGGGATTGAACACGGCGATGAGAATGATCACGCTTTGTTCCAGGGTGGCTTCGATGGCCGCTCCCCGGGCCGCGGCCAGATGGTAGGCCACCGCCATGGAGGAATCGGTGGAACTCACCTCGGCGCCATGCACGCCATAGTTGAGCCAGGTGACCACGGGCATGTCCGGGTCCACTTCCCGTGCGCTGCCGGGATCGCTCAGGGCCACATGGGCGGCCTTGATCTCGTCGAGGCGCTGATGATTGGCGGGGCTGGTAATGGTGAGGCCGAGGATGGGGCGCCCCTCGTGGGTGTAGGCGATATCCTCCGCGGTGATTCTTGGCGACAGTTCCGCCAGGGTTCTCAGGTATCGCACCAGCAGATCGTTGCGGGCGATACGGTGGCCGAGCGGGTGCCCAATGACCGACTCGGGCCGCGGAATGTCCGGGTCGTAGTCAATCCCGGACGGGTAGAAGGGGGTAGCTCTGGCCGGAGTTTGCGCCACTGCGGCGGCACACCACAGCATAGCCAGAAACAGCAGGGAAAGCACATTCTTCATTGGCATCACCAGGGAGAGTTGCGAAAATTTTGCGCCGGGCCGGCCCCGCTTTACAATTCCTTCACCGCCTGGATCAGTTCGCTGGCGGCTTTCTGGCCGTCGCCGAAGAGCATTCTGGTATTGTCGGCGAAGAACAGCGGGTTCTCCACGCCGGAAAAGCCCGCGCCGCGGCCGCGCTTGATGACGATGACATTGTCGGCGTCCATGGCGTCGAGAATCGGCATGCCGTAGAGCGGGCTGGCCGTATCGGTTTTCGCGGAAGGGTTGACCACGTCGTTGGCGCCGATTACCAGCGCCACGGTGGCGTTGCTGAAATCGGCATTGATGTCTTCCATGTCGTAAATCATGTCGTAGGGCACCCCGGCCTCGGCGAGCAGCACATTCATGTGCCCCGGCATGCGTCCGGCCACGGGATGAATGGCGAACTTGACCGTGACGCCGCGCTCGACAAGCAATTGCACGAGTTCCCAGATCTTGTGCTGGGCCTGGGCCACCGCCATGCCATAGCCGGGAATGATGATGGCCTGACCGGCGAACGCCATGAGGATGCCGGCGTCCTGGGCCTGGATTTCCTTCATTTCCCCAGGCCCGGAGTCGGTGCTGGCCGGGCCGGTGCCGACTCCGGCGAAAAACACATTGGCCACCGAGCGGTTCATGGCCACCGCCATCAGATGCGTCAGCAGCGATCCCGCCGAGCCCACCACGATGCCGGCGATAATCATGGCGGCATTGCCGAGCACATAGCCTTCAAAACCCACCGCGAGGCCGGTGAGGGCGTTGAACAGGGAAATGATCACCGGCATGTCGGCGCCGCCCACGGGCACGGTGATGAAGACGCCAAGCACCAGGGCAAGGCCGAAGAAAATCGAAATGGCGGTCAAATCGGCGGTGAAATACAACATCACCGAAAACGCCAGCAGCACGAGGGCCAGCAGGGCGTTGACGATATGTTGCCCGGGCAGGAGCCGGCTCAGCTGCAGCCTGCCGTCGAGCTTGGCCCAGGCGATGATGCTGCCGCTGAAGGAGATGGTGCCGATCAGGGCGCCGAGAATCGCGAGAATCGCCACATCCGGCCCGAGATAGGCTTCCGCGCCGCCGCCCGCCTCGCTGGCCTTGAGCAGCTCCACCGCGGCGATGGTGGCCGCGGCGCCGCCGCCCATGCCGTTGTACATGGCGATCATCTGGGGCATGTCGGTCATGGCCACGCGCTTGCCGCTGATCCAGGCGTAGCCGCCGCCCGCGGCGATGCCGGCGAGAATGAGCGAGAGGTTGGTGACGAAGTGCTCGTTTTCCAGCAGTTCCGGGGTGCCAAAGGTCACCAGGGTGGCGAGCAGCATGCCGAGACCCGCCCAGACGATGCCGCGCCGGGCGGTCACCGGCGAACTCATCCGCTTGAGGCCGACGATGAAAAGAATCGCGGCGGCGAGATAACTGGCGTCAATGACAAGTCCCATGGCTCAGCCTCCCGCCGATTCGCGGGGCTTGTTGCTGGACTTGAACATCTCCAGCATGCGCTCGGTGACCACATAGCCGCCCACCGCATTGCCCGCGGCGAGCAGCACGGCGAAAAAGCCGATCACCTGCTCGGTGGTGGTTTCGGCGATGCCCAGGGCGTACATCGCGCCAACAAGCACGATGCCGTGGACGAAGTTGGAGCCGGACATCAGCGGGGTATGGAGAATCACCGGCACCCGGGCGATGATTTCGTATCCGGTGAAGCCGGCCAGCAGGAAGATATAGATCGCCGCGAGTCCTTCAATCATGTGTCTGCTCCAATATGCTTGGTATTCTCTGAAAAATTCCCTCCCTGGAATTTTTCATTATCCCTGTGCCGCAGGGAAGCTCTGACTTGATCAGAGCTTCCCTTGCGCCCGGGAGGCTTGCAGCCGGTCCCGGATTCCCGCGTGGTGGATGGCGCCGGCATGGGTGACGAGGCTTTCGTTGATGATCTCGTCCTCAAGGTTGATGTTGATTTCGCCATCGACCAGCAACAGGTCGAGGAAGGCCATGAGGTTCCTGGCGTAGAGTTCGCTGCCGTGGTTGCCCATCCGCCCCGGCAGGTTGACCGGTCCGTCGATAATGACGCCGCCGCGGTGTACCACTTCGCCGGCCCGGGTCAGTTCGCAGTTGCCGCCGCCTTCGGCCGCGAGATCGATGATCACCGAGCCGCCGCGCATGTTTTCCACGAGTTCGCCGCTGATGATGCGCGGCGATGGCCTGCCGGGAATCGCGGCGGTGGTGATGATGACGTCGGCGCCGGCGATATGCCTGCCGAGCACTTCCCGCTGTTTTGCCTTTTCCTCTTCGCTCAGTTCCCTGGCATAGCCGCCGCTGCCCTCGGCCGCCACCTGGGTATCGACGAATTTCGCCCCCAGGGATTCCACCTGTTCCTTCACCGCGGCGCGCACGTCATAGCCTTCCACCACCGCGCCGAGCCGCCTCGCGGTGGCGATGGCCTGCAGCCCCGCGACCCCGGCGCCGATAACCAGCACTTTGGAAGGTCGGATGGTGCCGGCGGCGGTGGTGAGCATGGGAAAGAACTTGCCGAGATGGCTCGCCCCGAGCAGCACCGCCTTGTAGCCCGCGATGCTCGCCTGGGAGGAAAGCGCGTCCATGGCCTGGGCCCGGGAAATACGCGGGATGAGTTCCACGCTGAAGGCGCTGATATTGCGCTTGGCCAGTTGTTCGAATCGTTCGAGTTCGCCATGCGGGTCGAGAAATCCCACCAGCACCGAGCCTTCGCGCAGGCTGGCGATCTGTTCGCCGGCGGGCGGATTGACGATCAGGCTGATGTCTGCCCTGCCGAGAAGTTCGCCGGCGCCCGCGACGATTTCCGCCCCGCTGAAGCTGTCATCGGCAAATCCGGTTCTTTCGCCGGCGCCCGCTTCAATGCTGACCTGCATTCCCCTGCCCACAAGCCGCTTCACGGCATCCGGCGCCAGCGCCACCCGCTGCTCTCCTTCCCGCGTTTCCTTCGGAACACAAATCTGAACCGCCATACCCTTTCCCAAGCCGCGCCGTAATGTGGGCACGAAGTATAGCGGCAAGCAAACTCGATGCAAGCGAGGATCGAACTGATGGGTGTCCGAGGATGGCAGGATGGGATTTGAGTGGGTGTCCCATGACGGGATTTGCTAGAATTGCGCGCTGGTCGATAGAGGTACTGAAGAGCCTGACCGGGAATTCCCATGAATCAGCCTGCCAGCCGGCGCCATATCGTCCTGATGGACACCACTCTGCGGGATGGGGAACAGACCCAGGGGGTTTCCTTTTCGGTCAATGAGAAGGTGAGCATCGCCCGGGCGCTGTTGCAGACCCTGGGGGTGGATCGCATCGAGGTGGCTTCCGCCTGCGTTTCCGAAGGCGAGCGCGAGGCAGTGGCGCGGATTTGCGCCTGGGCGGCGGAGAATGGCTGCGCCGGGCGCGTGGAAGTACTTGGCTTCGTTGACTACAAACGCAGCGTCGACTGGATTCGCGGCGCCGGCGGCAAGGTCATCAACCTGCTCACCAAGGGCAGCGAAAAACACTGCCGCAAGCAACTCGGCAAAACCCTGGCCCAGCACTTGGCCGACATAGAACGAACGGTGGAATACGCCCGCAGCCAGGGTCTTGCGGCCAA
Source organism: Pseudomonadales bacterium (assembly GCA_022821865.1). GTDB lineage: Bacteria > Pseudomonadota > Gammaproteobacteria > Pseudomonadales > Pseudohongiellaceae > UBA9145. The sequence goes on from JAJECW010000035.1 coordinate 33,350, forward strand.
TGCCTATCTCGAGGACTGGTCCAATGGCTATCGCGACAGCCGCGACTATGTCTTCGAACTCGTTCGGGGCATGTCGGGGTTCGGCATCGGCCACTTCATGCTTCCCGACACCCTCGGCATGCTCTCCCCCCGGGAAGTCGCCGACTACCTCGGGAACATGCGGGAAGGCTTCCCCGAACTCCGGTTCGACTTCCACCCGCATAACGACTACGGCCTCGCCACCGCCAATGTGCTCGCCGCGGTGGAAGCGGGAATCGACTGCATCCATTGTACGGTCAACTGCCTCGGCGAGCGGGCGGGCAATGTGTCCCTGGCGGAAATCGCCGTGGTGCTGAGGGACATGGCCGGCGTCGAACTTTCCATTGACGAATCGCGCATCGCCGCGCTCAGCGCCATGGTGGAGAATTTCTCGGGCAAGCGCATCGCCGCCAATACGCCGGTGACCGGCGCCGATGTGTTTACCCAGACCGCGGGCATCCACGCCGACGGCGACCTCAAGGGCAATCTCTATGTTTCCCGTCTCGGCCCGGAGCGTTTCAACCGCAAGCGCAGCTATGCCCTCGGCAAGATGAGCGGTAAGGCTTCCCTGATCAACAATCTCGACGAGCTCGGCATCAGCCTCACGGCGGAAGAGCAGGCCGCGGTGCTGAAACGCATCGTCGAGCTTGGCGACTCCAAACACGTCATCACCACCGACGATCTGCCGGTAATCATCGCCGATGTGCTCGAAGAACGCGAACAGCAGGAGCAGCGGGACGCCCGGCACGTGCGCCTGCTCAACTGCTACATCAATACCGGCCTCGATGTGGACAGCACCGCCAGCGTGCGGCTCGCCGTCGGCGACGCCATCAGCCAGAGTTCCGGCGTGGGCAATGGCGGTTTCGACGCCTTCATGGATGCCGCGGGCAAGATTTTCGCCGAATACGACTTCAGCCTGCCCGAACTCGTGGACTACGAGATACACATTCCCCGGGGCGGTCAGACCGACGCTCTCACCGAGTGTTTCATTACCTGGCAACTTCCCGAGCGCAAGCTCAAGACCCGGGGCGTGGACGCCAATCAGGTGCTCGCGGCGGTAAAGGCCACCCTGCGCATGGTCAATCTGCAGCTGCCGGCGCGGCGGCATAATGCTCCGCCACAAGATCGCCAAAAGACCGCGTAGAAATCGTTTGTGAATCCGACCCGGGCCTGGCAAGGTCCGGCGTGACGAAACCCTGGTCGAACACCGACCGCATCGCCTTCCACACATGGCCCGCCTCGCTTTTGAGGCCAAGGCTCATTTCCAGCAGCATGGCCACCGAGCCGATCATGGAATAGGGGTTGGCCACATTCCTGCCGGCGATATCCGGCGCCGAGCCGTGGGAGGGTTCGTAATAGGCTTTTTCCGGTCCCATGCAGGCCGAAGGCATCAGCCCGAGCGAGCCGAGAATGCCGCCGGCCTGGTCGCTGAGAATATCGCCGAACATGTTCTCCATCACCATCACGTCGAACTGCCGCGGATGGAGGCAGAGATAGGTCGCGGCGGCGTCCACCAGAATATGCCGCACCTCCACCTCGGGAAACTCCCGGCCCACCTCGCCAAGCACTTCATTCCACAGCACGCTGGACTTGAGCACATTGCTCTTGTGGATATTGTGCAGCACCTTTTTCCTGTCCCGGGCGGTCTCGAAAGCGACCCGGGCGATGCGCCCGATCTGCTCCTCGTCATAGTCGAGGCTCTCCCTGACATATCTTTTGCCCGCGGCGTTGCGACCGCTTTCCTTGGCGCCGAAGTACAGCCCCCCGACAAGCTCCCGGATCATCATGATATCGATGCCGCCGGCGATGATTTCCGGTTTCAGCGGCGAGAAATGCGTCAGCCCCCCGGCCAGCCGCACCGGGCGGAAATTGGCAAAGGTGTCGAAGCGCCGCCGCAGGGGCAGCAGGGCGCCGCGCTCGGGACGCATGTCCACGGGGATTTTTTCGGTCTGCTCGTGGTCGAGCCCGATGGGGCCCTTGAGAATCGCATCGGCCCGGTCGCACAGATCCCGGGTTTCCCGGGGAAAAGCGTCGCCGTGGCTGAACCAGGCCCCGGCGCCGAATGCGCCGTGGGCGAGTTCGAGTCGCAGCTCATTGCGGGATTCGGCAATCCGCAGAACCTTGATGGCCTCGGCCATGATTTCCGGCCCGATGCCGTCCCCGTCGAGCAGGGCGATGATGTGTGAGGGCATGTGGTTTCCAGGTGGCAGTGGCTGCAGCGAAGCGGATTATGCACCAGGAGCCTGCGCCGCGGGAATCCGCGAAAGCGAAAATTCGCTATCGCCGCGCCCCTGGCTGATCCGGAAACGCCAGGCTCCACGTCTCCATGCTGTTTTGCCGGACAATCCATAACGGCTATCATGCCGGCGAGCGGGAGCGGATTTCGTGAAGAGGATTGAAAAGATCGCGGTGGTGGGCGGCGGCAGTTTTGGCACCGTGATCGCCAACATCACCGCCAGAAACGGCTGCGACGTCAGTTTCTGGATGCGCAGCGACGAACTCGTCCGGGATGTCAACCACCGGCGAGAGAATCCGCAGTATCTGCCCGGCTACGAAATCAATCCCAGGGTCGTCGCCTCGGACGACATGGCTTCCGCGGTAGCCGACGCGGAGCTGATTTTCGTCGCGGTGCCGAGTTCGAGTTTCCGCCCGGTGGTGCGGGAAATGCTCCTCCACGCCAGGCCGGACGCCATGCTCGTCAGCGGCACCAAGGGCATTGAAGCGGACAGCTTCCTGCTCATGAGCCAGATTCTGCGCCAGGAGGCTCCGGCCGCCCGGGTGGGCGTACTCAGCGGACCCAACCTCGCCAGGGAGATCGCGGCGGGGCATCTCACCGGCACGGTCATCGCCAGCGAAGACGAGGCCGTGCGCGAGAATGTGCGCAGCCTGCTGCGCTCGGAATCCTTCCGGGTCTACACCAATGACGACATGCTCGGCGTGGAACTCGGCGGCTCCCTGAAAAACATCTACGCCATCATCGCCGGCATCGCCGCCGCCCTCGGCATGGGCCACAACACCAACAGCATGCTGGTAACCCGGGCATTGACCGAAATGGCCCGCTTCGGCCGCGAACTCGGCGCCGACCCCATGACCTTCCTCGGCCTGTCCGGCGTCGGCGATCTGGTGGTAACGAGTTCGACCCCGCTCAGCCGCAACTACCGCATCGGCTTCACCCTTGGCAAGGGCAAGAGCGTGGAACAGGCAATCAGGGAAGTGGAGCAGGTTGCGGAAGGCGTCAACACCGTTAAACTGGTAAGCCGCAAAGCCGAAGAACTCGGTGTATACATGCCGCTGGCCCAGGGCCTGTACCGGATCATCCACGAACGGGAATCCATCGGCGGCATACTCTCCTCACTGATGCTCAGCGAACAGGCCTTGGACGTGGAATTCGCCGCCAGCGAAGACAAGACCTTGAGGTAGCAACCATGACAGACAATCCGAATGCGAGTGCCTGGAAGGACCCGGCGATCTGGGGGCGGGCGGTATTCGCCCTGTTGTACATGTTGATCCTCTCCCTGGTGGTGGGGCCGCTGGCGATCATGCTCGGCCTGGCGCAGGGAGTGTTCACGGTCGCCACTGGGGAGGACAACCGCAATCTGCGGGATCTCGGCGCGGCGCTGGCGAGCTACGTGCATGAGATTCTGTTGTTCGCCACCTGGAACCGGGAGCGGAAGCCATTCCCCTTCAGCGAGTTTCCCCGGGCCGATAGCGATGCCGCCGGGGAATCGGCTGAACCGGTGGGGGATGAAGCGGCAGAAACGCAGGCCGGGGAAACGGTTGTCGCGGAAGATGGCGGCGAATCCGACGCGGCCGGCGCAGGCTCCCAGGACGGAACGTCCGGCGAAACTGCCGAAGCAAAAGCGCCCGCAAGAAAAGGCGCCCGCAAGAAGGAGACAGGCTCCCGCAAGGCCGCGGGGGACGATTCTCCCGGTGGGGATTGAGTCGCCCGATAGAGTAAGCTTGTTCGATAGAGTACAGTTGCCTGTTGGGTTTGAGTTGCCTTTTGGGAAAAGTCGAGATGCCGGTCAAATTTCTGTTACAGGCGGTTCGCCTGCAGGCTTTCTGGCTATTGCCGCTGGCGGCCGGGACCGCGCTCGCCTAGCAGTCCGACCACCCGCTGCTCAGCGGATTTCCCGATTCGATAATCAGCGATTACCGGACCGAGCCCGAGGTCAATTACCAGGTGGTGCTTGGCAGCCTGCAAAGCGTTCGCGGCCAGGTCACGCCGGAAGCATCCGAGCGGCTGCGGGGCAGGCTGACGCGGATTCTCTACGAAATCTCCGACGGCTTTACCGGCCGGGACGTGATTGATTTCTTTGTGGAGCAGATGCGCTCCCGGGGCTACAGCGAGTTGTTTTCCTGCGCCGGGCGCGCCTGTGGCAGCAGCGAATACTGGGCCAATGACATCTTCGGCAACCGGATTCTCTATGGCCCGGTGCGGAACCAGTTCTATCTCGCCATGGGTTCCGAGCCGCCCGGGCGGTTCTTCATTTCCGCCTATGTCATCACCCGCATCAATCGCCAGTTGCTGGCCTGGGTGGAAATCATCGAACCCGGAGGAGGCCACGCCGCCGCCGTCTCCGCCGCCACGCCACAATACATGCGCAATCAGTTGCGGAGCAATGGCGGCCTGATCGTTCCCGGCCTGTCATTCACAGCCGCTGACGAACTGGAATCCGGCGCCGGTCTCGACCACATCGTTGCGCTGCTGAATCTCGACCCGCAGCTGCGGCTTTACCTGGTCTCCCACCTGCGGGGGGAAGCCAGTCTCGAAGAACTGCTTTCCCGCAGCCAGGCCCGGGCCGAATCCATCCGCCAGCGGCTGGTGGCGGCGGGCATCGCCCCCTCGCGCCTGTCCGCGAGAGGCCTGGGCCCGCTTTCCCCGCTGTGCGCGGCGGACGATTGTTCAGAAAGGGTGGAACTGGTCGTGCGGGCAATACCCTGAGTCGCCGCTGCGCCGCAACCGGCAACCGGCAACCGGAACGGATTCAGGGCGGGCTACTTCAACAGCGACAATAATTCGGCCCGGGTGGAAGCGCGGTTGCGGAACACGCCCAGCATGCACGAGGTGGTCATGATCGAATTCTGCTTTTCCACCCCTCTCATCATCATGCACATGTGCTGGGCTTCCGCGATGACCGCCACCCCCTTGGCTCCGGTGATTTCAAGAATGCAGTTGGCGATTTGCTGGGTGAGATTTTCCTGAATCTGCAAGCGGCGGGCGTAAACATCGACAATACGGGCGACCTTCGACAGGCCAAGCACCTGGCCATCGGGCACATAGGCCACGTGGCATTTGCCGATGAAGGGCAGCAGATGATGTTCGCACAGGCTGTACATCTCGATATTCCTGACGATCACCATCTCATCGGAATCAGAGGGATACAGCGCCTTGTTGACGATTTCTTCGATGTCCTGCCGATAACCCCGGGTGAGAAACTCGAAAGCGGTGGCGGCGCGCTCCGGGGTCTTTTTCAGTCCGTCCCGTTTCGGATCTTCGCCGATCTCCGATATGATGGAGGCAAAAGCCTTTGTCAGTTCCCGCATGTTGCACATTCCTGTTTTCAGTGGCTTTCGCCCGGTCGAATATCAGGCGCGCAAGCATATCATCATGTCCCATGATCCTGCTGCGCCGCCCTTTCCATTATCGTGCGTTTTCCCTTCCGTCATTCCGCGCGCGAAGGTAGTCCATGTTCCTGACTGACTGCATCGAACAAATCGCCGGGCGTTTTACCGCCGCCGGCATTCATTGCGGACATGGCGTTGACAATATATACGACGAAACGGTGTATCTGGTTTTCGGCGCCCTGGAACTGGATTTCCAGCGCTCGATCGCGCAGCAGAACCGGGAGCTGGCTCCGAATGAAATAGCCAGACTGGAGCGGCTCGCCCTTGCCCGGGTGGAGCAGCGGATTCCCGCGGCCTACCTGCTCGAACGAGCCTGGTTTGCCGGATACGAGTTTTACTGCGACCCCCGGGCGCTGATTCCCAGGTCGCCCATGGCGGAATTGATCGGCAATCGGTTCGAAACCCTGATGGATAGCGAGCCGGGCACGGTGCTTGACCTGTGCTGCGGCGGCGGCTGCATCGGAATCGCCTGCGCCCTGGCGTTTCCCGGCTGCCGGGTGGAACTGGCCGACATCTCCGCCGAAGCGCTGGCCTTGGCCCGGAAAAACATCGCCCTGCACAAGCTGGAATCCCGGGTGGCAACGCGACAAAGCGACCTGTTCGCCGATCTTGACGGCAGATATGACCTGATTCTCGCCAATCCGCCGTATGTATCCCAAACGGAGATCGAACAACTGCCGCCCGAATACCGCCACGAACCCCGACTCGGGCTCCACGGCGGCGGAGTCCACGGCACCAATATCGCCGCCCGTCTGCTCAGCGAAGTCACCGGCCGCCTTAACCCGAATGGCCTGTTGATCCTCGAAACAGGCCACAGCGCCAAAGCGCTCCAGGCCCGATTCCCCACCACCCCTTTTCTCTGGCTTGATTTTGAAAACGGTGGCCAGGGCGTCTGTGCGGTTTCAACCGAACAGTTGGGGAAAAGCTATTGACCCCGACCGGGATGTTTATTTAGAATCCGCGTCTTTCCGGGGCGGGCGCCTGCCCACCGGACTTGTCCCCTTCGTCTAGAGGCCTAGGACACCGGGTTTTCATCCCGGCAACAGGGGTTCGAAACCCCTAGGGGACGCCAACTGCGAAAACCCGGCGCAAGCCGGGTTTTTTGCGAAAGGAGCCCGCGCCGCGCGTTACCGATATTTCCGAGCCGCCGGCAGCCAGGCGATTCATGACTGTAGCCATATCCGTCAGCAATCTGCAGAAACGCTACGCCAGCGGCACCATGGCGCTGAAAGGCATCTCGCTGGAAGTGGAACAGGGGGATTTCTTTGCGCTGCTTGGCCCCAATGGCGCCGGCAAATCGACCTTCATCGGCATCGTCTCGACCCTCGTGACCCGCAGCGGCGGCAGGGTGCGCGTCTTTGGCCGCGATGTGGATACCCATGTGTACCAGACCAAGCTCGATCTTGGCGTGGTCCCGCAGGAAATCAACTTCAGCCAGTTCGAGAAAGTCGGCGATGTCGTCCGGACCCAGGCGGGCTACTACGGCTTGCCGCGCAAACTCGCCGCCGGGCGCAGCGAAAAGTATCTCAGGCAGCTTGGCCTGTGGGAAAAGCGCAATGACCGCTCGCGCTCGCTTTCCGGCGGCATGAAGCGGCGCATGATGATTGCCCGGGCGCTTGTGCATGAGCCGCGCCTGCTGATTCTCGACGAGCCCACCGCCGGCGTCGACATCGAACTGCGGCGCTCCATGTGGAATTTCCTGCTCGAAATCAACCGCGCCGGCACCACCATCATTCTGACCACGCACTATCTCGAGGAAGCCGAGCAGCTTTGCCGCAACATCGCCATCATCGACGAGGGCCGCATCATCGAGAATACGAGCATGAAAAAGCTGCTGCTTGAACTCGATACCCACGCCTTCATTCTCGATTCCGACGCCACGCTTGATGGCGAGGTGAACATCGACGAGCCCGGACTTTCCCTGCGCAAGATCGATTCCCACAGTATCGAGGCGGTGCTTTCCGGCGGCCGCGACATCAACAGCGCCATCGCCGCCCTCGACCGCCTCGGTATCCGCATCATCAGCATGCGCAACAAGGCCAATCGGCTGGAACAGTTGTTCCTTTCCCGCCTGCGCGGGAAAGGAAACGGGGAGGTGGAGGGCTGATGTTTTCCGATCACCGGCTGGTGGCTTTTGAAACCATCGTCATCAAGGAAGTGCGGCGATTCACCAGAATCTGGCTGCAGACCCTGCTGCCGCCGGTGATCACGATTTCGCTGTATTTCGTGATTTTCGGCAATCTGGTGGGCAGCAGAATCGGGGAAATGGGTGGATACCGCTACATGGAGTTCATCGTGCCGGGACTGATCATGATGGCGGTCATCCAGAATTCCTACTCCAATGTGGTGTCGTCGTTTTTCAGCCAGAAATTCCAGCGCAGCGTGGAGGAGCTGCTTGTGGCGCCGGTCCCCAATTACGTCATTCTCTCGGGATACATCGCCGGAGGCATGGCCCGGGGGCTTTGCGTGGGCCTGATCGTCACGCTCATGTCGCTGTTCTTCGCCGACCTGGGCATCCACAGTCTCCTGATCACCATCAGCGTGGTGCTGCTGACCTCGCTGGTGTTTTCCCTGGGCGGCTTCATCAATGCCGTATTCGCCAACAACTTCGACGACATCTCCATCATTCCCACCTTCGTGCTGACGCCGCTGATCTATCTTGGCGGCGTGTTCTACTCCATCGAGCTGCTGCCGCCATTCTGGCGGGTGGTGTCCCAGCTCAACCCGATTTTCTACATGGTCAACACCTTCCGCTACGGCATACTCGGCACATCCGATATCGATGTGGCCTGGGCGTTCACCATGCTTTGTCTGTTCGTCATCGTGCTCTACGGCGGCTGCATCTGGCTGCTGCGCAGGGGCACCGGCGTGCGGAGTTGATTATGGGCGGCAATCCACTTGGCAGGCAGACGGGCATTCCCCGGCATTACAGCCCCGAAATCCTGCACCCGATGCCCCGTGAGAAAATCCCCGTGGATGGAGCCGTCATGCATGGCCTCGATCACTGGCGCGCCTATGAATTGTCCTGGCTGGACGCCAATGGCAGGCCCGGGGTTTTTGTCGGGGAATTCCTGTTTCCGGCGGATTCGTCTTTTCTGGTGGAATCCAAATCCCTCAAGCTCTATCTCGCCGGGCTCAATAACGAGCGAATCAAGGACGCCGCGTCCGCGGCGGAGCGGATAGCGCGCGATCTGTCCGCCTGCTGCGGCGGCAAGGCCGAGGCGCGAATCTGGGGCCTGACCGACTATCCCGACAATTGCCTGCTGGCCGACTACGCCTTGATCGACGGTCATCTGGTGGGAAAAATCGAGGATGGCCCCGACGCGGGCCTGCTGGAAACCGGAGACGAGTCCGTCGTCGACCGAAAACTGCGCACCGAATTGTTCCGCTCCATCTGTCCGGTAACCGGACAGCCCGACTGGGCAAGCGCGGCCCTGGCCTATAGCGGCAGGGAGATCAACGAGCCGGGCCTGCTGCGTTATTTCTGCGCCTACCGTTCCCACGCCGCCTGGCACGAAAGCTGCGCCGAACGGGCCTTCCACGACATCCTGAGCGCCTGCCGGCCCGAACGGCTCAGCCTGTCGCTGCATTTCCTCCGCCGCGGCGGCCTGGAAATCAACGTCTACCGCGGCACCGCCCCCATAAACCCCGACCAGTTACTGGGTCGCGACGCCAGGCAGTAGAAAACAGGTGTGTCATTCCTCGTCGTTCCGCGCGAATTCCCGCGGCGCAGGCTCCCGGGTTTGTGCATTCCATCAGTAATGGCATGTACAATGCAGACAGCCGCGAACCACAAACCGGTGAGATGTCCGAGTGGGTGAGGCCCGGTCGGCGCAAGCCGAAAAAGAGCGAAGCTCTTTTAGGGCCGAACGGCTCGCCATGGATGGCGAGACCGGGGTTAGGCGAAGCCGCAAAAGCCGCGCCATGGATGGCATGAACAAATTCTCAGGTTCTTCAAAAAGATTCTGCGACTACGCTTCGTTCCGCGCTTAACCCAACATGGCATGTACAATAAAAGCAATTGCATTACAAAAACCGGAAACCGGTGAGATGTCCGAGTGGTCGAAGGAGCACGCCTGGAAAGTGTGTATGTCGAAAGGCATCGAGGGTTCGAATCCCTCTCTCACCGCCACCTTGCAAGAGTTCTTACCGATCTGCCGCCCGCTCCCGTGATACCGACTCCAGCCGCAGCAGGGCGCCGTTTTCTTCGTCGAGGAGCACATACAGATAGCCATCCGGCCCCTGGGTCACGCCGGTGACTCTCGCGCCGAGTTCCCGCAGCAGGCTTTCGCGCCTGATCTCCTGGCCGCGGCTGTTGAACGCCACCCGCTCGATATGCCCGGTACCGGGAATCCTGCCTTCCATCATCGAGCCGATGATCATGTTGCCCCGCCATTGCGGCAGCTTGTCGCCGGTGTAGAAGATCATTCCCGCCGGCGCGATGGAAGGCCACCAGATGATTTCCGGGTCGATGAATTCACTGCTCCAGGGCCTTTCCGAGACCCGGTCGCCCCGGTACTGGCGGCTGTAGGAGACCACCGGCCAGCCATAATTCGCTCCCGGCCGGATGATATTGGCCTCGTCGCCGCCCTGGGGTCCATTTTCCGTCGCCCAGAGTTCCCCGCTCTCGGGATGAAAGCCGAGGCCGATGATATTGCGATGCCCCACCGACCAGACTTCCGGCAGGTACTCGCCGCTGTCCAGAAACGGATTGCCCGGCGCCGGCGCGCCATCTCCGGTCAGGCGCAGCAGCTTGCCATAATGAAGCGAAGCGTCCTGGGCATAATCGCCGATCCCCGCATACATATAGGCGCCGCCAATGGACATCAGCAAGTTTCCTTCGGGCGTGAACAGTAGCTGGGAAGCGGCGATTCCCCGATCAAGCCCCCGGGCCACGAAGATATCCTCAACCCCGGCGAGCGAATCGCCGTCGATCCGCCCCCGCGCCAGCGCCACGGTACGTTCCGGTTCGCCATCCACAACGATAGGCTTGGTGTAGGTCAGATACACGATCGAATCGTTTTCCGGGTGCAATGCCACCGCCATCAAGCCCGCCCGGAATTCCCCCGCATACACCTCGGGCACGCCGTCAAGGCCTGTCTCAAGCAAGCGCCCGCCGCGAATCACCCTGAGCCTGCCCGCATAGCGTTCGGTAACCAGAATGTCGCCATTGCCGCGGAACGCCAGATCGAAGGGATTCGCCAGCCCTCTGGCCAAGGGCGTCACAAGCACCTCGTCAATCTCGAAAGTCTGAATCACAAACGGTTCGGAAGGCGCCTCCACGGCAACCTGGGCCCACGCTGCCGGAAACAGGCCGCACAACAAACCAGCAGTCATCAAAAATTTTCCAGGCATCAAAACCCCTCCCATTTCGCCCAACGATTGTAAGCCTCACCCTGAATGCAAGTCCATGCAAGCGATGTAACGCTCCAACTCATGTAGAATACCCGGGCTATGGATGCGACAATTGTACAGACCCGGCAGCCGGTCAAGCTCAGTCTGGCGAATCCCAGGGGGTTCTGCGCCGGGGTGGATCGGGCCATTGAGGTGGTTGAGCGCGCCCTGGAACGTTATGGGGCGCCGATTTATGTGCGCCATGAAATCGTGCATAACCGGCATGTGGTCGAGGACCTGCGCGGCAAGGGAGCGGTTTTTGTCGAGGAACTCGAGGAAATTCCCGATATTGACGCCGCCGGCCGCCCTCCGGTGGTGATCTTCAGCGCCCATGGCGTCGCCCACAAGATTCGCGAAGAAGCCGCCAGCCGCAGCTTTCAGGTTTTCGACGCCACCTGCCCCCTGGTGACCAAAGTCCACATGGAGGTTGCCCGGTCCGCCCGCAAGGGCGAGGAGTGTGTGCTCATCGGTCATGCCAACCACCCGGAAGTGCAGGGAACCATCGGCAATTTCGACACCAGCGCCGGCGGCGAGATTTATCTTGTGGAGTCCGTTGAGGACGCTCGCAAGATCAAAATCCGGGACCCGGCCCGGCTGTCGTATTCCAGCCAGACCACGCTTTCCGTGGATGACTGCGCCGAGATCATCGAAGTGCTCAAGCAGCGCTTTCCCGACATCAGCGGTCCCCGCCGCAGCGACATCTGCTACGCCACCCAGAACCGCCAGGACGCCGTCAAGCAGCTCGCACTCGAGTGTGACCTGCTGCTCGTGGTGGGCGCCGGCAACAGCTCCAATTCCAATCGCCTGCGGGAGCTCGCCGAGCGGCTGGGCTGCGAATCCCATCTGATTGAGAGCGCCGCCGCCATCCGGGGCCACTGGCTGGAAGGCAAGGGCCGCATCGGCGTCACCGCCGGCGCCTCGGCTCCGGAATCGCTGGTGCGGGAAGTCGTTGCCCGGCTCAGGGATCACGCGCCATGCGAAGTCGCCGAAATCAGCGGCGTCAGCGAAGACATCAGCTTCAGCATGCCCCCGGGGCTGCGGAATTGAAGCTATTCCCCCAGGCTCTCCCGCTTCGCCAGCAGGGCGGTCATTGAAGCCGACAACTGCGACTCGCGCCCGCGCACTTCCGCCACTACCTTTTCCGGCGCATTGGCCACAAAGCGGGGGTTGCCGAGTTTGCCCCGCAGCGACTGCAAAGCCTTCTCCAGTTTGCCGATTTCCCGGTCGAGGCGGGCAAGTTCGGCGGCCACGTCGATCAGTCCCGCCAGCGGCACGAGCACTTCGGTTCCCGCTTCGATCGCCGTGGCCGCCGGCGGCGCTTCTCCTTCCAGCCAGTCGATGGATTCGAGTTTGCCCAGTTGGGTGAGGCAGGGGCGGTGCTGTTCCAGCCGCCGCCTGCCGGCGCCTTCGTCCCCGGATTCGCCGCGGCGCAGCAATACCCGCAGTTTCCGCCCCGGCGGGATGTCCATTTCGCCGCGGATCGCGCGCACCGCGGTGACGATCTGCCGCAGCCAGTCGATATCCGCCGCCGCCGCGGTATCCGCTCCGGCGCTGGAGGCTTCGGGCCAGGCTTGCAGCATGATGCTTTCGCCTTCGATGGCGAGCAGGGGGGCGATGCGCTGCCAGATTTCCTCGCTGATGAATGGCATGAAGGGATGCAGCAGGCGCAGGGAACGCTCCAGGGTTTCGAGCAGCGCCCGGCGGCTTGCGGCGGCGGCCGCCGGGTTTTCTTCCTCGTTCCACAATACCGGCTTGGAAAGCTCCACATACCAGTCGCAGAACTCGCTCCAGAAAAACTCGTACAGGCAGCGCGAGGCCCGGTCGAAGCGGTATTCCGCCATGGCCTGCCGGATCTCGCCCGCGGCGGCGTCGAACCGGTCCCTGATCCAGCGGTCCGCCACGGTGCAATCCGCCTCGACGATGGCCGGCGCCACGGCTTTGCCCTCACAGTTCATCAGGACGTAGCGGGCGGCGTTCCAGATCTTGTTGCAGAAATTGCGGAAACCCGCGATACGGCCCATGTCGAACTTGATGTCGCGGCCGGTGGACGCCAGGGAATAAAAGGTGAAACGCAGGGCGTCGACACCGTGGCCGGCAACGCCGTCGGGGAAGGATTCCCGGGTAAGGCGCTCCACCTGTTCCCGCAGTTGCGGCTGCATCATGCCTTCGGTCCGCTTGGCGATGAGGTCGGGCAGGGAGATGCCGTCGATCAGGTCGATGGGGTCGAGAATATTGCCCCTGGACTTGGACATCTTCTGGCCGTGCTCGTCGCGCACAAGGCCGGTGATATAGACCTGGCGAAAAGGAATCTCGCCGGTGAACTTCAGCGTCATCATGATCATCCGGGCCACCCAGAAGAAAATGATGTCAAAACCCGTCACCAGCACGCTGGTGGGGTGGAAGCGCTCGAAGTACTCGCTTTGGGCGCCGGATTCCGGGGAGGCGCCCGGCTTCCAGCCCAGGGTCGAGAAAGTCCACAGCGCCGAGGAAAACCAGGTATCGAGGACATCCTCGTCCCGGCGCAGGGCGATATCGTCTCCGAGGCCATGCTCCCGGCGCACCGCCGCCTCGCTCGCGCCCACATAGACATTGTCCCGCCCGTCGTACCAGGCGGGGATGCGATGCCCCCACCAGAGCTGGCGGCTGATGCACCAGTCCTGGATATTGCGCATCCAGGCGAAATAGGTGTTTTCCCAGTTGCGCGGCACAAACTCGATCTCGCCGTTTTCCACCGCGGCGATGGCGGGTTTGGCGAGCTCGTCGATGGCCACGTACCACTGCCGGGTCAGAAACGGTTCGATGACGACACCGCTGCGGTCGCCCCGGGGCACCTTGAGCCGGTGGTCTTCGATGTCCGCCACCAACCCCGCCTGTTCCAGGTCGGCCACCACCCGCTCGCGCGCCGCGAAGCGGTCGAGACCGCGGTAAGCCTCGGGCGCCGCATCGCCGATGCGGGCGTCCCGGGTGAGGATGTTGATCATGGGCAGTTCATGGCGCAGGCCGATTTCATAATCGTTGAAATCGTGGGCCGGGGTGATCTTGACGCAGCCGCTGCCGAATTCCGGGTCCACATAGTCATCGGCGATTACGGGAATCCGCCGCCCGCAAAGTGGCAATTCCACCATTTTCCCCACCAGGTCCCGATAGCGCGGATCTTCGGGATGCACCGCAACCGCGGTGTCGCCGAGCATGGTTTCCGGTCGCGTGGTGGCGACGGTGACATGACTTGCGCCGGCGCCGTCCGCATCCGCCAGGGGATAGCGCAGGTGCCACAGCGAGCCGGCTTCCTCCTCGGCGATGACCTCAAGATCGGAAATCGCCGTGAGCAGTTGCGGGTCCCAGTTCACCAGCCGCAGCCCGCGATAGATCAGGCCTTCCCGGTACAGCGAAATGAACACGTGCTCCACCAGGGCCGACAGTTCCGGATCCATGGTGAAGCGCTCCCGGGACCAGTCCAGGGAAGAGCCCATGCGCCGCAGTTGCCGGGTGATGATGCCGCCGTATTCCTCCTTCCATTGCCAGACCCGCTCCACAAAGCGCTCGCGGCCAATGGCCTCCCGGCTGCCGCCTTCGGCGTTGAGCTGCCGCTCCACCACCATCTGGGTGGCGATGCCGGCGTGGTCGGTGCCCACCTGCCACAGGGTGTCCCGGCCTCTCATGCGCTGATAGCGGATCAGGGCGTCCATGATGGCGAGCTGGAAGCCATGGCCCATGTGCAGCCGCCCGGTGACATTGGGCGGCGGAATGGCGATGCTGTAGCTTGCGCCGCCGGCTTTCGGCGCGTAGTAGCCGCGGTCTTCCCAGATGTGGTTCCAGCGGTCTTCGATCTCGCGCGGCCTGAAGGTCTTGTCCATTTCAGCTTTGGTCCGCGCGCGCCAGCAGGAATTCCATCAACAGGGGAACGGGGCGGCCGGTGGCGCCCTTTCTCGCGCCATCGGCAAGCCAGGCGCTGCCGGCGATATCGAGATGGGCCCAGGGGAAGGCCCCGGCGTAACGCGACAGAAAGCAGGCGGCGGTGATCGTCCCCGCCCGCTTGCCGCCAATGTTGGCCATATCGGCGAAATTGCTGTCGAGTTGCTTCTGGTATTCGTCCCACAGGGGAAGCTGCCAGGCGCGGTCGAGGCAGGTCCGGCCGCATTGCAGCAACTCGTCCATCAGCGCCTGGTCATTGCCGAGCAGGACATTGGCTTCGTGGCCGAAAGTCGCCACCGCGGCGCCGGTGAGGGTGGCGATGTCGATGACGCAGGCGGGGTCGAAACGCTCGGCGTAGGTGAGGGCGTCGCAGAGCACGAGGCGGCCTTCGGCGTCGGTATTGAGGATTTCCACAGTCTTGCCCGCCATGCTGGTGACGATATCGCCGGGCTTGGTGGCCTTGCCGCCTGGCATGTTCTCCGCCGCCGCCACCATGCCGATGAGGTTGACGGGCAGTTGCAACTCCGCCGCGGCGGCCATGGCGCCCATTACGCTGGCGGCGCCGCACATGTCGAATTTCATTTCGTCCATGGCCAGGCCCGGCTTGAGGCTGATGCCGCCGGTATCGAAAGTAATTCCTTTGCCAAGCAGCACCACGGGCTTTTCTTCGCCGCTCCCGCCCTGGTGGCGCAGCACGATCAGGCGGGCTTCCTCCACCGAACCCGCGGCCACCGAGAGCAGGCAGCCCATGCCGAGTTCGCGCATTTGCGCCTCATCGAGGACATCGACGCTCAGCGAGTCGTGCTGTCCGGCGAGTTCCGCCGCGTGAGCGGCGAGATATCCGGGAGTACAGATATTGCCCGGCAGGTTACCGAGTTCCCGGGCGCGATTCATGCCCCTGCCGATGGCTTTGCCCCGGGCCAGGGCTGCGGCAGGATCGTCTCCGAGTGACGGTACGGAAAAGCTTTCCAGCACGGGTTCCGGCCCGGCGCCGGCCTTTGTGGCCGCATAGCGATAGGCGGCGGTTTCCGCTTCCCGGGCAAGCCTGGCGGCAAGCCAGCCGCCGCCGAATACGGCGTCGATACCCTCCAGGGCGAAATGGGCGTGGCGGATGTTGCCGTCGAGCAGCTTGCGGACGCCGCAGGCAAGATACTTCGCCGCCGCGCCCGCATCGAACTCCGCGGGATCGCCCGCGCCCACGAGCAGAATCCGCTTCGCGGCGCAGCCGGCCGGCTCGTGCAGCAAATGGGATTCGCCCGCTTTCCAGCGAAAGTCGCCGCTGCCGACGATCTGCTTCAGCGCGCCTCCACTGGCCTCGTCGAGCGCCTCGGCATCGTCGCCGGGTTCGCCGTCTTTCCAGATCGGCACGACCAGACAGTCCGCCGCGATGCTGGTGATGGAGTCCTGGTTCAAGGTGTATCGCATGATGTGCTTTGCTCCCGTTCCGCGGTGATGGCGCGGAATTGACGAAAGGGCGTAATGCTAAGTACATTGCCGGTGTCAGGCAACCGGCGCCTGTCCGGCGGCCGGTGGCATTCGATTGAACCAAATCGCATGCTTCCTGTCTCAGAACAGGCGGTTTGCAAAACAACAACCACGGGAGCGCTCGCCATGCCTCGAATCAAGCTTGACCCGCCGGAAGAATTCACCTTCAGGATCGAAAAAAGCGTGGGCCTGAGCGACCTCAACTACGCCCGGCACCTCGACAGCCAGTCGATGCTGCAAATACTCCACGAAGCACGCCTGCAATATCTCGCAAACCTCGGATTTACCGAAGAAAACATATACGGGCTCGGCATGGTGGTCACCGATCTTTCGGTGGATTTCCGCTCCGAATCCTTCGCCGGCGACGTGCTGATCATCGACGTGGGCGTGGGCAAGGTGAACCGCTACGGCATCGACATCTGCATGAAGGTCACCAACAGCGCCCTCGATTCGGTGGTCTGCATGGCCAAGATGGGCGTGGTCCTGTTCGATTTCGACAAACACCAGATGGTGGCCGTCCCCCTCCAGTTCAAGCATCTGCTGCAACCCGAAGCCGTCAAGGTGGCTTGAAGTTCACTTTCTTCGATTGCAACGGTCATGCCGGCAGCGGCTGTGCTTTCCGCGGGAGTGACAGTTACTCCTCGATTGGGGGATGATAGCTGTCGCCGATGGTGCGTCCGCCGTTGCCGTTGGCGCGGTTGAGCTTGCCTTCGAGGGCGCGGGCAGCCAACTGGTTTGCGCTGTTTAGCGACGCAGCGGCGATAAAACCGATGTGGTCGGAAAAAGCCTTCAAATCTCCAGCATCGGCCAACTCCAGTGCGTCAATATAATCCGGCTTGCCCTGGGCGGTGATTACCGGCGGCGGCAGCGAGCGCTTGATGTAGGCCCAGGCCATGAGCAGGCGCGAACTGCGGCCGTTGCCGTCCTGGAAAGGATGGGTGCGGACGAAGCGGTGATGCAGCCAGGCCGCTTCCACGTTCACTGGATAGTTGCGCCGCCGAACTTCCCGATACAGGGCGAAGAAGCGGTCCATCTCGGCCTGCACGTGCTCCGGCGGGCAGTACTGATGCACATTGCCATCGAGCCGGCGCGGATTGTTCGGCTTAATTTTCCACTGGCCCCTGGTGCGGAACGGCGCCGCAATCCCGCGCCCCCGCATGTCGAGTCCGGTCACCGTGGCCTGATGCCGGGTCAGCAACTGGTGCCAGCTCTTGACCATGGACTGGGACAGCGGCCTGCCGCTGGCGACATCTTCGAACATCATGTCGTAGGCGGCTTCCTGGTCCTGCAACAGGCCGCGGATCGTCTCGTCCTCGACGGATTCGAAGGTATGGGCTTCCACAACGCCGGCGAAACCCTCGGCCACGAGTTGCTCGGTGACGCCCCGGCGCAGGGTGTACAAGCCTTCAATCTGCCCGGTTTCGATGGCGAACGCGCGCACCCGCTCCCGCAGCCAGCCCTGCATGAAGCGTTCCTTTGCCGGATCGCCCTTGAGGGATTCGCGGCAACGGGCCCAGGCCGCCTCCTGTTCCGCCTGCCCCGGAATCGCCCAGCCCTCAGCCCCCGCGGGCATTTCCCGCAGCGGTCGCCAGACCCATGGATCATCAATCATCATGCCCCGGATTGTAACACCAAACCGTCGAAAACCCACGAAAGAACGGACTTGCAGCCGTGAATTCCCACGGCGCAGGCTCCGGCTTCTGGCGGGTTGCGAAGATCGGAAACCGGGTGGTAAAGTCTGGCAGCTTCTGGCCGAAACATGTGGAAGACGCCGCGCGTATCGCCATCGCGGCAGCGTTTGTGACAGGGAATGGAATTGTTGTAGACTCCCAGGACTTTCGGCCACAAAGCCGAGAGAAGCGAATCAGTGCGCTCACGAGGAGGGACTTGACATTGGAAATCAACGAACAGGACCATACTATTAGCCGAGCCGAGCCGAGCCGAGCCGAGCCGAGCCGAGCCGAGCCATGAGCGCGCTCGAAAGGCGCGCCCGCCGGGAGCTTCCCGCCCCGCCGCCTGAACCCCGGCGCGCCGCCGCCGGGAACAACGCGACCCGCGCCGCCCCCCTTCCGTTCCGATCCGCCTCTTCCTCCGCCCGCGTTGCCGCGGGCGTCCCGCGTGTCGCCCGCGGATTGCGGCGCGGCCTGAAGCCGGCCGTCCTGTGCCTGCCGCTGCTGTTCGCCTTCGCGGCGCCGGCATTCGCGCAGGTGGTGCTGGACCGCCTTCCGACCGTCCAGATTACCCCGCTAGATAGGAACAACGCGGTCGTGCGAACCCTGCGCATGCCAGACGGCCCGACGGTCGTGAAAGGCAAATGCGTGAGAAGCCATGTCAGGCCCGCCCCCGGCTACGTGGAACAAGGTAATACATCGCGTATTTGGTGCCTGCCCGACCAGGACATGACCCCCAAGGTGACATTCAACGTGCGCACCGGCTCCACATGGCCCTCGGACAGCAAGGTTCATAAAATCCGGGTCGTGGTGAATTTCGGCGCGACGGGGAATGTCGATGTTTTCGCCGTGTCCGCCGGCGGCACCGGCGCCTCCGACGGCTATATTAGTTCCTCGCGCCGCTCCGTGGTGTTCTGGATGGGTCGCACCGACTTCAAGCAATTCACCCTGGGAGTGCGCAATCAGGATGCCGAGGGCACGATCTGGGCGGAGGTGGTGAAAGACCGCCGGGTGATGTATG
>JAJECW010000077.1 GCA_022821865.1 Pseudomonadales bacterium
TGCCCTGGCGAATCATGGCGTACACCCGGTCGCGGATGTCGAGAATCATGTCGCGGAACTCCACCATCTCCGCGCGGCCGACGACTTCGAGGCCGTGGCCGGGAATGACCCGGGTATCCGGGCCCGCCATGTCGATGGCCAGGTCGAGGGCCGCAATCGTTCCCCGCAGGGTGCCGCCATTGAACTTGTCGATGACGGGATAACTGGTGGTCCGGAACACGTCGCCGAGATGCAGCACGTTGGATTCGGGGAAATACACGAAGGCATCGCCGTCGGTGTGGGAGGGCGGTGCGAGGAAGGCGCGTACCTCTTCGCCGTTGAGATGGAAGGTAATGGCGTCGTTAAAGGTGATCAGCGGTCGGCCCTCCGCCGGCGTCTGGGGAGCGAAGGTGCCGCCGTTGCGGGGGAAATGGCTGCTTTCCTCCAGAAACTTCTGGCGGGTCTTTTCGTGGGCGAAAATCGTCACGCCCAGCGCCGCCAGGTTGGCGTTGCCGCCCACATGGTCGCGGTGAATATGGGTGTTGACGAGGAAACGGATGTCCTGGTCGGTAACTTCCCCGATAACTTCCAGCAGATTTTCGGTCATGGGGGCAAACAGCGCGTCCACCAGCAGCACGCCGTCGGGTCCGATCGAAGCGCCGATATTGCCGCCGCCACCCGGCCGCTGCACCATGTAGACGCTGCCCGCCACATGTTCAATGGACAATGCAACGTCCTGAAACCCCACCTGGCCGAGCGGCGCCGGCTGGGCTAGGGCGAAGCCCGCCGTCAGGCAGAGAAAGCCCGCAAGGCGCGCGGCGATTCCCGCGCCGGGTCCGATGTCGGCCTTCGGAACGGCGGTTTTGTTTACAAGCGGTTTCCCGCGCGGTTGCATGCAATTCATGGCTAATCTTTTCGGTTGGGGCGCTTTTGATAAATCCAGTCTTGCCCGCGAGAGGAAATTAGGCTACATAGTAACCCAATCCCTTTCAACGACCTGAAGCGTATAGCCGACTTCGGGCAAACTGGAGCGAGAACAATGAGTTCCAAACAGTCTGATCGAAGGGAATTTCTCAAGCGCGGAGCAGCACTGGCCGGTGGATTGGGCCTCGCCGCGGCAAAACCGGCATCGGGTCAATTGCCGGATCCGGAAGGAATGATCGTCGGCACGGACGATCTCGTCGCCTATGGCAAGCGCTCGCGTTTCGAGGATTCGAAACGCATACCCCATGGTGGCAGACATTCGCCCGACGCTTTCGGCCTCGATTTTCACATCGCGGCTCCGCTGCAGGAATCGGTGGGAGTCATCACGCCGTCGTCACTGCATTACGTTGGAACCACCCGCGGCTCGTACGTGCCGGACATCGACCCCGCCAATCATCGACTGATGATTCACGGCCTGGTGGACAGGGAACTCGTATTCACCATGGAGGAACTGAGACGTTTCCCATCGGTGACGCGTCTGCATTTCATCGAATGCGCGGGCAATCGCTCCCGTAGCAGCCACACCACCGTGCAGGAAACCCACGGCATGACGAGCTGCGCCGAATGGACCGGCGTATTGCTGTCCACCTTGCTCGAAGAGGCCGGGGTGCAGGACGGCGGCGAGTGGATCGTGGCGGAAGGCGTCGAGGAAGTGAAAGGGGCTTCGACGATTCCGGTCAACAAGGCCATGGCCGACTGCATCCTTTGTTACGGCATGAACGGCGAGGCGGTGCGTCCCCAGCAGGGCTACCCGCTGCGCCTGCTCGTTCCCGGCTTCGAAGGCATTTTCAACGTCAAGTGGCTGCGCCGTATCAAGGTCGTCGATCAGTACTACATGACCTATAACGATTACGGGCATCTGACCCAGGATCCCGCCACCGCGGCGCTCGGCTACCAGATCGGGCCGAAATCGGTCATCACGTTCCCGTCCGGCAGCCAGCGGCTGCCCGAGCCCGGTTTCTACGAGATCAGCGGCCTCGCCTGGTCAGGCGGCGGCAAGGTCGCCAGAGTGGAAATTTCCACCGACGGCGGCCGCAGTTGGCAGGACGCCGATATCCGCGGCGAACCGCAGCCCATGGCGCATACCCGTTTCAGCATGAACTGGACCTGGGACGGCAACGAATGCGAACTCCAGTCCCGCTGCACCGACGAACTCGGCCAGGTACAACCGAGCCGCGCCCAGGTCGCCGCGTTCTGGAATCAGCCGCCGGATCAGCCGGTCAGGGTGAAGGGCCAGGACAATTCGATCCAGCCCTGGCGAATCGACAGCGACGGCAACGTCCACAATGCGATCACGTAGTATTGCGGGAAATTCCATCCATGGAATTTCCCTGGAACGCAAAACAAAAGCGAGTTTTGTTTTGCTCCCGGCTTCAGCGGCTTGCGCCGCCGAATCCGGCGGCACATCCATGTGCCGCGTGGAAGCTTCGATAACATTGGGCGTCCTCAAGTTGTCCAGTTTGCTGTTATTGGCGGTGGGGATCTGCGCCCAGGCGCAGTCCCCCACTTACGGACTGGGCAGGGCGCCAACCGCCGAGGAAGTGGCCGCCTGGGATATCGCCATCAGTCCGGACGGGAAGGAGCTTCCCGCCGGCAGCGGCACCGTGGCCGAGGGTGAAGAACTTTACGTACAAAAAACCTGCTTCGTCTGTCACGGACTGAACGGCACCGGTGCGACCGCGCCGCGGCTGATCAAACGCGACATAGGAGAAGTGGACGACCCCTGGGATTACGGCCGGGTGCTGCCGATCCGCTCGCCTTATGCGACCACTGTCTGGGATTACATCAACCGTGGCATGCCCCTGGGCATGGAGGGAACGCTCACGCCCGACGAAGTCTATGCGATCGTGGCCTACCTGCTGTTTCTCAATGACGTGATCGAGGAGGACGCGGTTCTTGACCAGGACAATTTGCCGAACATCGAGATGCCCAATCGAAACAATTTCGCCCGCGTTCCCGACTGGTTTCCCGGGCAGCCAAGGCTCGAAGGCTATCCTTACTGAAGTCCGGCCCGCGGCGCTTGCGCACTTGCACGTTTCTTTCAACTAACAGGAACCCCAGCATGCAAAGTCCCAGCACGCGCCGATTCTGCCTGACCGCCGTATTCCTGGCATTTGCCGCGGCCTTTTCGCAGGCAGCGGCGCAATCGCCCCTAGAAACCTACACTCCGGTAACGCCGGAAGAGTTGAGCGACCCGCCCGACGGCGACTGGCTGATGTGGCGCCGCACGGCCAACCATTGGGGCTATAGCCCGCTGGATCAGATCAACAGGGACAATGTCGGCAACCTGCGGCTGGCCTGGGCCTGGACCATGGGTCCGGGCTTGCAGGAAACCACGCCCCTGGTTCATGACGGCGTAATGTTCCTGCCCCAGGCCTGCGATTTCATCGAGGCCCTCGACGCCCGCGACGGCACCTTGCTCTGGGAATATCGCCGCCCCGAGGTGGACCACGTAGCACCGCTGTCCTGTGCCAATCGCAACGGCACGCTGTACAAGGATCAACTCCTGATCGCCACCAGGGACGCCTACCTCGTATCGCTGAACGTCTACACCGGCGAGGTGACCTGGGAGCGCCGCATGGGCGACTGGACGGTAGGCCAGCACTACTCCGGCGGCCCCCAGGTCTTCGACGGCAAGATCATCGCCGGCATGTCGGGCTGCTATTACATCAACACGAGTTGCTGGATCACCGCCCATGACGCCGACACCGGCGAAGAGCTCTGGCGCACGGGCACCGTGCCGCGAGTCGGCGAGCCCGGCGGCGAAACCTGGGGCGACGTGCCCAACGAGCAGCGCCGCGGCGGCTCGGCCTGGATGCCGGCGAGCTACGATCCGGAACTCAACCTGATCTATATCGGCATCGCCGTGCCCATACCCTGGGGTTCGATCCAGCGCGACACTCGCGGCGGCGACGTGCTGTACACCAATTCCACGCTCGCGCTCGATGCGGATACCGGAGAGATCGAATGGTATTTTCAGCACATCCCGGGCGGCAACTGGGACCTCGATCACCCCTTCGAGCGCATCATCGTCGAATCCGAAGTGATGCCGGACGCCGATGCGGTTTCCTGGATCAATCCCGACATCGCCTCCGATGAAAGGCGCAAGGTTATCACCGGCATACCCGGCAAGACCGGAATCATCTGGACGCTCGACGCCGCGACGGGAGAGTTTCTCTGGGCCCGCGAGACCAACTACCAGAACGTCATCGTCGGCGTCGACATCGAGAACAACAAGGGAATCACGAACATCGATCTCGACATCACCGAGATCAGGCAGCGGAAATTCGTCTGCCCCACGACCCGCGGCGGCATCAACTGGAATTCGGTTGCCTACAGCCCGCAAACCAATGCGGTTTACACGCCCACCAACAACGCCTGCATGGATTACTTTCTGAATCCGGTGGAGCCCGTCGTCGGTCTCCACCACCGCTCGGCCACCAGCCGCATCGTTGCGGCGCCCGAACTGGAAAATCAGGTCGGCCTGCTCAGCGCGGTCGACGTGGCGACCGGCGAAGCGCTCTGGACGCACCGGCAACGCGCCGGCATCGGCGGTTCGGTGCTCACCACCGGCGGCGGCCTGGTCTTCGTTTCGGACGACGCCAGGCGCTTCCGGGCCTTCGACGCCGATTCCGGCGAAGTGCTCTGGGAGCAGCTACTCAACTCCACGGCGGGCGGCTTCCCCGTTACCTATACCGTGGACGGTGTGCAATACGTCGCTATCGCTGCCGGCGGCGGCGTCACCTATCGCATGCTGACGCCGGAGTTGCAGCAACGCGGCGGCGGCAACATGCTTTTCGTTTTCCGCTTGCCGTAACCACAGGCAAGAATCGAACAGGGGAGATCGATGCAACTTTTACTGAGAATTCTGATCATCCTG